>CACMRM010000001.1 GCA_902616145.1 uncultured Pelagibacteraceae bacterium
ATGATACAACCTGTTGGGTCGTAATCTACTCGTAATTTTTAATTACAGTTTTTTGTATAGCCGCCAGAGATTCCTGTTTTACGATCTTTTTTATTTACTTTTAAAACCCTCATGTTCAGGTCAAGAGTTGCATCATAATTAAATCCTGAGGAACCTTTAAGATTTCCAGCGACATAAGAAGAAGTTCTGTTAGATATTTTATATTTGTTCACTGCACCGCCTCCAAATGACTCATAAATATAATTATTATCTACTCGCACATTGGCATTTCCACATTTAAGATTTATTTCCGAATAATTTTCTGAACTGCACGATATTAGTAATCCAGCAAATATTATTCCTAAAATTTTTTTCATGTTCCACAATTCTAACACAAGATTTCACTCGTAATCTACTCGTAATTTTCATCAAAGTTTTAGATTTTAAACAATTGCGAATGGCGTATAATAAGGAATAATGTTACAAAGTCCGGGGCACCTGGCAACAGAACGCCCCTTTACTAAAAGGGTTTATGATGAATAAAAATCAAAAAAAATGTTTTATTCTTATACCTACTTTCAATGATTGGGTCTCTCTTGAAATATTATTGAAGAAAATAGAAGATAATATTAAAGATGAGCAAAGAGTTTATGAAATTTTAATAATAGACGACGCTTCAACTATTGATCATGATTTAAAAATCTCTGAAATTAAAAAAATTAAAAAAATTGATATCATCAGACTTAGGAAGAATTCAGGCAGTCAAATAGCAATTGCCACTGGTCTCAATTTTATCAATAAAGAAAAAGAGAGTGGCGCTATATTGATACTAGACTCTGATGGAGAGGATGACCCTAATAGTTTAGAGACTTTTCTAAGTCATTTAGACGAAGATGCTACAAAAGTTGTTGTAGCAGAGAGAAAGAAGCGTAAAGAGAATATCTTTCTTAGAATTTTAAATATTATAAGATTATATTTTACTTTCGCTTTTACTGGAAAAATGATTGATTTTGGAAACTTCAGTTGTTTGAATAATAAACATCTTGAACAAATTTTTAATAAGAAAGAATTAAATTTGTCTTATAGCGGTACAATTCAAAAGTTTTTGCCAATTAAAAAGATCCCCATTGAAAAACAAGTCAGATATAGTGGTAAATCGAAAGTTAGTATAATTTTTTTAATACTTTACTCTATACAAATCTTAAGTATTTTTAGTGCTAATTTTTTTATTAGAACAACTATGTTTTTAACTTTTTTAATTTTTTTCCAGTATTTTTCTGATCTTAATTTGTATATTGAATTAGCGGTAATTCTTTATTTGATTTCTAATTTATTAATTTTAAAAATTTTTTTTAGTGTTAGAAATAACGATTTTTTACAATTAATAGAGAAAATAAATAAAGTGAAATAAAAATTAATCAAGTTTTTTGTAACAACTTAAGATTAATATTATTAAAATCTTTTTCTTTTATTATTTTAAATTTTTCAGGAGGCGCACACTCTCTTTTATTTATGTCTTGAGGACAAAAATGCCAAAAGGGCTCTTTAATTTTTTCTTTTTCCTCCTTATTAAGTAAAGTTAATTTATTTGGAAAATTTTTATTTATGAAAGAAATATAGTTATTTATAGCATCAATACTATCGACATCAGATAACATATTTTCTACTTTTATGAAATAATTATGAAATTTAGAATCATTTATGTGAGAGATAGCTTTGGTATATTGGGGCTTGGATGGAACTCTTTCATTAAAAAGTTGTTTAAAAGTTTGTTCAGTAAAATGATTGAAAATTGTAAAAATAGTTAAGATAATAATTAAGAAATTTTTAATCTTTTTATTTATAATTCTTGAAATTAAAAAAGTAATTAATACCAAAATTGGTATTAGAACAAAAATTATATACCTAGAAATTAACACGGGTTTGTAAATATAACCAAATATTATTGGCAAAAAATAAGACAGAAATATTGTAATAAAAAAAACAATTACGATATCTGTTCCTCTAAATAATTTTTTTTCTTTAATTGTTAAAATCACTATACTTAACAAAAAAATTATACCCATAAGTCTAGAACCAAAAAAAGTTGAAAAGAAGAAATTTGTATAAAAACCTATGTCAGGATTTGTAATCCAATAATGTCTCGAATGCGTATGATCAAGAGAATAAAAATAATATAAGTAAAATAACAAAGAAAATATTAGCACTATTATTAAAGAAAAATTAATATCTTTAAAAAACTTTTTAGATCTAAAATATTTGAGGATTAAAAAAGTAAAATAGGAAAATAATATTATCAATGCAAAAGGATGTAAAAAAATTGCTATTAAAGTGAAGATAGAAAATAATAAAATATCTTTTTTTTTAGCATTAATTTTGAAACTTTTTATAAAGTAAATTAATGACAAAAATGAAAAAAAAAATAAAATTGAGTAAACCCTTCCTTCTTGTGAGTATGAAATCAAAAAAATATTTAAAGCTAACAATAACGCAAGAAAATTTTTAATTTCGTTAAAATTCAATAGTTTTGCAATTTTAACAGATAGAAGAATTGATAATATTCCAAAAAAAGCAGACAAATATCTTGCGTAGTCAAGATTGTAACCAACAATATTGTAAAAAATTTTCAATAAAAAATGAAATGAATAAGTATTAGGCTCTGTCCTGTTATGAATTTCAAAACTTCCTTTAATTGAATGCTCTGGACTTGCTACCCAAAAACTTAAAATTTCATCATACCAAAGATCATCAAAATTTATATTATAAAATCTTAAAAACGAACCAAAAAATAAAATGATAAATAAGATTAAGTGTCCGTTTAAAAATTTTTGCACGTTAAAAAATATATTTATCGCCTAAATAAAATAAAATTCCAACGGCAACACCCAACAAAATCCAATAATAGTTTTCTTTGATCATGCAACAAATTTACTAAGATTAGGTTTAAAATAACCTGGTCCCTTCATTACTTTACCCTTTTCATTATATATAGGTTTCCCATCTGCTCCTAGTTTGCTCATATTAGAGCTCTGAACTTCCGCAAAACACTTATCTAAATCAATTCCAAAAGAATGCCCTGCTCCGTAAGTAACGTAAAGTATATCTGTTAATGCATCAGCCACTTCCTTTATATCCTTTTTTTCGATTGCCACCTTTAATTCCTCTAATTCTTCCTTAATTAGTTCGAAACGCAGAGAAGTTATTTTAGCATCAGGAAAACTTGCTTTTTCTTTAATTTCTTGGCCAAAAGTTTCCATGAATTTTCTTACACTTTCAAAATTAGTCATTTCTGTTCCTTTTATAATTTATAATTAATAAATTAGAGTGTATTATATCAGTGAATCAACGATGAAATACAGAATAGAGTTTGACAGTATAGGAAAAGTAAAAGTTCCTGGTGATAAGTATTGGGGTGCCTCTACTGAGCGATCAAATAAGTATTTTAATATAGGTGATTTTTTAGTAAGACCCCTGGTAATACATTCTATTGCCATCATTAAAAAAGCAGCTGCTATAGTAAATACTAAAAACAAAGATTTGGATCCAAAATTATCAAAATACATAATCAAAGCATCTGAAGAAGTTATTTCTGGTAAACTTGATAATCATTTTCCTCTCAAAGTCTGGCAAACTGGGTCGGGTACTCAAACCAATATGAATGTAAATGAAGTAATTGCTAACAGAGCGATTCAAATGATGGGAGGGAAAATGGGAGCAAAAAAACCAGTTCATCCTAACGACCACGTAAATAAATCGCAATCAACTAATGATGTTTTTCCCACCGCTATGCATATCGCAATAGCGATTAAAGCCAAAGACAAATTATTACCATCGCTAAGATTATTAGAAAAACAGCTTAAAAAGAAAACTAGCGAATTTAAAAATATAGTAAAAGTAGGAAGAACTCATCTTCAGGATGCAACACCTTTAACTTTAGGCCAGGAGTTTTCAGGATATCATTCGCAATTAAAAAAATGTATTTCTAGAATAGAAAGTGCGTTAAAAGAAATTTTTTATTTGGCTCAAGGAGGTACAGCTGTTGGAACCGGATTGAATACCAAAAAAAATTTTGATAAAAAAATTATTAAAGAAATCAGTAGGATTACAAAACTTCCTTTTAAAGTATCGTCTAATAAATTTTCGTCACTTGCTGCACATGATGAAATTGTTAATTTTTCAGGCACACTGAACACAGCGGCAGTTTGTTTAATGAAAATTGCAAATGATATTAGATTTTTGGGCTCAGGTCCTAGAGCAGGATATGGTGAATTAATACTGCCATCTAATGAACCTGGATCTTCAATAATGCCTGGTAAAGTAAATCCAACCCAATCCGAAGCTGTAACAATGGTTTGTGTGAAAGTTATTGGAAATCATAATGGAATTACTATGGCTGGCTCACACGGTCATTTTGAATTAAATGTTTTTAAACCATTAATAATTCATAACATTTTACAATCAATTGAAATCATGAGTGACTCCGCTAAAACATTTGCACTTTACTGTGTTAAGGGTATTAGAGCGGACAAAAAAAGGATCAAGTCTTTGTTAGATAATTCCTTAATGCTAGTGACCGCTTTGGCCCCAAGAATAGGATATGATAAGGCTGCTAGCGTAGCTAAAGCAGCTCATAAAAATGGCACTACACTAAAACATGAAGTTTTAAAACAAGGTCTGATTAACGAAAAAGAGTATGATAAAATCATGGATCCTCTTAAAATGACCAAACCGAAATAGCTAAGAAATTTCATTAAGAAATCTTCTTAATTTGGAAAGTTTAAAAATATCTAAAAAATTTTTATCAAACATAATATTTTCAAATGAGGTTTTGTAATAAACTAAATCTTCCTGAGATAATTTTAAATTATTATTTAGTGTAATCATTTCAAAACTAATTTTATTATTTAAGATATTTAAATTTCCAATTATTTTTAAATCAATGTCGTTGGATCTAGATTTAGCATCTATCTTTAATTTCTTAAAAAAATTTTTTAAATCTTTGATACTGAAATTACATTGAAAATTGACTACCGGATATTCCTCTAGAAGATTTGTTTCACTATTACATTGAATATTGCTTTCAGATACAGAGAAATTTTTCTGCACAAACAATCTTCCGAAGGAAAGAGAGGTTTCTATTTCAAGATTTTCGAGTGAATTAGCTCTCAATTTTTTATTTTCAAATGTAAATTTCTTTTTTGTATTTAATTTCTGAATTATATCTTTTGCATTTAAAATTTTATTAATATTTATTTTTTCAATCAAAGTTTTATCTAATTCTTTTATCTTCGAAATTGCTTCAACATAAAAGTAAGGTTTTATTCTTAATTGACCCTGGCTTTCAAAAGATAGGTTTTTTGATCTAAAAAATAATTTATTTATTTCAAAGGTATTATTAACAAAAAAGAAATTAAATTTTACTTTAGATTTTAAAATTTTACCTTTTAAATTTCCTTTGAAACTATTTGAATTATAATTTTCAGATAAATTAATTTTTGCTGAAACTCCTGTATTTAAAAGTTTAAATTTTAAATACCTAAAATTATTTTTTATTTTTAAAATAAATTTTTTATTAATAACTTCACCTCTAATTTGATTTTTTTTGAAACCGAAATTTGCATAATTTATCTTTTTTAAACTTAAAATTTTATTATTACTGTCAGTTATGAGTAAATCTATATTATTGAAAAGAATCTTGCCTTTGATTTGAGATAAATAATTTTTTAGATAAAAGAAGTACTTTTGATCTATCTGAAGTTTGCTCTCATGAACCTCGATTTTTCTAGCTTCAAATTTTTCGAAATTATAAATATTTTTTAATTTAGGATAAATTTTAATTTTATTTATATTTTGTGTGATATCTCCCGAGAAATTTAATGATGAGTTTTCAATCAGTAAGTGAGGAGTTGGCAAAGAATAATACTTAATCTTCCCTATATCAACTACTTTAAGGTTATAAGTTTTAAACAAATAATTCCTTATTTTTTCCTCTTTTTTTTCAAAATCTAGAAAATGAGGAATGGATAAATAAAGAACTGATGCGACGATAATAATTCCAATAACATATCTCAAAAAAAAAACTGATTTAAAAAATCCTGAGAATTTGTTGTGAATTAATTTGTAAATTTTAATTAACATTTTTTTATTTTTGTAACTAGTATATAAGTTAATTTTTCTGATTATGAATAACATAGATAAATTAATTGAAAATCTAAACAAGGAGCAAAAAGATGCGGTTCTGAGCACAGAAGGACCAAATCTAATTGTTGCAGGAGCAGGTTCAGGTAAAACAAAAGTTTTAACAACCAGATTAATTCACATAATATCAATGAAAAAAGCATTCTCTAGCCAGATTTTGTGTGTGACTTTTACAAACAAAGCGGCAAAGGAAATGCAAAATAGGGTGTTACAAAATATAAAGGGTAGCTCCACGTCAATTCCATGGCTGGGTACATTCCATTCTATTAGTGTAAAGATACTTAGAAGACATGCAGAAGCTTTAGGATATAAAAGTAATTTTTCAATTTTAGATACTGATGATCAAAAAAAACTTATTAGAAATATAGTTAAATCAGAGGATCTAGATGCTAAAAAGTTTTCACCTCAATTAATAATGTATCATATCGATCAATGGAAAAACAAAGGTCTATTACCGAAAGATGTTGAGATAGAAAAAAAAGGTTTAATAACTAAATCAATATTAAAAGTTTACGAAATATATCAAAATAAAATGAAAGATTTAAACGCATTTGATTTTGGAGACTTGATTTTGTTTTGTGTCAAATTATTTGAAGAACATGATGATATCAGAGAAATATATCATAATAATTTTAAATACATTTTGGTTGATGAATTCCAAGATACTAACTTTATTCAAAATAAATGGCTTAATTTATTGGTAAATGAAGACAAAAATATTTGTTGTGTTGGAGATGACGATCAATCAATTTATAGTTGGAGAGGAGCTGAAATTAAAAACTTCCTCACTTTCGATAAGATTTATAAAAACTGTAAAGTTTTCAAGTTAGAACAAAACTATAGATCTACAAAAAATATTTTAGATACAGCCTCATTTTTAATCTCAAATAATACTAATAGAGTTGGTAAGAAGTTATGGTCCTCTGCGGGTCAGGGGGAGCTTGTAAAGCTTAATTGTTATAGATCTGGTAAAGAGGAAGCGCAAGGTATAAGTGATATAATTGAGAAAAAAATTAAAAAGAAATATTCTCTTAATAATGTTTCAATTTTAGTGAGAGCTATTTATCAAACTAGAGAATTTGAGGAAAGATTTTTACAAGTAGGAATCGGCTACCGAGTACTTGGTGGAATAAAGTTTTATGAGAGATCAGAAATTAAAGATGCAGTTTCATATTTAAGAATTGTAAATCAAAAATATGATGATTTAGCTTTAGAGAGAGTTATTGGCACACCAAAAAAAGGTATTGGGGAAAATACTCTTAATCAAATTTATACTTTTGGAAAAAAGAATAATTTATGTTTAGAAGACTCCATAATTAAACTTATAGAAAAAGGAGATTTCAAACCCAAAGTAAAATCCTCTCTAAGACAGCTAATTAGTATGATTGAAAAGTGGCGAAAAGACTCTCTTAAAATAAAACACTATGATCTGCTTAAATTAATTTTAGATGAGTCAGGTTATTCCTCTATGTTAAAAAATAAAAAAGATTTAGAAAATGAAAATAGATTAGAAAATTTAAAAGAGTTACTAAGAGCGATGCAAGATTATTCGAATTTGCAAAGTTTTTTAGAACATGTAGCTTTAGCAACTTCTATAGATCAAGAATGGGAGGGTGCAAAAATAAATTTAATGACAATGCATGCGGCTAAGGGTTTAGAGTTTGATGTTGTTTTTCTTCCTGGGTGGGAAGAAGGTTTATTTCCTCATCAGAAATCTTTAGAGGAAAAAGGAGATTTCGCCTTAGAAGAGGAGAGAAGATTGGCTTATGTAGGAATTACCAGAGCAAAAAAAGAAGCTTATCTATCATTTGCTATGAAAAGAGCTTATCACGGAGATTGGATAGATGCCTTGCCCTCAAGATTCATTAATGAAATACCTGAAGAAAGTGTCGAAAAAAATGAGTCTAGTTTTAGCATAAATGAAGACTTTGATTTTAATCAAGATAATTTAATTGATTTCGATGATGAGTACAGAAGTCCTGGTTGGGACAGATACAAAAAAAATAAAATGATTAAATGGAAAAAATAAAAAAGATAAAGAGATTAATTTTGAGAGAAAAAATCGATGGTTACTTTATTCCAAAAAATGACGAATTTTTTGGGGAATATGTGTCTCATTATAATGATAGACTTAACTTTATAAGTAACTTTTCCGGATCATATGGTTTCTCTCTTATCTTAAAAAATAAAAATTACCTGTTTGTTGACGGAAGGTATACTCTACAAGCAAAATATGAAAGTGGAAAATTTTTTAATATAATCAAGCTTGAAAAAAAATTACCTTTAGAAATTCAAAATAAAAAAATTAAAATTGGCTTTGACCCAAAACTAATCACAAGGAAAACACTTAATTTTTTTTTTAATAATAAAAATTGTATACCGCAACCATTGGATCAAAATCTTATTGACGTAATTTGGAAAAGAAAAGTATATAATAATAAAAAGAAATTTTATTTCCTGCCAAAACAATCTATAGGTCAAGATTTCAGAATAAAGATTAAAAAGGTTGTCAAATATTTAAGAAAAATAGGTGCTGATTATTTATTCATAACTGCAAGCGAAAATAATGCTTGGTTACTTAATATAAGAGGTAAAGATACTAAATTTAGCCCAACACCACACTGCTATATTTTAATTGACAAAAATGAGAATATAAAATTTTTCTGTAGTTTAGAAAAAATAACTTCGTCATTTAAAAAAAAATTTCACAAAATTAAATTTTTTCAAATTAGTGATTTAAATAAAATTTTATCAAGTATAAGCAAAAAAAAATTTATAATAGATCGTCATACTTGTTCGTATTATTTCGAAGATGTAATTACAAAAAAAAATTATGTGTTAAACTTTCAAGATCCAATATATGATTTTAAATCTGTAAAAAATAATATAGAGATTAGAAATATCAAGAAAGCTCATATATACGATGGTGCTGCATTAACTAAATATTTATTTTGGTTAAGAAGAAATTTTGAAAAAAGAAAAATTACAGAAATTAGTGCTGCGAAAAAACTATATGAATTTAGAAAAAAAAATAATTGTTTCAAATTTTTAAGTTTTCCCACTATTTCAGGTTCAGGCCCGAATGGAGCTATAATACACTATAATGCAACAAAAAAGACAAACAGAATTTTAAATAAAGGAGATATATATTTAGTAGACTCAGGAGGACAGTATGAATTTGGGACGACTGATGTGACCAGAACAATATCATTAAAAAATTACAATAAAAGAATAAAAAAAATTTTTACAGCAGTTTTAAAAGGACACATAGCTGTTACAAATTTTAAATTGAAAAAAAATACCACAGGATCTTCAATTGATAAAAAAGCTAGGAAATATTTACAACAAAAAAATCTAGATTATGCACATGGTACTGGGCATGGAGTAGGATATTTTTTAAATGTGCACGAGGGGCCCCACGCGATATCCAAAAATAATAAAATAGTTTTTAAAGAGGGCATGATAGTCTCTAACGAACCAGGCTATTACGAAAAAAATAGATTTGGCATAAGAATTGAAAATTTAATTTACGTAAAAAAAGACAAAAAAAAATTAATTTTTGATAATCTTACTATGGCTCCGATAGACAAAAACTTGATAGATTTGAACATGTTAAGCACAAACGAAAAATTATGGTTAAATTCATACCATAAAAAAGTTTTTGAAAGTCTTAAAAAATTGATGAATTTTAATGAAAAAAACGAGCTAAAAAAAGCTTGCTCAGCTGTTTAAGATTTTGTTCCACTCTTTCTCTGAAATAATTTTTATTTTAAGGTTCCTTGCTTGATCTAACTTTTTCTTCGTTGGTTTAGAGTCTCCCGCTACTAAAAAATCTAGTTTTTTCGATACTGAACCTAAAACTTTTCCTCCATTATTTTCTGCAATTGATTTTGCCTCTGATCTACTCATATTTTTAAAACCACCAGTAAACATTATTTTTTTATTTGCAAGCCTGCCATTTTTATTTTTAATAATGAAATCTTTTATTTCTAATTTGCTTATATAATTTTTAGTAATTTTATTGTTTTTTTCATTAAAGAAATAGTTTTTGATAGACTCTACCTGAGTTTCACCAATACCATCTAATTCTAGAAGATATTCAAGAATTTTCCTTCTTGCTTGACTGTCAAATAAATCAGAAAATTTTGTAATAGATATAAAAAACGCTGCTAAAGTCTTTGCGTTTTCTTGACCAATGTGCCTAATACCCAATGAATAAATAAATCTATCTAAATTTATTAATTTAGATTTTTTAATAGCTTTTTTTAGATTGTCTATTGATAAATTTCCCCACCCTTCTAAGCTTTTTATCTTGTCATAGTCTAGTTTAAAAATATCTGAAGGCTCTTTAATAAGTTTTAACTCCCAGAATTGATCTACAACTTTTTTTCCAAATCCGTCTATATTCAATGCTTCTTTTGAAACTATATGTTTTAACTTTTCTTTAGCTATGAATTTACAATCATACCCTCTAGTGCATCTTCTGACTGCATCTTGTTTCTTTGTGCTTTTACTAAATTCTTTTTTAGTTGGTGCCCCACATAAGCATTTAACAGGAAAGATAAATTTTTTACTTTTTTTATTTCTTTTTGAAATATCCACCGAAACTACTTGGGGAATTACATCTCCTGCTCTCTGAATTTGTATAGTATCTCCTATTCTTATATCTTTTCTTAATATTTCATCCTCATTATGTAGAGTGGCATTTGAAACAATTACACCTCCGACATTTACTGGTTCAACTTTGGCAACAGGAGTGATTGCGCCTGTTCTACCAACTTGAATAGATATGTTATTTATCTTGGTGACAGCTTTCTCAGCTGAGAATTTATATGCTATTGCCCATCTTGGTGAATTAGAGGTATTACCTAATCTTCTTTGTAATTTAAGATCATTAATCTTAAATACTAGCCCGTCAATATCATAATCTAAAGTTGATCGAGTACTGTCAATGAACTTATGTTGATTCTCAATATCATCTATTCCCTCTAAGGTTTTGGATAATTGATTCGTTGAAAACCCCCATTCATTAATTTGTTTTAGGAAGTCTGATTGTTTTAAAAATATCATGGGTTCAACTGCTCCAAATCCATACGCAAAATATTTCAACGGAATTTTCCTAGTTTCGCTTGGATCTTTTTGTCTTAAAGAACCACCTGCAGCGTTTCTAGGATTTGCAAAATTATTTTTGATTTTGAGAAAGTCTTTTTTGCTAATAAAGATTTCACACCTAATTTCAAGTAAATTTGGAATATCTTTCCCTTTCAAAATTTTTGGGATAGCTTTTATAGTTTCTAAGTTTAACAAAATATCTTCACCAACTAAACCATCTCCTCTTGATAGACCGCTTACTAACTTGCCATTCTTATAAATTAAAGTTGCTGATATTCCATCAATCTTTGGCTCAGCAAACAGTTCAAAGTTTTCATGTTTTGAATTTAAGTAGTTTTTTATTTTTTTTAAAAAATCTTGCATATCTTCTTTATTAAAGGCATTAGATAAAGATAGCATTGGGCTTAAATGTTTTATTTTTTTAAACTTATTGGTGAGAGGTGAGCCAACTAATTGTTTTATTGATCCAAAATCTGAGAGATAAGCATAATTTTTTTCGAGTTGAAGAATTTCATTTTTAAGTAAATCATATTCTGCGTCTGTAATTCTTGGGCGATCTTCAATAAAATAGTATTTGTTATGTTGTTTTAATATTTTTAATTTTTTTTTATACGTAGAGATAATTTTTGTATTATTTGCCATTATTTAATCATTTTAATGATTTTCTTAAAAAAAGTATCTCTTTCATTTGAAGGTTTTGTATTAGCTATTTTGTAATCTTTGTTTAATAGTTTATAAGACTGTTTAAACCATTCACTTGAATTGTAATTATAACCTAAAATACTGGCATATTTTTCCGCCTCATTTTCAAGGCCCAGATAATAATGTATTTCTACAAGACGATGCAGAGCCTCTTCTACAAACACAGTTGTATTAAATTTTTCAACTATAATTTTAAGTCTTTGTATTGCAGGAATCCATTTTTGTACAGAAATATAGTACTTTGAAACATAAAGTTCTTTTGCAGCTAGTTGATTTTGTATTAAGTCTTTTTTAAACTTTAAGTCAGTAGCATAATCGGTATCAGGATATTTTTTTAAAAAAAAATCAATTTGTTTATTTGCTTTTAAAAGAGGACTTATATCTTTTTTTTCATCACTTATTTGCTCATAATAAACTATCGCTAAGAGGTAATGTGCATAAATTAAATTTTTATCTGCTGGATAAGTTGAAAAATATCTCATTAAATTTTCCTCAGCTTCATCGTAAAAATTTATACCGTATAGAGAATAGCTTGACATAATAGCTGACTTAGCGGCAAACTTTGGAATTTCAAAACTTAATTCAGCTTCGGAGAACTTTTTACTTGCAAAAAAATAATCATTTTTTTCAAATGCTACTAAACCCTCTTCATATAATTTATAGGCATCATTTTTTTTTGAGGGTTCATACACAACTTCTTTTTTCGAGCAAGAAAAATTTAATAAAATTAAGCAAAAAAATATAATTATTTTTTTAAACATTATATCAATAATATCAGAATAAAATAGAATGGTAAATTTTTACTATACTATGCGCCTAAAGCTACAGAATTATTATAAGCATTTTGCTTTTGATTTTGAATTTCCTGAAATTTTGCGCATATCCAATTACCTTTGTCAGAAAAAAATTTTTTAAGTAATTTATTTGTTAAAGCATGGCCTCCTTGGGAAGTCTTAATGTGACCAAAAATTCTATTACCAGATAACATTATATCGCCTAAACAATCTAAAATTTTATGATTTACAAATTCGTGTCTATTTCTTAAGCCATTATCATTTAAAATTTTATCATCTTGCACTACAATGGCATTATCTAACGATCCACCTTTTGCAAGTCCCATTCGTTTAATATTATCAATATCCTCATATAAACAGAAAGTTCTAGAATTATAAATTGCACCTAAGTCAGTAGAACTTAGTTTAAATTCTTTTCGTCTAGTTCTAATAAGTGGATTTTTATAAATTAATTCAAAATCAATTATTAAATCTTCTGTTAATGGTTCTATAGAAATAAATTTTGGCCCATCCTTAACTTCAACCTTTTTTAAAACTTTTATGAATTTTCTCTCTTCATCTTGCGTCTCGGTACCTACGCTTCTTATTGCATCTACAAATTCTAAAGCTGATCCATCCATTATAGGTATTTCAGGGGCATTAACCTCTATAAGTGCGTTATCGACACCTTCTCCATAAAAAGCTGCCATCAAATGTTCAACGGTAGATATACTTACTCCATGACTATTTTGTAACTTTGTACACAAAATTGGTTCGATAACATTTTTAAAATTTGCATGAATAATATTATTATCTTTAATATCTATTCTTTTGAAAACAATACCAGAGTTTGCTTTTAGAGGTTTCACTTTAAGAGTTGCTTCAATGCCATTATGAAGCCCTACTCCTTTTAATTCAATTTTGTCTTTTAAAGTTTTTTGATTGTTTTGAAACATTCAGCTTTATACATAACTGATTAAAACTTTTTAAAACAACTAATGTTTCATAAAATAACAAGTCTACTTTGAAATGAGCTCAAAGATCTTAGCAAAAATTGATTTTTTTTCTTGTATAATTGGAACTGCCTCTTTTTTCCACCCATATTGAACTATATTTGAAACATTTAGATAAAAACTTTCGCAAGTTTTTTCGTCTAAAAAATTAGGACTAATTTTCTTTCTTATTAAAAAAAATTGCTGAAACAATTTAGAAAAGGAGTTTTTGCATAACTCATCACTAAGATTAATAAAAATTTTATGGTTTTTGTCTAAAAATTTTAATAGATTTATATTATCTAAGAATATGATTTCTAACATTTCTTGCACTCTTGCATTTGCTATGTCTAATAGAGTTTTTTTACTTACTTTTCTAAAGTTTTGATTTTCAAAGAAATTTTTTTCCACATATTGATCTTTTAAGTTTTCATTGGAAAAATTTGTTTTAGAGAGAATTTTTTTTACATTCTCATACTTGAACCCAGTGATTTTCGATAAGTCTTTGTAAATTATATCAGATCCAAATTTAAAATCCTGAGAAAATTTTAATGCTGAATTTTCAAAATAAAATATTTTTGAGTTGTATATATTTATTTCAATTTTAAAAAAGGATGTTAAATTTGGATTATCGTTAATTATTTTTGTGCCTTCCAAAAAATTTTTAGAAATAATTTTTTTTACTCTTAAGTTACATCTATTAAAAATATTGTTAATATTTTTTAAATCATTTGAATTAATTAAAAAAAAGGATAGTTCGTGGCAATAAAAATTGCCAAATAAACCTATGGGAAGATTTTCAACTTCTTTATTATCTAATTGATATCTAGTATTAAAAATATGAACGATTGACTTGTCATTCTCAGTTTCGTTAACTTTTAATTTAAGGGAATTTAATATATATGTAATATTCTCTTTTAATAATTGTGATCCATTTAATTTTTTAAAACCCGTATAATTAATTATTGAGAAATTAAAATTATCAATAACTATAAATACTTCTTTAAAAACTAAATTTAATTGTTGTTCAGCTTTATAAATATTTTCTTTTAATAAATTATAAATTAAATCGTAGTCAACGATTTGATAGTTAGCAATGCCTTTTAACATTACCGAATTGTTGAAAATTATATCAAATTTGCTTTCTTCCTTATTATTGTTTACAACAATAAATTTTAATTCAGTCTTGTTTATTTCAATATAAAATTTTGGAGAGTAAATGTGCATTTTTTATTTTAGAATAAGTTGACCATTAATTCTATAATCAAATGTTTTATATTTGCTAAAACTTAATTTCTCTCTCAATTCGATAAAGTTCTTAAGACTACTTTCAAAATTATTTATAGGTAGTTTTACAATCTGGTCATCAAAAGTAATAAGATCCCATCTTTTTGTTTCAAACAAATAGAGCGCCTTTATTTCATTAATTGGAAATTTTAGATTTTTAAGAATTCCATAAAAAATTTCAAAATTTTTTTTATCTCCAAAAACTATTGGTAAATTTTTAAATTCATCAAGATCTACAAAATCTACTAAATCTCCTGGACTAGTATAATATTTTTTCTCTTTTTTATTTTGTAAAATTGCTATTGGTTTTTTTTCAAAAATTTTTATCTTTATCTTATCGGGGTAAATTTTTTTTATTTCAAAACTTTCAATAAAATCAATTTTAGTTAAAATTTCTTGTATTTTATTTGTGCTTATAAATGCAGGATTTTTTTCATAAAGAAAAGACAAGTCCCTTATAATTCTTTTTTCGTGTACTATCTTGTTATTTGCTATTATGATTTTTTTAATTTTTATCTCATGATTAAAATTAAACTTATGTTGAGCTGAATATGTTGTTAAGATTAAAAGTAAAAATATAGCAACAAATAATCTCTTATTCATCTATTTAGCCCAGCGTCTAACAAGATCTTCTCGATGAGGCTTGGAAACGAAATACCTATATGGCTACATATCTCTGGAACTAGTGAAAGTTTTGTCATTCCAGGTTGAGTATTTATTTCTAATAAGTAAAATTTATTTTTGTAAAACTTAAAGTCTGATCTAGTTACTCCTTTACATCCTAATGCTAAATGAGCTTTTCTGGCAACTTTTAAAACTTTCAAATATTCATTTTTTTTTAGTCTGGCAGGCATTATATGTTCTGTTTTTGCTGATTTGGTATATTTTGCTTTATAATCGTAAAATTTTCTTTTTGGAACTAATTCAATCGCGCCTAGTGCCTTTTTACTAGTTGCTGCGACTTGTATTTCTTGACCTCCAATAAATTGTTCAAACATCAAATCGTTATATTTCTGAAAAAGAAATTTAGTAGCACTTTTGAGTTCTATTATATTTTTTACAATTTTGACTCCTAAACTTGAACCCTCATTTATTGGTTTTACAACAATTGGAAATTTGATTTTTTTTTTTATTAAATACTTATTAAGATTCTTATAATTTATCTGATGTTTATTTTTTGAAAAATATCTAGGTGTTAAAATTTTATTTTTGATAAATATTTTTTTTGATATTGTTTTATTCATAGCGCTATAAGAGCTCAAAATACCGGAGTGAGTGTAAGGAATTTTTAAATATTCAAAATAAGTCTGAGCAATTCCATCTTCACCATCTTTTCCATGTAATGCATTGAATATTACATCTGCTTGCAATTTATTGATCAAATTAAGATTTTTAAATTTCGGATCAAATCTTAAAACCTTATAATTTTTTTTTTTTAAGGCTTTTATACAAGCTTTTCCGCTGTCAAGACTTACAGATCTCTCGCCAGAAGTTCCACCTAGCACCACTAAAACTTTTTTGAATTTCTTTTTATTCACCAATTATCCTCAATTCCAACTCAAGGCTTATACCTGTCTTATCATTGACGGTTTGTTTAACTTTATTAATCAATTTTTCTATGTCAGCCGACTTTGCTTTTCCGTTATTTACAAAAAAATTACAATGTTTCTGTGAAATTATTGCGTCTCCCTCTTTAAATTTATCGCATCCTGTTTCTTTAATAAGTTCCCAGGCTTTTTTGCTATTACTTAAATTCTTAAAAGTGCTTCCACATGTTTTTATTTGGCTTGGTTGAGATAGTTTTTTTTTGTGTATCATGTCGTTTTGTAGTTTCTCTATGGACTCCTTAGATTGAATTTTACCCTTTAATTTAACAGAGGTAATAATAAATTGATTTGTTAAGTTAGTGCCTCTGTAAAAAAATTTAATATCTTCACGTTTAATCTCTTTTTCTTTACACTCGTGGATATCAACTACCTTTAAAGATTTTAAAACTTTTGAAATATCATTATTATAACAGCCACTATTCATGATTACACCCCCTCCAATAGATCCAGGGATACACGATAAAAATTCTAAACCACCAATTCCATTATCCTTGGCAAAGTTTGAAATTTTACGATCTAAAGTAGCAGCACCAACCTCGATGGTATCTTTATCTATTAAACTTATTTTTGCAAAATCTGAAACAAGTTTAATTACCACCCCTCGAACACCTCTGTCTCTTATTAAAGTATTAGAGCCTGCGCCTAAAATAGTAATTTTGTGCTTATGAATTTTATTAAATTTTAAAAATTCAATTAATTGATTTTTGTTTTTAGCTTTAAATAAAAACTCAGCGGGTCCACCTAAGCTAAACCAACTTAAATTAGACAATTTTGAATCTTTAGTTATATCATTGCTAAATTTTTTAATTAATTCATTATTCAAACTCATAAACTCTCTTTTAGACCTCTCATATGTTTAGATACTAATCCAGCGCCCATACCAATTACTATCTCATTTTTGATTAAATGTTTTTGGAAATACTTTTTAATATCCTCAAAGCTATTTACAATAATCACTTGTGTGCTCGATAATTTAGAAATTAATTTTGCAAATTCAATCTTTTTGAATTTCAAATTTTTTTTTTCACCGGCGGCATAAATAGGACAAAGAAGGACAAAATCAGATTTTTTAAAAGCTTTTGCAAATTCCTTTTTTAAAGATAAAACTCTTGAATAACGATGTGGCTCAAACACAGAAATTATTTTTCTTTTTTTATAAACATTTTTTACACTTGATAAAATAGAATTAATTTCTGTAGGATGATGGGCGTAATCGTCATAAAAATCATTATGATTTTTAGAAAAAATTTTGGTCATTCTTCTCTGTACTCCTGAAAATGAACTTAAAGATTTTTTAATTATATTTTCATTTACTCCCAAGTTCAGACATAAAGAAATTGCTGCTCCTGCATTTAATACATTGTGTCTACCTAATAACCTTAATTTTATATTTTTAATTTTTTTATTTTCTTTTTTTAGGTTCTTAAAATTTAAATCGAAAATAGTATAATCAATTTTGTACCTAATATTTGATATTCTGTAGTTAGCAATTATATTTTCACCATAAGTAATTATATTTTTGTTTTTAATTTTATTAAAAATTCTTCTAATATTTTTATCATCTACACAAATAATTGACTTACCTGTTGGTGGAGTCTTATTAATAAATTTGATAAATGAATTTTCCAAATTTTTGAAATTTTTATAAAAATCAATATGTTCATAATCTATATTTGTAACAATTGAGTAATTAATTGGTAACTTTAGAAAACTTCCGTCAGACTCATCTGCTTCTAAAATTGCCCATTCTCCTTGACCGAGTTTCGCGTTACTATTGAACGAATTAATAACCCCACCGTTTATGATCGTAGGATCAAGTTTTTGATCTGATAAAATTTTTGCGATTAGTGAAGTTGTAGTTGTCTTACCATGAGAACCAGTTATTATAATGTTTTTTTTTAAGGAAACAACGTCTGCCAAAACCTCGGCTCTTGAGTAAATGGGTATTTTTTTTTTTCTCGCTTGTCTAATTTCTACATTATTTTTTTTAATAGCCGAAGATTTAACCAAAATTGTGGAGTCTTTAATATTTTGTTTTGAGTGACCAATAAAAACTTTAATTCCTGCTTTGGAACAACTAGAAGTATTTTTATTTTTATTATGATCACTTCCTTGAATTTTAAAGCCCATATTTTTCATTATTTGAGCTAAGCCACTCATACCAATGCCTCCAATGCCAACAAAATGAATTACTTCTTTGTTTCCTAAATTTATTTTATTCATTACTTATCGATTTTAATACTTGATCTATATTTTTGTAGACATTTTTGTCAGAATGTTGTCTTTGATTTTTTACAATTCCCTCTAATAATGAGTTATTTTCATCTATCTTAATGATTAAATTGGATAGTTTATCATTCAAATCTTTTTCCTTAATTAAAAAAGAGAGATTCTTACTTTGATAAAACATAGCATTTTTAAATTGATGTCCGTCAGCTGAGGATGGAAGTGGTACTGAAATGAATGGAATTTTTGCGTTTGTTAATTCTGCTAGCATTGATGATCCAGATCTTGTAATGGCTAAATTCACTTTAGAAAAATATTCTCTAAGATCATCGCAAAAGTTGAATATTTCAGACTCGATGCCTTTTTGTTCATAGAACTTTTTTAATTTCTCATTCTGACTTGGTAAACATTGTTGATAAATTTTTAGACGTACACCCTGCTCTAAGCATTCCAGAAAAATATTTGGAAGTGTTTCAGCAAATACTTGAGCAGCTTGGCTGCCTCCGAGAACTAGAATATTAATTTTTTTTGAGTCAGTTCCTGGTATTTTTTTACTAGAAAAATCAATGATCTCCTTTTTAATGATATTACCTATTACAATTTTTTTATTTTCATATTTTTTTGGTATACCTTCGATTTCTTTATGTGAAACAAGTATTTTTTTTGAAAGCGGTAATAAATACTTGTTAGCTTTACCAATTATAAAATTATTTTCATAAATTATGTATCTTATTTTTAAAAGACTGGCGGCAACACAAATTGTAAATGAAGAATAACCACCCATCCCAAAAATTATTGAGGGTCTATTAAGAATTAAAAAAATTATTGATCTCAATAGAGAATAAAATATCAGAAACGAAGATGAAAATAACGTGAAGATATTCTTAGTTTCTATTGGTGAGGAAGGTAATAAAGAAATATTATAATTTTGATAGTTTTTAAGATAATTATTTCCTCTTTTATCTGTTACTAACTCGACTTTAAAATTTCTCTCCTTTAAATGTTTAGCTAAATTACAACCTGGAAAAACATGACCACCTGTTCCACCAACAGCTATTAACGCTTTATTTTTTTTACTCATAAAGATGTGTATTGTTTTTTGTATAGTTTAATATAACGCCAGCTAGTATTGCACTTCCAATTAAAGATGATCCTCCATAGCTAAGAAATGGTAAAGTCATACCTGTAGTTGGTATCAAGCTTGTATTAACACCTACGTGTATAAATGTTTGAAATATAAGTAATGCTGAAAGACCACATAAAGAGATTTTAATTTTTTGATCTTCTTGATTTATACAATTTTTAATTATTCTTAGAGAAATATATAGAAAAATTGAAATAATGATTATTGATATAATTGATCCATATTCTTCTGAGATAATTGCAATAACATAATCTGTATGAGCTTCCGGAACTCTATCTTTTAAAACTCCTTCTCCCATTCCTTGGCCTTTCAAGCCTCCAAGTTTTATTGCATCTAATGCAGAGGATGATTGAAACTTGTCACCTTTACTAGGATCTATGAACGAAACTAGACGGTTTATAATATAACCAAATTTTTCAGGCATCAAAAGTAATAAAGCGCTTATTAAAGACAAAAAAATAGAAAAAAATATTATTATATAAAATAAGCTTACGCCTGAAATAAATACTGTTGCAGACCAACTGCCTATTAATAAAATTGTTTGTCCTAAATCTGGTTGATCAATAAGAAGTATTATTACCAAACATAGCAATAAAAAACTAAAAAAATACTTTATTTGAGAGTTTTGTAATTTTTCTAAAGTTAAAATTTTTACTGTAACTAATATAAAAAAAGGTTTTAGAAGCTCAATAGGTTGTAATCTGAAAAAGTATAAATCCAACCATCTTTTTGCACCTTTGACTTCAATGCCGATGATTGGAACTAAAGCTAAAAAAGCAAAACTGATAATAAATAACGGAATAACAAATTTTTTTAAAAATGATGTTTGTATTAAAGATAAAAAAATCATTATACAAAAAGCGAAGAAAGTAAAAATTAAATGTTTGGAGAAAAAAAAATAATAATCTTTATTTAGCCTTTCGCCCGCTAAAGAAGAAGTGGAAGAAAATGAAAAAAATAATCCTAGTAAAAATAATAAAAGAAAACCAAAAAAAATTTTTTTATCAATATTTCGCCAATAATTAATTAATAAAAATTTAAATGAATTTTCTTGCATAAATTTTACTTAAAGCTTTAAACTTATCACCTCTTTTCTCAAAATTTGGAAATTGATCATATGAAGCTGAAGCTGGACTAAATAATATTGTATTTTTTTCCTTTTTAAGGACCTTAATATCTTTTAGAACTTGATTGACTGAGTTTTTAATGTTCCAGACAACTTTGAATTTAATCCTTTTTTTTAATTGAGTTTTAAAAAATTTTATATTTTTTCCGATAATATAAGCTTGGACTATATTCTTCTTTATATTTTTAAGATCAATTTTGTCATTCTTTTTTGGAAGTCCTCCAACTATCCAAAAAATATCTTTTGTATTTGCTAATGCAAACTTAGTAGCTTGAAAAGAAGTAGCTTTTGAATCGTTGATGAAGGTGCAATTCTTTTTTTTTAAAAAAATTTCGTATCTATGTGGTAGACCTACAAAGCTTTTTAAAGACTTTATAAATGATTTTTTTGTAATTTTTAATAATTTTGATAATTCAAATATATTTGTCATATTCTCATCATTAATATCTGAATTTAAATATGAATTTTTTATTTTGTTTTTAATTTGTTTATATTTTTTTATGCTTGGAATAACCAAAGTTCCAGATAAATTTTTTAATTTATATTGATTTTTTAAATTTTTATTAACAATCGCAAATTGTTTTTTTTTTTGAAATTTAAACAACTTGAATTTTGAGTCTATATAATGATGAATATTACCATGCCAATCTAAATGATCATTTGATATATTCAGTAAGACACCATAGTCAGGGCAAATGAATTTTGAATGAGAAAGTTGAAAAGAAGATGCTTCGATTATCAGGTAGTCCTCGCTTTTGATATCTAAATCAAGAATTGGTGTTCCAATATTTCCACCAAGTTGAACTTTGAAATTATTTTTTTTTAGTAAGTGATGTAGTATCTTACAAGTTGTTGATTTTCCATTGGAGCCTGTAACAACTATCGTTTTAAAAAATTTATTGAGTAAAAATACAAGATCTAGATCAGTAATTATTTTATGTTTATATTTAACCAACTTTTTTTTATTTTTTGACTTTTTTAAACTTATTCCTGGACTTAAAACTATGAAATCCACTTCTTTAAATGTCTTTTCTAGATTTTTTGACCTATTAGAACTATACAAATTTTTGATTTTATCGTCCCAAACTTTGTAATTTTTTATATTATTTTTTTTAAAAAATTTGATCGTTGATTTTCCGGAAAGTCCTAGCCCATAAACTAAAAAGGATAGTTCATTAAAATTATTTATAGATAACATCTTTTACCTTAACTTTAATGTTGCTAAACCTACTAAAGCTAAAATTATTGCTATGATCCAAAATCTAATTACTATAGTTGACTCAGCCCAACCTTTTTTTTCGAAATGATGATGTATTGGTGCCATTTTAAAAATTCTTTTTCCTGTGAGCTTAAAAGAAATAACTTGAATGATAACCGAGACAGTTTCCAGTACAAACAAACCTCCTATTATAGCTAGTACTATCTCGTGTTTTACAATAATTGCGATCGCAGCTAAAGAACCGCCCAACGATAGTGAGCCAGTATCGCCCATAAAGATTTTTGCAGGAGGTGCGTTATACCAAAGAAATCCTAAGCATGCTCCTACAATCGAGCCGCAAAAAATTGATAACTCTCCTACATCTTTTATATATTGTATCTGTAAATATTCTGAAAAAATCGTATTTCCAACTACGTATGAGATTAAAGTAAACGAAATTGCAACAAGCATCACAGGAACTGTTGCTAAACCATCTAGTCCATCAGTTAAATTTACTGCATTAGATGCACCTATAATCACAAATAACCCAAAAGGGATAAAGAATAATCCCATGTCTAAAATTAAATTTTTAAAAAAAGGAAAATAAAGATTATACAAAAATTCGTGATTTGAATATTTAATTAAAATAAATAAAGCTATTGAGCCTATAATTATTTGGCCAAAAAATTTATATTTAGATTTTAAACCGTTTGAATTTTTCAATTTAATTTTTAACATATCATCAATAAGACCTAGGCCACCAAAACTTAAAGAAACGAAAATTAGCGTCCACACGTAAATATTAGTTAGATCTGCCCAAAGTAAAGTACTTAAAATAATGCCTATAATTATTATCACGCCTCCCATAGTGGGTGTACCAGATTTTTTTACTATATGATCAATCGGTCCATCTTGTCTAATCGGTCCAGTTATCATTTTTTCAGAAAATATTTTTATAAGAGGAGATCCAACTATAAATACGATAATCAAAGAAGTCATCACTGACAAACCTGTTCTAAAAGTTAAATATTTAAATACATTTAAAAAAGAGTATTGATCTATTAACGATGTGAAAAAATGAAATAACATTTAAAAACCTTTTATTATACGCTTACTCAAATTATTTAAACCCGTTGCATTAGAACCTTTAATCATTAGATGGTCATTATTAGATATAATATTATTTAAAATAAAATCTACATCTTCTTGATGTTGGAGAATATTTCCACGCTTGTTTTTATGAATATTTTTATAAGTGACAAGAGATTTATCGCCTTTAACAAATACTTTATCTATATCAGAATTGTTAATAACTTTTGATAAACCTTTATGTAGTATTTCTGACTTTCTTCCAAGTTCAAGCATATCGCCAAGTAATAGATATTTTTTAAAATTTGTCTTTTTTAATGAATTAAAATTTTTAATCGCATTTTTAACTGAAAGCGGATTCGCGTTGTAACTTTCATCAATCAATTTAAACGATTTATTGTATCTTTTAACATTATGGATTTTACCTCTACCCTCAGTTGGAACATAAGTTTTGAAGTGTTTGATAATATTATTAAAATTCAGATTTAAGGCTTTTAAACAGGCTAAAGCTGCTAGAATATTATAAAGATTTAGACTTTTAAACTTAAGCTTTAATTTTTTGTCAAAAATTTTTACAATTAAAGATGTATTATTTTTATTTTCGATAATTTTTAGAGGGTAAACATCTGATTTTTTGCTCTTACCAAAAGAAATGATTTTCAGACCTTTTTTTTTAGACTTTTTTTCTAAATATTTAAAAAATTTATTATCTCTATTTAAAATAATTACACCGTTCTTTTGAATATTATTAATTATTTCTCCCTTAGCATCTGCAATACCTTTTAGGTTTTTAAAATTTTCGATGTGAGCTTCTCCAATATTAGTAATAATTCCAAGGTGAGGTTTTACAAGTTTTGATAATTTATTTATTTCTCCAGATTCGCTCATTCCAATTTCAAATACAGCGAACTCATGTTGTGTTTCTAGTTGGGACAAACTTAGTGGTACTCCTAATTGATTGTTGAAGGATTTTGGAGAGCAAAAAGTTTTTCCAAAATTTTTTAATAAATTTTTGATTAAATTTTTCAATGAGGTTTTTCCTGCGCTGCCAGTAACAGCTAATATTTTAGCTTTTGTCTTTTCTCTCTTTTTTGAAGCAAAATGATTTAAAAATTTAAATTCATCTTTTACTTTTATAATCTTATTTGTAAATTTTTTTATTTTTTTTGAGGTTACAATAGATTTTGCACCTTTTTTCATTGCTTTTGAGACAAATTCAGCTCCATTTTTATTTTTTCCTTTGATAGTTAGAAAGATATTATTTTTTTTTAAAGTTCTGGAGTCTATTGATATGCCAAGAAAATTAATTTTTTTTGTTTTTTTAAGTATTATTTTTAAAATTTTTTGGTTTTGTTGAAAATTTTGATCTCTGGTTGATAATTTTTTTTTTTTTAATTTAATTTTTTTTACATAAAGTTTATCTGAGAAAGGAATGATTTTATTTTTATAAATTTGTACATTTTCATGGCCTTTACCAGCTATTAAAATAGTTTCGTTTAACTCAGCATTTTCAATAGCAGTTTTTATAGCTTTTGATCTACTAGAAATATTAAAACAATTTTTATTTTTTATATTTCTTATTATTTCTTTTCTAATCTTTTCTGGCTTTTCATTTCTTGGATTGTCGTCAGTAATATAAATTTTATTACAATTGATATCAGCTATTTTACCCATAAGTGGTCTTTTTTTAAAATCTCTATTTCCTCCACAGCCAAATACTACAGAAATATTTGAACCATGTTTTTGCTTCAGTGCGTCTAAAGATTTTTTTAATGCATCTGGTGTATGAGCAAAATCAACATAAACCTTTACATCGTTATTAAATATTTTTACAAGTTCAAGCCTACCTTCTACATCTTTAATTTTGTTTAATGAAATAAAGATTTTATTTTCATTTAGATCACATAATTTAGCTGCGGCTATAGCCATAGATAAGTTTTTTTTTTGATATTTGTTAAACTTATTGTTTAAATCCAAATTATTATTTATTCTTTTTAAAACCGGGTGAATATCGATTATACGTAAACCCTTTTTTTTTGAAATTTTTTTTAAAATTGAGAATTCTTTAATACTTTTATCTGAAATTATTACTTTTTTTTTTGTGAGAATTCTTCTGAATAATATCATTTTAGCATTTAGATACGATAGTTTTGTTTTGTGGTAATCAAGATGATCCTGACTAAAATTAGTAAAGATACCTGCTTTTAAATTTAAACAGTCGATTCTTCTCTGATATAATCCATGACTTGATGCTTCAATTATAACATTATCTATTTTATTTTCTTTAATTTTTTTTAAATTTTTATGAAGTGAAATTGTATCAGGAGAAGTAAGATCTGATTTGATAGTTTTATCTTTGGATTTTATTCCAAGAGTACCTATTGAAGCTACGGGAATTTTATTTAATTTTAAAATTTGAAAGAATAATTCCGCTACTGAGGTTTTTCCATTTGTTCCAGTTACAGCAATGATATTTTTTGGTTTATCTTTATAAAACTTTGATGAAATTTCGCATAGTTTTTTTCTAACATTATGTGTTTTAATAACTATTATCTTTTTATGATAGAAATTACATCTTTTGGAACAAACTATAACTGAAGCACCATTTCTTACAGCGTTCGGAATAAAATTTTCTCCATTTAATTTTTGACCTTTAATTGCAAAAAATATAAATCCTTTTTTGACGTGTTTGCTGTCAATCGCTAATCCGATTATTTTAATATTTTTTTTATGAGAAGGTAAATCTTTAATTAATTTTTTCAGCAGCATGATAATTAAAATCTTTGCTATTTATGGCTAAAATTGGTCCAATTTTTTTTATTATTTTGCCAGCTACAAATACTGAATTCCACCCAGCTTCGTTTCGAGACCCTTTAATTTGAACACCTTTGTAATTATAAATTAAATCTTTTGCTACCTGTGGATTTTCCAGCATTACCAATAAAGCATATTTTGGTTTTTTGGAGGGAAAAATGGAAATAAAAGTATTCAAATTTTTGCTTTTGTTTTTATAATTTTGAGAAGTACCGGTCTTGCCTCCTACATTATAACCATCTATGTCTGCAAAACTCGCGGTACCTTCTTCGTCAGTTACCACTTTTCTTAAAATATTATTAATTTCATCGCTAGTTTTTTTTGAGATTATTCTTTTAAAAGTTTTTGCATCCTCAGCTTTATCTTTTTTTATTAATTTTGGTTTAATCATAATACCCCCGTTTGATAGGGAAGCGTAAACTGTGGTTGCTTGTAATGGTGTTGTGGTAATACCATGCCCATAGGAGACCGTTTCAAGTTTACACTTATTCCAATTAAATTTAATTGGATTACCAACCTCTTCCAATTCAACTTCTGGACTTTTAAGCAAATTTACGTTTTCGATAAAACTTTTGTACTTCTCCTCACCAATTTTTCTTGCAATTAATAATGTTCCTATGTTTGAAGACCTTACAAGTATATCTTCGACCGACAAATTTTTTGGAAATTCTTTTATATCAGAAATTTCATATTTTGAACATTTTATGGACTTTGGTATATTTTTTATAACTGTATTTGGTGATATAAGATCATTATCTAAAGCAAGCGCTACAGTAAAAGTTTTAAAGATTGAACCAAGCTCATAAATTCCCTTGGTAATTTTATTAATATACTTTTCATCTTTCAAATCTTCTCTTAAATTAATATTATAATTTGGTAATGAAACTAAGGATAAAATTTCTCCATTATTAACATTCATAAGTAAAGAAGCTCCACCAGTTGCATTAAAAGTGGAAAGGGCTTTATTAAGCTCTCTGTTTATTAAATATTGAATATTTGTGTCTAAAGTTAATTTCAAAGGTTGATGAGATAAATTTTCATCCTTTAGTTTTTTGTCAAAATACTTCTCTATTCCAGAAATTCCAAAATTATCATAATCAACTTGACCAACTATATGACTGTATAAATTTGCATGTGGGTAAATTCTGGATTGAAATGGTTCAAAAATAATTCCTTTTTCTCCTAGTCTCCATAATTTTTCTTTATCAGCTTGACTAACTCTTTTCTTCAAATAAAAATATTTTTCTTTAGATAGTTTTTTTTCAAAATCTTCAATGTCTAATTCAGGAAAAGCTAATCTTAATTTTATCAATAAATTTTTTTTGTTATTAACAAGTTTTGGATTAATAGCGACATGAAAAGAGCTTATATTCCTTGATATTAAGATGCCATTTCGATCTACAATATCTCTTCTTAAGGTGAAGAAGTTTTGATCAGAACTTTCATGTTTGAATATTTTTACATTATTGAGAGAAATTCTTGTTATCTGAATACTAAAAATAAATATTAGAGAGAAAAATAAAAAAAATAGCAAATAAATTCTATCTTGAAACATATTTTTTTTATTTGAAAATTGATTTTTTTTATTTGTTTCTAAATAATCCTCAAAATAGAAACTTGTTTGATTAGGATTATAGTTTTTACTTCTTTTCTGTTTTTTTTTCATTTTGATTATTTTGTATGACAATTTTTTTTTCAAGAGCCAAGAAATCAGATAAACTCAAAAATATATTGGAATGTTCCATTGGTATGTAATTATTTTTATCCAAATGTTCTACTTTTTTCTCTATTACCGAGGGAGATGTTAAATAAAAAAAATCTAATTGAGATTCATTATAGTCCTTTTCTTTTAAAGCGATCATTCTATTAAGTTTGAATATTTTTTTTTCAGTTTCTCTTGATTGATTTTTAATTATAGATGTTCCTATTAGTAAAGATGAAAATGTTATTATCGAAATTACTATCTTTAACTTATGCATTGCTTGCCTCTATATCTAAATATTTCCTAAATTTTTGTATTAATTTTTTAGGATAAACGAATTCATTGTTACTTCTCGTTGCAAATCTTAGTTTTGCTGATCGAGAGGGGTTATTTTCAAATAATTCTTTTCTCGATGCTTTGATTACTTTATTTTTATATCTTTCGAATAAGACAGTATTTAAATTATGATCTTCTGGAAAATATCTTGATGATTTTGTTTGATTTTTAGAAAAACTAGTGAAAAAAAATTTTACTATTCTATCCTCGATTGAGTGGAAACTTACAACAAGTATTTTTCCGCCAGGTTTAAGTAATTTTGTCGCCTTTATTATTCCTTCAATAAGTTCGGTAATCTCTTTATTTACAAATATTCTTAAAGCTTGGAAAGTCTTAGTGCTAGGATTGATTTTTTTTGGAAATATTTTCTTCTTACTTTTTTCAATGATTTTAACTAATTCATCTACCCTGGTAATTTTTTTTTCAGATCTCGCTTTTACTATATTTCTGGCTATTAATTTTGCATCATTTTCTTCACCAAGTATCTTAATAATATAGTTTAATTGCTTTTCACCCAAATTATTTACTACTTCTTGAGCTGATGTATTTGAGTGTCCCATTGTCATATCTAATCTGTCCTTTGATTTAAATGAAAAGCCTCTTTTTAAATTGTTAAGCTGAATAGAGGAGAGACCTAAGTCAAAAATCATTACATCTGCATTTTTTTTTAAAGCTTTATCTAATTGACTAAATTTTAAGTTAAAAAACTTAAATCTATTTTTAAACTTTATTTCAATCTTCTTAGCGAGATTAATTACAGCTGGATCTCTATCAATTCCAATTACTTTTGTTTTTGAAAATTTTAAAAGAGCTTTTGTATAACCTCCCCCTCCGAATGTACAATCAACGAAAACACCTCCATTTTTAGGAGATAAAATCTGAATTACCTCACGTAACATCACTGGAAAATGGGAAAATTCCAGTGATGATTTTTGAGTATTCATTATTGTATAGAGAATTCATTAAAATTTTTGTCTTCTCAAGAAAGCAGGAATTTCGAAGTCTTCTTCCTCATTATCCTGATCGAAAAGTTGCTCGCTGTCGTTTTTTTCTTCTAAATCTTCAGCTGCTAACTGCTCTTGATTTTGTTCTTCTGAAAAGAGTTTCGGGGTATGATCTTCAGTGTTATCTTTTATAGCATTTTCTTCAATATTTCCCTGTTCTTCAAAGTTAATATCTTTGCTTTTTTCCATGTATGAAGCACTTTCCATCGAAACCCCTTTAGGAATTTCATCTTGAGTTTTATTAGATAAGATTCCATCAGAAATCAGATTTTCTTCAGTATTCTCAAAGCTATTTATAAGCTCATTTTGCTCATCATTATTTTTTATTTCAAAATTCTCATCTAATTTTAGGGCTGTCGCACCATCAATTGAACCTGAGATATTTTTTTCAATAGGTCCGGCGCTAAATAAAGTTTCGCCCTGACTATAAACTCTATTAATAGATGATCTGCTGTCTTGCGGAGTATCCACCAAATTCAAATAAGGTTTAGATCCTGATCCATGAAGTGCAGTAGCAACTATTGAAACTCTTATTTTTCCATTCATGTTTTCATCCTTAATTGCCCCAAAAATTAGTTCAGCCTCCGGATCAACTTCAGCTCTAATCTTATTTACTGCGGCATCTACCTCAAAAAGCTTAATATCGCTTCCACCAGTTATATTTACTAATAAGCCTTTTGCCCCTTGTAAAGTGTATTCGTCAATTAATGGATTATTTAAAGCTAATTCAGTAGCGGACATTGCACGATTTTCACCATCCGCCTCACCTGTTCCCATCATAGCTTTACCGCTAGAGCTCATTACAGTCTCCACGTCAGCAAAATCTAAATTTATCATTCCTGGTCTTACCATAAGATCAGTAATACTTTGAACGCCATGTTTTAAAACGTCATTAGACAAACTAAAAGACTCCTCAAAACCTGTTGCCTCATTAGCTATTTTAAAAAGATTTTGATTTGGAACTACAATAGTTGTATCTAGATATTTCTTTAATTCTTCTAGACCAGCCACAGCGCGTCTCATTCTTTTTGGACCTTCATAAGCAAAAGGAAGAGTTGTAACTCCAACGGTTAAAATATTCATCTCTCTTGCTGCTCTTGCAATTACATGTGATGCGCCAGTACCTGTACCACCGCCCATTCCTGATGCTATAAAAACCATATTGCTTCCTTGAATGTAATTGACAATTTCGTTTATAGACTCATCAGCTGCAGCTTGACCGATGTCATGCTTTGCTCCAGCACCTAGTCCTTTGGTTAAATTCATACCTATTTGTATTTTGGCATCTGCCTTACTCATCTTAAGATCTTGTGCATCAGTGTTTACAGCTACAAACTCAACCCCTTGCATACCAGCCTCGATCATCGCATTAATCGCATTACCTCCAGCACCACCAACCCCAATAACTAATATTCTTGGCTTTAACTCTCTCAGTTCACCGCCTCCTACATTTATACTCATGACATTTTCCTTTCTATTTATTTTCCCATTTTAAATTAGATCTATTTTGAAATGCTTTTTTCCTTGCAAAAGATTGAAATTTTTAAAGTTTATTGGTTCCCAAATTTGAAAAGTTTTACCAAGCCCCACAAATAAAATATTATTTTTAATTTTTGCATGCTTTAATAATTTTTCAGATATCGAAACTCTTCCTTCTGTATCAAATTGTAAATTTTCACTTACCGATAAAATAGATGTGGCAAAATAATCTCTTTTTTCTTCAAACGGATTAAGAGAGTCGATCGTGCTTGATAGTTTTTCAATTCGATCTTGAGAGCAGGCCTCAAGAGCTGGATGGTTAAAAGAGGGATAACTAATAAATCCGTTATATCCTAACGAATTTAAATATGATCTAAATGTTGCTGGCACAGAGACCCTCCCTTTCTTGTCTATTTTGTTTTCGAAACTTGATAAAAACATTTTTTACAAAAAACCTTTTTTTTACATTCTTTCTCAAATCACCCTCCATTATGGGATTATGTGGGATAGTATGGGTTTTTATGAAATAGTCAATATTATTGTTTTTTTGGGAAAGTACAAAAGTGGAACAAAATAAGACTTATTCGCCAGATAATCTGTAAGCCGGGTTCTGTCATTGAAGATGTCATTTATCTAGGCTTGAATTCACACTCAAGCTCAAGCGGTTAACCCAGAAGACCAACTAAAGACAGTTTTTTTGCAGATACACGCATTGTCTTCTCTATTTAACCTTGCTCCCAGTGGGGTTTGCCTTGCGTTTTTTGTTACCAAAAAACCGGTGAGCTCTTACCTCACCGTTTCACCCTTGCCTTGATAAGGCGGTTTATTTTCTGTGGCACTATCCCTGAGGTCACCCTCGCCAGCCATTAACTGGCACTGTGTCCTTACGGAGCCCGGACTTTCCTCTATAAAATTATAGCGACTAATCCAATTATCTGGCAAAATCTTTTAATAAATTTTGAGGCCTATATCAAGCACTAATGAGAGCGTTTGGCTAATAAATGGCTAATTTTAAGGACTTTTAAATCTATTTTACCATCGATTTTTTTTGGATTATATCGCCTTTGAAAAGCTTTAACAATAAGCTTATCTTTTTTATCTCGTCGCTTAATTTTAAAATATCTGTAACCAATTTGATAAATATTTTTAAAAAAAAATTTATGAATTTCATTTTTTGTCAAAATGTTCTTAAATTTAATTTTTTTCTTCTTAGGCCATAATCCAATCTTATCGTGACTTAGTTTTTTCCAGGGAAATTTTTCCCCTGGGTCAACTTTTCTTAGCGGAGCAATATCTGAGTGGGCTAAAAAATTTATCGCCTTAATTTTATATTTTTTTTTTAACAGCTTACATAAAGCAATCAAACTTTTAATTTGAGCTTTTGGAAAATTTTCGTATCCATGTCTATGACCTCTATTAACTAATTCTATCCCAATTGAGCTATTATTTAAATTAATGATATTTTTCCATTTCGATTTTCCGGCGTGCCATGCAATTTTATCTTCGCCAACCATTTGGCTTACTTTGCCTTTTCTATTAACTAAATAATGGCAACTGACTTTAGAAACTGGATTTTTAAGACGTTTAATAGATTCAATTTCAGATTGCATTCCAGTATAGTGAAATATTACAAATTTAATTTTTCTTTTATTATTATGTCCTTTTTTTGAAAAATTGGGTGATAAATCCTTATATATTCGCATAAATCTATGGTCAGTCTATTTTAAGACTTAATAAAAACTTTTAAAAGTTATAATTTTTATAGCATATATTAAAAATTTATATATATAGCTTATATTAATGACCATGAAAAAAATTACAGGTGCGATAATAGTATTATTTGTAGTGAGTTTCACAACTAATACAGTAAATGCGACTGAGGAATGCTTTGAAAACGTTAGTAGGTCTATTTTTAAATTCAATATGGCTTTTGATGATATTATTCTAGAGCCAATTGCAAAAGGATATAATAAATTACCGAGTCCTATTAAAACGGGCACTAGTAATTTTACATCTAATATTGCAACTCTTCTTTCGATACCAAACTCGGTACTTCAAGGAAATTTTAGTGAATTAGGAAATTCAACTGCCAGCGTACTTATTAATTCAACTTTTGGTGTCCTTGGTTTTTTTAATCCAGCAGAAAAAATTGGATTTAAGCCGCACAAAGAGGATGTAGGGCAGACTTTAGGAACTTATGGTTTTGGACCAGGATGTTATTTTGTTATGCCTATTTTAGGTCCGACAACATTAAGAGACTCTTTAGGAATGGTGGCTGATACTTTTGTAGATCCATTTGCTCATGTAACTATTAGAGAGAACGAGCTATTTGGACTTTCAGGCAACGATTTAGATTATTTTTCAGTTAAAGGCACTTCTGCAGTAGACTTTAGGGCAGATAATATTACAAGCTTTAGCAGTTTAGAGAAAAACTCAATTGACCTATACTCCTCATTCAAAAGCATATACTTACAAGACCGTGAAAATAAAATAGCAAATTCAGATACTAGTCAAGATGACTGGGGAAATTTAGAAAATTAAAAGATCTATTGAATGAATAAATTTAAAATTTGTTTATTTTTATTATTTTTTTTCTCACATTTCTCTATTTACGCCTATAGCTCAAATCCAAAAGAATTTGTTTTAGAACTAGTTAGCGATGCAATAAGCAAATTGTCTGATAAAAGCTTAAGTAAAGAGCAAAAGATTGAATATGTAGAGAATATTGCCTTAGAAAATGTAGATATAAAAGCTTTAAGTCTTTATACTTTGGGAGAATTAAGAAAAACATTAACAGAAAAAGAAATTTTAAGCTATCAGAGCTCCTTTGAGAAATATTTTTTAAAAAGCTTAACTTCAAGATTAACAGATTATTCCTCTAGTAAATTTGAGATAGTTGGATCAGAACAAAAAAGCTCAAATTATACAATCATTAGTTCAAAAATTACCCCTGAAGATGAATCTCCAGAAATTAAGGTTGATTGGAGAATTTATACGAAAAACCCTGAAAAGCCTTTAATACGTGATTTAATAGTTGAGGGATTAAGTTTGGCAAGGACCCAGAAAGAGGAGTTTTCATCAATTTTAAGTTCTAACAATAATGACATTGAAATTTTAACAAAAAAATTAAATGAATTTGTTTCAAATTGAATGGTGGGCCCGCCAGGACTCGAACCTGGGACCAATACATTATGAGTGTACTGCTCTAACCAACTGAGCTACAGGCCCATTTTATTTCTTCTTATACTAAAAAAAATTATTTTTCTAGGAAACTTTTTAGTTGTTTTGATCTACTAGGATGCTTTAATTTTCTTAAAGCTTTAGCTTCGATTTGTCTAATTCTTTCTCTGGTAACAGAGAATTGTAGACCAACTTCCTCTAAAGTGTGATCAGTATTCATACCAATACCAAATCTCATTCTTAACACCCTCTCCTCTCTTGGAGTCAATGATGCTAAAATTTTTGTTGTGGACTCGCTCAAATTTGATTGTATAGCTGTATCAAGTGGTTGAAGAGCATTTTTATCTTCTATAAAATCTCCTAAACTACTATCCTCTTCATCACCTACTGGCGTTTCAAGTGAAACGGGCTCTTTTGCAATCTTTAAAACTTTTCTTACTTTTTCTAAAGGCATGGCAAGCTTTTTTGCTAATTCTTCAGGCGTGGGTTCTCTTCCAAACTCACTCATTATTTGTCTTTGCGTTCTCACAATTTTATTTATCGTTTCAATCATATGAACTGGGATTCTTATGGTTCTTGCTTGATCAGCTATAGATCTTGTTATAGCTTGTCTTATCCACCATGTAGCGTAGGTAGAGAATTTATAACCACGTCTATACTCAAATTTATCTACTGCTTTCATTAAACCAATATTTCCTTCCTGTATAAGATCTAAAAATTGTAGACCCCTATTAGTATATTTTTTTGCAATTGATATAACTAGTCTTAAGTTTGCCTCTACCATTTCTTTTTTTGCAATTCTGGACTCTCTTTCTCCTTTCTGAATTCTGCTAACCAATCTTTTAAATTCTCCAACAGAAAGGCCGATTTTTTTACTAAATTCAACTAACCTCTCTCTTATTTCCGTAAAGTCCTTTTTAAATTTTTTAAAGAAAGCTTTCCAAGTTACGTTTTCTTTTAAGAAATTTTCAAATTTAGGATTAATTTCATTGCCAATATAATATTTTAAAAATTCTTCACGGGATATTTTATTATCCATTGCTAATCTTAATAGAACACCTTCTAGAGAAACAATTTTTTTGTTCTCTTTATAATGTGACTGAACTAGTTCCTCCACTACGTGTGGAGCAAGCTGTAAATCTTTAAAATTATTAACCAAAACCTCCTGGATTTTTTTAAAATTTTTGTTTTTTGACACCGAAAGCTCTTTTGAGTTTAATAAACATTCTAATTTTTCTTTTTGATATTTTTGTAATTTTGAGTAATTTTTATTTAATGAAGTCAAAATAATGATTATTTTAGGTTTTATTTCCTCCTCCATTTTAGCCAAAGATACATTAAATTCGTCATCATCGACCGAATTTCCTTCTTCTGTTTTTTTATCATCTTCAGTTTTATCAGATACTTTGCTTGGCTTCGTTTTTTTTTCGTCTTTAATCTCCTCTGACTCATCTGAGGCCTCGAAGTCCTCATAGGTAGAGTCAATATCAATTATGTCTCTAACTAATAATTCTTGGTTTTCGATTTGATTTTTCCATTCAAAAATTTTTTTTCCTACAATTGGACTTTGGGTTAGTGCATTTATCATCACGTCTTTTCCGGCCTCGATTCTTTTTGCTATTGCAATTTCTCCCTCTCGAGATAAAAGCTCTACACCACCCATTTCTCGAAGGTACATTCTTATTGGATCATCGCTTTTATCAGAACTTTTTTCTTCATTAGTTGAAACAGCTTCCTTTTTCTTATTTGATTGAAACTGAGATTTTTTTTCAACAAATGTGATCTTTTCATCCACTAGAATTATGAGCGCTTTTTCTATATTTTCATTTGTTCCACTTCTTTTACCTAAAGATTTTCCTAGCTCCTCATAAGTGATGAAACCTCTATGCTTACCCTTATCTAAAAGTCTCTCGAATGATTTTGTAATAAGTTTTTCAGACATAAATGAAATGCTATGTATATATAATGATTGGTTAAAAAAAATCTATACCTTTTTAATCCCTATTTAGTTGATTTTTAAGCTTTATCAGTTCAGAGAAAGAGTTTTCATCTAGATTATTTGCTAATTTTTTTTCTAAATTCTCTATTTTTTGAATACGATGTTGCTCTCTAAAACTAATTATAAGATCTTCAAGTAAATTTAAAATTTCTTGATCGTTTTTATCTCTCGAAATCAACCGAATGATAGGGTTTTCCTCAATTTCTTTTATCAATTCTTTATAATCGCTTGTTATATGTTTTTTTAAATCTTGCCCATCCTTATTATTTGTCAATAATTCTATAATTATACTTTTCAAATTTTCATTTTTTGTTGATGTCAATTTTAAATTGTTAAGGTCCTTAATTTGTTTAATAGCAATTTCACTGTGATTTATAATTAAATATATGATCGAATATTCAAGAATTTGAATTTTCGATAAATCTTTAGTTTTTTGATATAAAATTTTTGTTTCATTTAATATTTTATAGTCTTTTTTCTTTTTAAAAGGAAATATATTGCTCGATCTAGAGCTTTGTATTGGTGTTAATTTTTCAATTTTGTTTAAATATTCCTCCAAAACATATTTTTTTAACGTTTCATCTTTAATTGAAAAGGAAAGTTTTTTAATTTCTTTTTCAAATTTTGAAATTTCAAAAGGATTATTTTTGTCAATCTTGGCTAAATAATAATTCCATAAAAAATCTTGTATAATTTCTTTTTTTTCTAATAATTTAATAAAAAGATCTTTCCCATTTTCTCTTATAAAGTCATCTGGATCTTTACCATCAGGAATTATAGAAAAATAAATTTTATTTTTTTCATTAATAAATGGAAAAAGTTTTTCTGCAATTCTTAAAGCAGCTTGTTGACCGCTTATATCGCCATCTAAACAAATTGTAGGGTTTGAAAAAAATTTCCAAATCAAATCTATTTGTCTCTCTGTTAAAGCAGTTCCAGAATTAGAAATGACATTTTTAATTCCAGATGCATAAAGGCTTACAACATCCATATATCCTTCAACGATTAAAACATTATCAGTCTCTGATCTGAGATCCTTTGCTTTATCCAAATTAAAAATCATACTTCCTTTTTTATAAAATTCAGTTTCAGGTGAGTTAATGTATTTTGCTAATTTACTATCTCGAATAATTCTTCCACCAAAGGCAACTGTTTCACCTGAAATATTATTTATTGGAAAAATTACTCTAGAGTTGAATCTGTCAATGTATTTTCCAGTTTTATCGCTTTTGTAATAAAGACCTGTAAAACTTATATCCTCCTCAGTATATTTATTTATTAAATCTTCATAAAAATTATTTTTCCAAGGTACATATCCAAGTTTAAATTCTTCGATAGTATTTTCTTTCAAACCTCTTTTTAACAAATATTTTAATGACTCTTGATTATTATTATCAAATAATTGTTTAGTAGCAAAATTTGAATAATCTCTGAATATACTTTTGTATGTTTGAAATCTTAAATCTTTTTTTTTATCAAAATTTGAAAATCTATAAGGCTGCATCCCAGCCTCTGCAGCTAAAATTTTAACTGCTTCTCCAAAACTTACTGATTTTGTTTTCATTAAAAAATCAAATATATTTCCATGCTCGCCTGTGCTAAAACAATGATAAAATTCTTTGTCATCATTAACTGTAAAAGAAGGAGTTTTCTCATTTTTGAAAGGTGATAAACCTACAAACTCTTTACCTCTTTTTTTGAGCTGTACAGTTTTACCAACTACTTGAGAGACTTTTAATCTTAATTTTATTTCTTCCAAATATTCTTTTGGATATTTCATTCTTACTTCAATAGTCCTTTCAAAATTGTGCTTACTTTAGAAAAATCTAAAGAGTCTGCATGTTTTGATTTTAAAGCTCCCATGATTTTTCCCATATCTTTCATTGAGGTAGCTCCAACTGACTTGATAGTCTCTTCACAAATATTTTTCGTCTCTTCTTCACTTAATTGATTTGGCAAAAAAGTGCTTATTACATTTATTTCTTTTTTTTCATTTTCTAGAAGCTCTTTTCGACCTGCTTTTTCGTAGACATCGCAAGACTCATTTCTTTGTTTTATCATTTTTTTTAGTAGTGAAATTATGTCACTATCCTTTATTTCTTTTTGTCCTTTAGACCTTCCGGCAATTTCTGCGTCTTTTATAGCTGAAACAATCAGTCTTAATGTTGGATAAGTGTTTTTATCTTTGGCTTTTAAGGCTTGATTGAGCTTATCATCTATTTGTTTTTTTAGAGACATTATTAGATTTTATTTTAATCACAATTCTAATACAAAATAAAAAGAACTTTCTTGACGATTTTGTTTCTATTTCATATGTTGCGCAAAATCATGTTTATAAGTTTTTTACTTTAACTTATGAGTTGTATTTGAAGAAGATTAGTAAAAATATAAACTCAAAAAAAAATCTTACTAAGATCGATTCCACTGCTATTTTAGTTCTTCAAAACGGTAAATTTTTTAAAGGCGTAGGCTTGGGTTACAAAGGCACTGCAACTGGCGAAGTATGTTTCAATACTTCTATCACAGGTTACCAAGAAATTATATCTGACCCTTCATATGCTGATCAAATTATAAATTTTACCTTTCCACACGTTGGAAATGTTGGAACTAACAAGGAAGATCACGAGTCAGATAAGATTTGGACCAAAGGAGTAATAATAAATACAGAAATAACCAATCCATCAAATTACAGATCTTTAAAACATTTAGATCAGTGGTTAAAAAAAAATAAGATCGTTGGGATAACTGGAATTGATACCAGAAATATAACAAATTTAATTAGAGATAAAGGTGCTCCAAAAGGAACGATATCTTTTTACAACAAAAACAAATTAAATATAAAAAAACTAATTAAAATAACTAATAAATGGAGTGGTCTCAAAAACTTAGATTTAGCAAAAATGGTTACTACTAAGAAAAATTATTTGTGGCAAGATTATAAAACCTGGAAAAAGGAAAACGGATATTTAAAAAATAAAAAAAAAATATTGCATGTGGTAGCTATAGATTATGGAATTAAGAAAAATATTTTAAGATATTTTTCAGATTTTAATTGTAAAGTTACAATCGTACCATGCAAAACTTGTGCAAAAGATATTTTAAAACTCAAGCCTAATGGAATATTCTTATCAAATGGACCCGGAGATCCTGCGGCGACGGGTGAATATGCAATACCAACAATTCAAGAATTAATCAAAAAAAAATTACCATTATTTGGAATCTGTTTGGGCCATCAAATCCTAGCTTTAGCACTCGGCGCTAGAACTGAAAAAATGAAATTAGGGCATAGAGGAGCTAACCATCCTGTTAAAAATTTAATTGAGGGCAATGTAGAAATCACAAGTCAAAATCACGGATTTGAAGTAGTAAAAAAAGGTATGCCTAAAAATATACGAGTTACGCACCAGTCTTTATTTGACAACAGCATTGAAGGTATCGAATTAAAAAACAAACCTGTTTTCTCAGTTCAGTATCATCCAGAGTCAAACCCTGGTCCTCAAGATAGCGTTTATTTATTTGATAAATTTGTGAAGAATATGAAAAGAAATGCCAAAAAGAAAAGATATTAAAAAAATTTTAGTTGTTGGTGCGGGACCAATAATTATTGGGCAAGCTTGTGAGTTTGATTATTCAGGTACTCAAGCTTGTAAAGCTTTAAAAGATGAAGGTTTTAAAGTAATTCTCATAAATTCAAACCCAGCAACAATTATGACGGATCCAAACGTGGCTGATAAAACTTATATTGAGCCTATTACAATAGAAGTTCTTGAAAAAATTCTTATAAAAGAAAAACCTGATGCGATCTTACCAACCATGGGTGGTCAAACTGCTTTAAATTTAGCAATGGAAGCAGAAAAAAAAGGAATTCTTAAAAAATACAAAATTGAACTAATTGGCGCTAACTCAAAAGCTATATCCAATGCAGAAGATAGAAAAAAGTTCAGAAAAAATATGATAGAGATTGGTCTGGATCTCCCTAAATCAAAAATAGTAAGTAATTTTAAACAATCTTCAAAGGTATTAAAACAAATTGGATTACCAGCAATTATAAGACCAGCTTTTACTTTAGGTGGTTTGGGAGGTGGTATCGCAAAAAATAAAAAAGATTTTTATAAGATAATAAAAAATGGGCTTCACGAGTCACCTGTTAATCAAGTCTTAGTTGAAGAGTGTTTGGAGGGTTGGAAAGAATTTGAGATGGAAGTTGTTAGAGATAAAAATGATAATTGCATTATCATTTGCTCAATAGAAAATTTAGATCCCATGGGTATTCATACTGGGGATTCTGTTACTATTGCTCCAGCACTAACTTTGACGGACAAGGAGTATCAAGTTATGAGGAATGCCTCTATAGCTTGCTTAAGAAAAATTGGTGTAGAAACTGGGGGATCAAATGTTCAATTTGCAATAAATCCAAAAAATGGAAGAATGGTAATTATTGAGATGAACCCTAGGGTTTCAAGATCATCAGCACTTGCCTCCAAAGCGACAGGTTTTCCAATAGCAAAAGTAGCTGCGAAGTTAGCTGTAGGATATACTTTAGACGAATTAAAAAATGAAATTACGAAAGTTACACCTGCATCTTTTGAACCCACAATAGATTATGTGGTCACTAAAATCCCAAGATTCACTTTTGAAAAATTCTCCTCTTCAGCTGCAGTTTTGGGAACATCAATGAAATCAGTAGGAGAGGCAATGGCTATTGGTAGAAATTTTAAAGAGTCTCTTCAAAAAGCTTTGGTGTCTCTGGAGACAGGTTTCTCAGGATTAGACCAAATATTTAACTTAAATACGAAACAAATAAGAAAAAAACTTAAAGAAAATATTCCAAATAAAATTTTACTTGTTGGAGAGGCTATAAGAAAAAAAATAAATTTAAAGGATATAAATAACCTTTCGAAAATTGATCCCTGGTTTTTAAATCAAATAAAAGAAATTGTAGAAAATGAACTTAAAATTAAGAAAAAAGGTCTACCTAAAAATTTCAACGAATTTAACTATATTAAGTCTATAGGATTTTCTGACAAAAAATTATCTGAACTTACAAATGTTTCCGAGTCATTAATAAGAAAGAAAAGATCTGCTTTAAAAGTTTTACCAGTTTTTAAAAAGGTCGATACTTGTGCTGCTGAATTTAAATCTTTCACTCCTTATATGTACTCCACTTATCAAAGAAATTTCTCCTCTAATTCAGAATGTGAGGCTGACCCTTCTAATAAAAATAAGATTATAATACTTGGAGGGGGGCCGAATAGAATTGGTCAGGGCATAGAGTTTGATTATTGCTGTTGCCAAGCTAGTTTTGCTCTTAAAGAAGCTAAATATGAAACTATCATGGTGAATTGTAATCCAGAAACCGTATCAACAGATTATGACACTAGTGACAGATTATATTTTGAACCTTTAATTGATGAGTACGTGTTCAATATTATTAAAAGAGAGAAATCAAAAGGCAATGTAAAGGGTATAATTACTCAATTCGGAGGTCAAACTCCAATTAAACTTGCAAAATTTTTACATGAAAATAAACTTCCAATTCTAGGAACGCAGTATACTTCGATTGATCTAGCAGAAGACAGAGATAGATTTAGAAATTTACTAAATAAATTAAATTTAAATCAAGCCGAAAGTGGTATAGCTAGAACTTTTCCTCAAGCGATTAAAATTGCAGATAAGATTGGTTTACCTTTGATGGTAAGACCTTCTTATGTATTAGGTGGAAGAGCAATGGAAATTGTTCATGAAAAAAGCCAACTTAAAAACTTTGTTAAAGAAGCATTTAAAGTTGCCGAAAAAAATCCAATCTTAATTGATAAGTTTATTGATAATGCAATGGAAGTTGATGTTGACGCAATATCAGATGGTAAAAATGTTTTTGTGGCTGGAATTATGCAGCACATCGAAGAAGCTGGAATACACTCTGGTGACTCAGCGTGTAGTCTGCCTCCGGTGTCAATAAAACCTTTTTTGATTAAAGAAATTGAAAACCAAACAAAAAAATTGGCCTTAGCTCTTAAAGTTAGAGGATTAATGAATGTTCAATATGCAATTAAAAACGATAAGATTTATGTAATAGAGGTTAATCCTAGAGCAAGTAGAACTGTCCCATTTGTTTCAAAAGCAAAAAATTTACCTCTTGCTAAGATAGCCTCAAGAGTGATGGCAGGAGAGAAATTAACTAAGTTTAATTTAAAAAGTAAAACAAAAGATATGTTTGCAGTAAAAGAGGCGGTCTTTCCATTTAACAAATTTCCTAACAGCGATCTTTTACTTGGGCCAGAAATGAAATCAACAGGTGAAGTGATGGGTTTTGATAAAAATTTTGGCATGGCTTTTGCTAAAAGTCAAATTGCGGCCTCAAACTCCCTTCCCAAAAAAGGTTTAGCTTTTATCTCTTTAAAAAATAGTCATAAAGAAGAAGGGGTAAAATTAGCAAGGCAATTAGTTAAGCTAAAATTTAAACTTTGTGGAACTGGAGGAACTGCTGATTTTATTAGCCAGTATGGAATTAAGTGTAAAAAAATAAACAAAGTTAATCAGGGTTCTCCGCATATTGTAGACGTTTTAAACGCTAAAAAAATTGCTTTGGTCATTAACACTGGAGGCGGAAACAGTGAAGCTCAGTTGAGTGACGCTGTGGCATTAAGAAGAGCTACTTTAGCTAACAAGGTTCCATACTGCACTAATATGTCCACAGCAAAAGTTTGTTTGGAAGGTATAAAATCTCTGAAATTGAGAGATATAAATGTAACTTCCTTGCAGGATATCTAACCTTTTACTTTCCAGTCAGTCTCGAAAGTAACGTAGTTTATCTGGATACATCTCCTCTCTTTTTTAATCTCTTTTTTTTCCATTCCATGCCAAGTGTTTGGTCCACTTGTAAAGAAATATCCATAATTATGTTTGTAAGGAACTGTTTTAACTTTATTTAATTTTGCATCATAAAAATCAGTTCCTAAATTCTCCGACTCATTATGTAAATTAACAAAAACTATTGATGACATTAATTTTTCCTCGATATCGCAGTGAGGCTTTAACCAGAAACCTTCTCTATCACAAATTACTTCTAGTCTCACATAAGAATTACTCAAATCTTTTCCAATTAATGAGCCAATTTTTTTATAAACTTCAGGTGATCTTAATTCTTCAATAAATTTTGTTAAGTTTGGAAATTGATTAGAGTTTTCTTTGGTAACATAACATCTTAATTTTTTTGCTTTTCCGCCATCTTTAATTCCAGCTCGAAATGCTCCCTCACCTCCATCAAGAGCTCTTGTTCCATCATAATTCAAATTTTGTTTTCTAGGATCAGCTATCTCTGCGCTACAGATCTCATCAATAGCATTTTGAGTCAGCGGGTGGTTGATCTCAAAATGTTTAAAAGGATCGCTAAATAGTTTAGTTCTTTTTTCTAATGATTTAAATAATTCCATTTTTTTTCATTTTTGCTTTTACAATTGGAGCGATTCTGTTTACCTCATTTAAACTATTATAACTCCAACTTTCAACCCTATCGTCTAACTCTCTTGTTATACCTAAATCTTTCAATTGTGAATAAAATTTTTTGAATCTTCCCGTTGGCTTAAAAGACTTCATCATGGCAATATAAACAGGTTTTCCAGTTATAGCGGCCTCTGAAATCATTGACGTGGAGTCGCACGTTACAACTATATAATTTGAGATTGCTAATGCAGAAAGATAAGCTTTTTTATCAATAGTTTTTACAACATGATGATTAATGCTAAAGGTATTAAATGCTATTTTTAAAATATTTTCAGGTGTTCTGTAAGAAGGAATTACAATAATTTTGAATTTATCTGGAGTAAATAATGTCTTTACTTTATTAAAAAGTTCATGAATTTGTTTTTCTGAATAATTATAATATTTGTTTGGTCCTCCGATAATAAATGCTACAAATTCTTTTCTTTTATCTTTTTCAATTCCTAGATGCTTTGAATTATCATTAATCTCTTTTTTTGTAAGGTAGTGAATAGCACCCGTTGTATTAATTATGTTTTCACCTTTTAAACGATCATGCTCAGGACTCACTATAAGGTCAAAGTGTTCAAAAGAAACTTTAGGATCTTGTATGTGAATATTGAAAATTTGATTACCTAGTCTTTTTTTTAAAGCTATTGATGGTATTACACTTTTTCTTCCACAAGATATAATGATTTTACAATCACACACGAATTTATTTTTTACCAAATTTTCTGATATTGGGCTTATTTTAGGAGGAATCAAATTCCAAAAAGATTTTAATTCAATTTTTTGGTGTTTATAACTTAAGCCCAAAGCTTTAGCTAATCCCTCTACTTGACTGACCATGCCGTGCATACCTTGCGTTAAAAGAAGTGCTTTTAATTCTAACATTAGTTACTATATACCTTTACATAATGAATAATAAATCAACAAAACATACAAAAGTGTTAATTCTTGGATCAGGTCCTGCTGGCTATACAGCAGCTATTTATGCGGCTAGAGCTATGCTTAAACCAATACTTGTTCATGGTTCTCAACCCGGTGGACAACTAACTACCACAACAGATGTTGAAAATTACCCTGGATATTCAAAAGTGATTCAAGGGCCCTGGCTAATGGATGAAATGAAAGGCCAAGCAGAAGCTGTTGGCACAGAAATGATACAGGATCATATAAGTAAAGTTGACTTAACAAAAAAACCTTTTACAGCAACAGGTGATAGTGGTCAGGTTTACACTGCAGATAGTTTTATTATTTCAACAGGAGCACAAGCAAGATGGTTAAATCTAAAATCTGAACAAGAGTTTAGAGGATTTGGAGTTTCAGCATGCGCAACTTGTGACGGATTTTTCTTTAAAGAAAAAGAAGTAGCAGTAGTAGGTGGAGGAAATGCCGCCGTTGAAGAAGCAATGTTTCTAACTAAATTTGCTTCAAAGGTTTATTTAATACATAGGAGAAATGAACTCAGAGCAGAAAAAATGCTTCAAGCAAAGTTAAAATCTAATAAAAAAATAGAAATTATTTGGGATACAGTAGTTGAGGATGTTATTGGCACAAAAGAGCCAAAAACTGTAAATGCATTAAAAATTAAAAATGTAAAAGATAATAAAGTTAAAGATCTTAAAGTTGACGGTTTATTTATTGCCATAGGTCATGATCCAGCTACATCTTTATTTAAAGATCAACTTAAAATGGACAAAGAGGGTTATTTAATTACAAAACCTGACTCTACTGAAACGAATATTCCAGGAGTTTTTGCTGCAGGAGATGTAAAGGATAAAATTTTTAGACAAGCTGTTACCGCTGCTGGAATGGGTTGTATGTCAGCACTTGAGGCTGAAAAATATCTATCTGAATCTAATTAAGGCTATCACAAAAAGTTTTAATTCTTTTCATTGCTTTATTCAAGTTTTCCATTGAAGTAGCGTAAGATATCCTAAAGTAACCGTCTAAACCGAAGGCAGAGCCTTGAACCACAGCTACCTCAGCTTTTTCTAACAATTTTTCTACAAAGTCTTTATCAGTTTTCAGTTTTGTTTTCTTGTTTAATAATTTTTTACAGTTTGGAAAAACGTAAAAAGCTCCTTCAGGACTCAAACAGCTTATACCATTTATATTATTTAAACTATTAACTACAAAATTTCTTCTTTCTTTAAAAGAATTTGATCTTTCTGAAATAAATTCTTGTGTTCCGTTCAAAGCTTCTACTGCAGCTGCTTGACTTATAGATGTAGGATTGCTAGTTGATTGGGATTGAATTTTAGCCATCGCTTTAATAATTTCTTTTGGGCCTGCAGCATAGCCTATTCTCCAGCCAGTCATTGAGTAAGATTTACTTACTCCATTCATAGTTAAAGTTCTGCTTTTTAATTTTTCAATTTGCGCAATAGTAAAAAATTTGAACCCGTCGTAAGTAATATGTTCGTAAATATCATCGCTTAAAATATATAAATTTTTATATTTTATTAAAATCTTCGATAAAGCTATTATCTCATCTTTGGTATAACCAGAGCCTGTAGGGTTAGATGGAGAGTTTATAATTATCCACTTTGTTTTCTTTGAAACTGCTTTTTTTAATTTTTCTGGTGTTAATTTAAAATTATTTTTTTCATCACACTTTATTATTTTAGGTTTTCCCCCAGCTAACAAAACAATGTCAGGGTAAGAAACCCAATAAGGCGCTGGAATAATGACCTCATCACCTTTATTTATGGTTGCCATAAAAGCATTATATAAAACTTGCTTTCCACCAGTTCCAACGGAAATTTGATCAAGCTCATATGATAAATGATTTTCTCTAGAAAATTTTGCTTGAATAGCTTTTTTTAAAGCTGGAGTTCCATCCACTGCTGTATATTTTGTATCCCCTTTTCTAATCGCCTCTATTGCTGCTTCTTTAATATTGTCTGGAGTATCAAAATCTGGCTCTCCAGCCCCTAAACCGATAACATCCTTTCCAGCAGCTCTCATTTCCCTAGCTTTTGAGGTAACTGCTATTGTAGGCGACGGTTTTATACGTTTTAAACTATTGGAAACTATGCTCATTGAAATTTATAATATAATTAATTTATTATTAACACAAAATGCAAAATACTTATCAAGAAAAATTAGCTGATCTAGAAGTTAATAACTCAAAAAAAATTAAGAAGCTAGAGGGAGGTATTAACTTTAAAATCAAAAGTGATTTTCAACCTAGCGGTGACCAACCAGAAGCCATAAAGCAAATATTAAAAAATTTAAATGATAACAAACAAGAACAAGTACTTTTAGGGGTCACGGGATCAGGCAAAACGTTTACAATGGCAAAAGTTATCGAAAAGGCTAATAGACCAGCTCTAATTTTAGCACCAAATAAAACTTTAGCCGCTCAATTGTACGGAGAGTTCAAAAGTTTTTTTCCGGATAATGCTGTAGAATATTTTGTATCATATTACGATTACTATACTCCAGAAGCGTACGTTCCTAGATCTGATACTTACATAGAAAAAGAGGCATCAATAAATGAACAAATTGATCGTATGAGACACTCGGCGACGAGATCTTTGTTGGAAAGAGATGATGTAATTATTGTTGCGAGTGTATCATGTATTTATGGTTTAGGTTCTGTAGAGGCGTACTCAAAAATGACTATTACTTTAAAGAAAAATTATGATTACGAGCGAGACGATTTAATTAGAGCATTTATAAACTTACAGTACAAAAGAAATGATCAAAATTTTTTTAGAGGAACCTTTAGGGTAAGAGGAGAAAATTTAGAAATCTTTCCATCACACTTAGAAGATAGAGCTTGGAGAATAAGTTTTAATTTAAATAAATTAGAAAAAATTGAGGAATTTGATCCACTTACTGGAGATAAGACAAATGATTACTCAATAATAAAAATTTACGCTAATAGTCATTATATAACTCCTAAGCCTACTATCGAGCAAGCAATCAGACAAATAAAATCTGAGTTAGCTGAGACTTTAAAAAAACATAGAGAAAATAATAAACTTTTAGAGGAACAAAGATTAAGAGAACGAACTAAGTTTGATCTAGAAATGATTGAAGCTACCGGAACTTGTGCAGGTATAGAAAATTATTCAAGATTTTTATCAGGAAGAAAAGCTGGTGAGCCTCCCCCTACTCTGTTTGAGTATTTTCCAGATAATGCAATTATATTTGTAGACGAAAGTCACGTAACAGTCCCTCAATTAAATGGAATGTATAAAGGTGACCGTACAAGAAAAAGTACGTTAGCTGAATACGGGTTTAGACTCCCTTCATGTATGGATAATAGACCTTTGAAATTTGAAGAGTGGGATTTAATGAGAACACAAACTGTTTTTGTTTCTGCTACCCCAGGACCTTGGGAACTTAAACAAACAAACAATAAATATATTGACCAAATCATTAGGCCAACGGGTTTAATAGACCCGCCGGTTGAAATAAGGCCAGCCAAAACTCAAGTTGATGATCTTATGCACGAGGCAAAAGAGATTGTAAAAAAAGGATATAGAGTTCTTGCTACAACGCTGACAAAAAAAATGGCTGAGGATCTTACTGAGTATCTACACGAAAATGGTCTTAAAGTAAGATATATGCACTCTGACATTGATACTCTTGAAAGAATTGAGATCATAAGAGATTTGAGAATGGGAGTGTTTGATATTCTGGTAGGAATTAATTTGTTGAGAGAGGGATTAGATATTCCCGAATGTGCTTTGGTAGCAATTTTAGATGCTGATAAAGAGGGGTTTTTAAGATCTGAAACTTCTTTAATTCAAACAATTGGAAGAGCAGCACGAAATGTTGATGGTAAAGTAATTTTATATGCTGATAAAATCACGAAGAGTATTGATAAAGCAATCAAGGAAACGGATAGAAGGAGAAATAAACAATTAGAATATAATAAGCAAAATGGAATAACTGCTGAGTCGGTAAAAAAAGAGATAAGTGATATTTTAGAGTCTGTTTATGAAAAAGATTACGTAAAAATTAGTGAAGGATCAAACGTAGGTGGTAACTTAAAAAAACATCTAAAAGCTTTAAACAGAAAAATGAAGGAAGCTGCATCTAATTTAGAATTCGAAGAGGCTGCTAAACTAAGAGATGAAATGAGAAAACTAGAAGCTAGTGAACTTGAAATAACTTTAAATCCTAAAATATCTCAATATAATTTGAAAAGTAAAGTTTATCCAAAAGGAAGATCGACTATGGGTATGCCTGGCACAAAACCAAGAAAAGCTATAAAAAAATGGAAGCCAAAAAAATAATTATTACTGGAGGAGCAACTAGAATAGGATCTGCAATCGCTAGAAGTTTAGTTAGTTTTGAAACAAAAATAGGTATTCACTTTAATAAATCTAAAAGAAGCGCTTTAAAATTAAAAAAAGAACTAGAAGAACTTGGGGCAGACGCATACTTGTTTAAAGCTGATTTAAATAATCTTAAACAAACCGAAAATTTAATAAAAAAAGCTTATAAAACTCTGAAAGGATTAGATTGTTTAATTAATAATGCATCTATTTTTGAAAACGATAATCTTGAAAATTTTTCTGAAAAATCTTTTACAAAACATATGAATATCAACTTAAAAGCACCGGCAATCATAACGCAAAATTTTAAAAGATTAATTAAAAATAAAGAGGGATGTATCATTAATATTATTGATCAAAGAGTTGAAAAATTAACTCCTTTTTTTTTCTCTTACACTTTAAGTAAGTCTTCATTGGCCACTCTTACAAAAACATCAGCCATGAAATTAGCGCCTAATATAAGAGTGAATGGTATTTCACCTGGACCAACATTAAAAAACAAAAGACAATCAGAAAGACATTTCAAAAAGCAATGGAAATCCACGCTCTTAAAAAAAAAAGTAGATTTAGAAAACATATGTAATGGAGTAAAGTTTCTTATTGAAAATAAAAATATAACAGGAGAGATTATTAATATTGATAGCGGACAAAGACTTGCATGGCAAACACCGGATATTATTAATACAAAAGAATGAAGATAATAAAATTTAAGAAAAAAGAAAAATTTAAATATAAAAGAAAAGTAATTATAAAAGATTTAATTCTAAATATTTCTATAGGAATACACAACTTTGAAAAAAAAAAGAGACAAAGAGTAAAATTTAATATTGAAATTTTAACAAATCCATATGTGACACCAAATAATAAAGATTTGAATTCAATACTTAATTATGAGGAAATTGTAAGTAAAATTGAGAAAATTGCTTATCTAAAACATCACGAGTTACTTGAAGACTTAGCGGAAAATATATTTAATATGATATTTAGAAATAAACTTGTTAAAAAGATTAATCTTAAGATAGAAAAGTTAGATATCTTAAAAAAAACTAAATCTGTTGGTATCGAGGTATCAAAATCAAAATTATGATTAATAGTTTAGAGTTAGGAAAAAAAGTAATAAAAGAAAAAATACCGCTGATACCAAAAAATCCCGGTGTTTACAAAATGATTAGTTCCACTGGTGAAATTCTATATATAGGTAAAGCTAAAAATATACCAAATAGACTTAAAAGTTATGTCACTGAGTCTAATCTTCCTATTAGAACTGAGAGAATGCTTTCACTCACGCATAATCTTGAAACTACTACCACAAGTAATGAAAGTGAGGCTCTTCTATTGGAAGCAAATTTAATAAAAAAACATAAACCTCGTTACAACATACTTTTGCGTGATGACAAATCTTTTCCCTATATTTATATTGGTAATAAAGATAAGTGGCCACAACTTACAAAGTTAAGAGGGAAAAAATCAAAAACAGGATATTATTTTGGTCCATTCGCATCGATTGGTTCTGCTAATTGGACAATAAAAATTTTACAAAAGATTTTTCTTTTGAGAGTCTGTGATGACACTGTTTTCAAAAATAGAGAAAGACCGTGCATCTTATACCAAATTAAAAGATGCTCTGCTCCATGTGTTGGACACATAAATGAAAAAGATTACGAATCTACGGTTGCAGACGCTATTGACTTTATTTCGGGTAAATCCAGAAGAATTCAGAAAAACTTATCCAAAGAAATGGAAAAAGCAAGTAAAGAATTGGATTACGAGAAAGCAGCTATAGCTAGAGATAGAATAAAAGCATTAACTCAAATACAAACCTCTCAAAAAATAAATCAAACAAATTTAACAGAAGCTGATGTTATCAGTATTTATAAAGAGACAGGAAAAACATGTGTGCAAGTGTTTTTTTTTAGGTCAAAACAAAACTGGGGTAATCAGGCTTTTTATCCAAAACATGATCCAGACGACAGTATAGAAGATATAATAAGCTCTTTTATATCGCAATTTTATGAAAACAAAACTATTCCAAGGCTGATATTAACTAACTGTGAAGTCAAAGACAAAAAACTTATTGAAAAAACATTCTCCGACAAGGATAAAAAAGATATTATTATTAAGCTAGCAAAAAGTAAAAATGAGATAAGTATTTCTAGTCTTGCAGAGAAAAACGCAAAACAATCATTAAAACAAAAACTCGTTCAATCTGATACCAACAATAATCTCATCGAAGAATTAGCATCTAAATTTAATATTAACAACAATATAGAATTGATAGAAGTTTACGATAATAGCCACATTCAGGGAACTGACTCTGTTGGATCATTAATTTGTTTTAGTAATGAAGGTTTTGTTAAGAAAAGATATAGGAAATTCAATATAAAAGATGAAAAAGTCAAAAATGATGACTATGGGATGATGAAAGAAGTTTTATTTAGAAGATTTTCAAAAGCCATTAAAGAAAAATCTGGTTCACTGTCATTACCAGACTTAATAATGATTGATGGTGGAAAAGGACAATATTCTGTATCTAGAGAAGTTCTTAATGAATTAGGATTGCACGACTTACCAATTTTGGCCGTAGCGAAGGGTAAAAGAAGAAATGCTGGAGAGGAAAAAATCTACTATAAAAATAAAGAATATATTTTAGAAAGAAATGATCCTTTACTATTTTTTGTACAAAGACTACGAGATGAAGCTCACAGATTTGCTATAAGCACTCATAGAGCAAAAAGAAAGAAAAATCTCAGTAAATCTTTGTTAGATCAAATTCAAGGTATTGGCAAACAAAGGAAAAGAGCTTTATTAAATCATTTTGGATCTGCGCGAGCCGTTGAGTCTGCAAGCTTTGATGATTTAAAATCAGTAGAAGGAATAGAAGACAGCATAGCAAAGAAAATATATGATTATTTTCACGAATAAATGAAATTAAAAATTCCAAACATACTCACTATTGGTCGAATTATTATAGTGCCAATATTTGTTATAACCTTTTTTATCCCCGGTTTTTTCGGTGATTTAATACCTTTCTTTTTATTCGTTATAGCTAGCTTTACAGATTACATAGATGGTTTGTTGGCAAGACTATTTAAGGAAGAATCAAAACTGGGAGAGTTGCTAGATCCAATTGCGGACAAAATTTTAGTTTCAGCCGCTTTAATTTTGCTGGTTATGAATGGCACAATTAAAAATTACGAGGTAGTTGCAGCTGTTATCATTCTTACTAGAGAAATACTTGTATCTGGTCTACGTGAATTTTTGGCTAAAGGGAGAATTACCATGGAAGTAACAAGCTTGTCGAAATTAAAAACTTTCATTCAAATGGTGGCGATAGCAATTTTATTAACAGGTGATATTGGAAACAAAATAATAAACTTTCAAGATTATAATGCTCAGACAGTTGGGATTATACTTTTATGGTTATCAGCATTTTTAACACTGTACACAGGGTACGATTATTTAAGAAAAGGTATCGATCATGCTATTAATGAGGATAGTAAAGATTAAGCAGCTGAGTCTTTTCTTACCAAGATTTGGTAAGCTTCGTTTAAATCAGTTATAACTTTGCAAACTTTAAACGTATTGTCGTTTATTTGAGATACTGGAGTTACTTCTGCAGCAGTACCAGTCAAAAAACATCCAACAAAATTTTTCATCTCTTCTGGTTTAATTTTTCTCTCAATGACTTTAATACCTTTTGATTTAGCTATTTTGATTACTTCACGTCTTGTAATACCATCTAAAAATGAGTCAGGTGTAGGTGTATGCAATTCATCTGCACTATTTTTAAAAAAAATGTTTGCTCCGGTAGCCTCAGCGATATTTCCCTCGTGGTCAAGCATCATTGAATCCGTAAAACCTTGAGCCTCCGCCTCATGTTTTGATAAGGTACAAATCATATACAGTCCTGCAGCCTTAGTATCCCATGGTATAGTATTTGGTGCTGGCCTTCTCCAACTAGAAATATTTAATTTAATTCCATTTGATTTTAATTTAGGATCAAAGTAAGATCCCCATTCCCAAGTTGCTATCGCGACGTGTATTTTATTTTTTTGAGCTGATATTGCCATCATCTCGCTACCTCTCCAAATCAAGGGTCTTACATATCCATTTTGAACTTTTTGAATATTTACAATTTTCTTACAAGCTTCATTTATTTGTTCTTGATTGTAAGGAACTTTTATTCCCATTCTCTTTGCGGAGTAGAATAATCTCTCGGTATGCTCTTCTAATTTGAATATCTCTCCATCGTAAACTCTTTCTCCCTCGAAAACACAACTAGCATAATGAAGTCCGTGATTTAGAATATGTATATTAGCGTCTTTCCATTCAACTGTTTTACCGTTGAACCAAATTTTTCCTGATCTCTTATCGTAAGGAATGCTTTCCATTTTTTAAATATATAGATTTTTTATTTTTAAAAAAGTATATTCCAAAATAGAATAAGTCAATATAACTTACCATTATGAAAGATTTGCTATATTTAAAAGATGATCAAATTAAAGAGTTTATTAGACTTCTCTATTATGCTTATAGAGAAACATTTGCAGATCCAAGAGAAATTTTATCAAAAAAATTTTTTGGCACGGCTCATTTAAGAGCATTACACTTAATTGAGAGTAATCCAGGTATTAATTTAGGGGAATTGATCTTTAAATTAAAAGTAACAAAGCAAAGTTTGAATAGAGTTTTAAGAGATTTGATCAGAGCGAAAATGATAAAACAAGTCCAAGATGAAAATGATACTAGAAAAAAAAATTTATTTTTAGACAAAGAAGGAAAAATTTTTTTTGAAACTGTTTACAATTCTCAAAAGAAACGAATATTTAATGCGCTTAAAAATTCTGGATCTGACTCAGTTATTAAATTTAAAGATGTGCTCAAGAAAATAATAAATGGAAAATAAAAAGTTACATATTTTAGTTGTTGATGATGATGACAGAATTAGAGATTTATTAAAAGACTATTTATCAAAAAATAATTATATTATCTCGACAGCAGAAAACGCGCAAGAAGCTAAAAGAAAGTTAGAACTAATAAAATTTGATATTTTAATCTTGGATGTAATGATGCCTGGACAAAACGGTTTTGAATTTACTAAAGAAATTAAAAAAAAATTAAATATACCAATAATTTTGCTTACTGCTAAAGGTGAAGTTGAAAATAGAATCAAAGGACTCGAAATTGGAGCAGATGATTATATTGGAAAACCTTTTGAACCTAAGGAGTTGCTATTAAGGGTAAAAAACATTATAAAAAATAAAAATAGATTAGACGAAAGTTTACAGCACTCTGTTGGTCAAGCAATTATTAATTTAAATAAAATGACTGTCAAATTAAATCAAAAAGTAAGAAAAATTAATAATTCAGAAAAAAAAGTTCTTATTGAAATGTTGTCAAAACCTGGAAAAACTTTTTCCCGCGAGGAAATAGGAAAAATTTCGGGAATCAATCAAGAAAGATCTATAGATGTCATGATCACTAGGCTAAGGCAGAAACTTGAAGCAAACACAAAAAATCCAAAATATTTACAAACTATAAGGGGTAAAGGATATGTTCTCTGGCTTGAATAAATTTTTAAGAGTTTTACTACCAAAAAGATTATTTTATAGAGCATTAATTATTGTCGCTGCTCCAATAATAATTCTCCAATTAATTATAACAATAGTTTTCTTCGATAGTATATGGATAAAAGCTAACAAAAGTACAACAAGAGCTCTGGTAGCTCAACTTAAAACGATTGAAGAAGTTTATCAAAACGATAAAAAAAATATGGATTTTTTTACCGACAGTTACAAAAATAATTTTAATTTTGAAATACGTATAACAGAAGATGAATTTCCAAATGTAACTGGTGAGAGAAAATTTAGCCCAATGGATAGATCTTTAAGAAGAGAGTTAAAGTCTGTTTTTGGGAATAACAATTATTGGTTTAGTACCTCTAAGTTTAAAAATGCAGTAGAAATAAAAATAAAGTCCAAAAAAGAAGTAATTAAATTTTTAGTGCCAAAAGAAATGGTTTCAACTTCTTCTATTAGAGTTTTTGTGTTATGGACAACTCTTCCATCGATATTTCTAATAATAATAGCCTTGATATTTTTAAAAAATCAAACAAGACCTTTGGTAAAATTAGCTAAAGCTGCAGAGAGATTTGGTAAAGGTGATTACGTAAATGATTTTAGACCATCTGGAGCCCAAGAAATCAGAAAAGCAGCTTATGAGTTTGACAGAATGGCAAAGAGAATAAATCGCCACTTAAACCAAAGATCAGAAATGTTGTCAGGTATAAGCCATGATTTGCGAACGCCTTTAACCCGTTTAAAACTTCAATTAGCAATGATCAATCAAAAAGACTTGTCTGAAAAAATGTCAAAAGATATTGATGAGATGGAAAACATGCTCAATGACTATCTTCAATTTGCTAAAATGCAGGCTCAGGAAAATACCATTGAAATAAGCTTAAACGAGATTTTTAATCAAATCAATAAAAGTTTCAACACTGATAAATTAAATGTATCTTGCGAATTAGATACTAAGTTAAAAGGTAGACCAATGGCTCTGAAAAGGTCTTTTGAAAACATTATATACAATGGATTGACATATGGAAAAAATGTATGGGTTAAAATAAATAAAAGTCCTAACCGTGTTTTTATAATTTTTGAAGATGATGGTCCAGGTATTCCTGAAGATCAGTATAAAAATGTCTTCAAGCCTTTTTTTAGATTAGATCAAAGTAGAAGTTTAAATCAATCAGGAGTTGGATTGGGTCTTGCGATTGTAGAAGACGTTGTTAATTCCCATGGTGGTAATATACAGCTTGGAAAAAGTTCTTTTAAAGGTTTGCAGGTTAAGATTTCTTTACCTTTTTAATTTTTCTGTTTTTTTCTAATTTTTTTATTATTTGACCTTGTTTTAAAACTATTTTTTTTAAAACTTCGAATTCCTGCCTTGAGACAAGTTCAAGTTTATTTATTAGTTTGTCTCTTTTAAATTTAAAATCAGTCGAAATTTGGTCTTTGATGTCTTTTGAAGAAAGAACACTATTTTCAATTAGTTTAGATATAGTTTTTAAAATTTTATCTGAATTTTGCATTACATATCTTATTTGATAGGCATCTTAATTTCAAATGTGATATAAAAAAAGTATGTATACCCATAATTTAGACCCAATACTAATTGATTTAGGTTTCTTGGCAATTAGATGGTACTCTTTAGCCTATATTTTTGGGATTCTTTTAGGATGGTGGTACGGAAAAAAAATTATAAGAAAACTTAATGTTGAAAATAGAGACGTTAAGCTGTTAAAATTTGACGATTTAATTACATATTTAATTATTTCAATTATAATAGGTGGTAGATTAGGATACGTAATTTTTTACAACTTTGATTTTTTTGTTAAAAACCCTATAGAAATTTTGAAAGTTTGGGAAGGTGGAATGTCCTTCCATGGCGCTTTAATTGGGATAATAATAGGAACTTATTTATTTTCAGCTAAAAATAATTTCAAAACGCTTTTTTTTCTCGACATAATTTCTTGTGTAGCTCCAATTGGAATTTTTTTTGGGAGAGTAGCTAATTTTGTTAATGGAGAATTGGTTGGGAAAGTAACTCAAGTTTCTTGGGGTGTTATTTTTCCGAACATAGATATGATGCCTAGACATCCTTCTCAGATATATGAGGCTATTTTAGAAGGTATTGTTTTATTTTATTTGATGAATGTTTTAATATTTTCAAAAAGTTTCAAAACTGGCACTTGTGCCTGTTTCTTTCTTATAGCATATGGGTTTTTTAGAATTTTTTCTGAAATTTTTCGTGAACCAGATATCCAGCTAGGATATTTTTTAAATATTTTTAGTATGGGCATGATTTTGAGTTTTATTATGATTTTAACTGGTTTATCTATGTTCGTCGCTTTAAAAAAAAATGAGAACTAATCGAAAATTTTTTAAAAGATCAAAATTTTTGCCAATTGATAAATTTTTTAGCAATGTTTTGTATGATAAAAAATCGGGCTACTATTCTTCTAAAATTCCCTTTGGAAGAGAGGGCGACTATATTACAGCTCCAAACATATCAACGTTATATTCTGAAATAATTGCGATTTGGATTATCTCCACATGGGAAATATTCGGTAAACCGAAAAGTTTCAATATTGTGGAGCTTGGCCCTGGAGATGGAGGCCTAATGAGAGTTATTTTAGAAGTATCAAAAAAATTTCCAGAATTTAATAAATCAAAAAAAATATATCTATACGAAAAAAATAAAAATCTCATAAAAAAACAAAAAAATATATTAAATGGAAATAAAATAAAATGGATTCAAAATTTTAAAAGAATTAAAAAAGGGCCAATTATTTTTTTTGGTAATGAGTTTTTTGATGCTATTCCAATTAAACAATTTAAAAAAGTAAAAAAAAATGTTTCTGAAAAATATTATTCTTTGAAGAAAGATTTCTCTGTTCAAGAAGTTTTTAGAAATGCAACGCCAAATGATATGAAACTTGTGAATTCATTCAAAACTCTCAAAAAATTGAAATTTATTGAATTTCCAAAATTAGGATTCAAAATACTTAAAGAAATTGTTTCGAGGGTTTTAAGCTCAAATGGATGTATTTTGCTCGTTGATTATGGATATGAGAATTCAAGAAATCAAAATACTTTACAATCAGTCATTAAACATAAAAGAAACAATTTATTTGATAACTTGGGAAAAGCAGATATTACGTCTCAAGTAAATTTTAGTCTTCTAAGCGAATTTTTCAAAAAAAATAATTTAAAAGTTAAAAAAACCATTACTCAAAGAGAATTTTTAAAAAGTATGGGAATTATGGAAAGAGCTTCAATTATTGCAAAGAAAATGAAATTTAGTGAGCAGTCAAACCTTTATTTTAGACTAAGAAGACTGCTCAATCCAAAATCTATGGGTACATTATTTAAAGTAATACTCGCATACAAAAATGATAACAGTGATAAATATTATGGATTTAAATAATGATTTTTTCTAAAAAATTAAAGAAATTCCATGGGATCAAACATTGTTTTTTTTCAAGAAAAGGAGGCTACTCTACGGGGATTTATAGAGGCCTTAATTGTGGCAGAGGATCAAAAGATTTCAAAAAAAATGTTTCAAAAAATCTAAATTATGTTTCCAAAAAAATAAATGTAAAAAAAGAAAACCTTATCTTGATGCATCAAACTCATAGTAATAAGGTAATTGAAATCAAAAGAAAAAATTATTCAGTTATGGTTCAATCTGACGCTATGATTTCTAAGCTTAGAGGAGTAGCACTAGGAGTACTAACTGCTGATTGTGTGCCAATTTTAGTATACGATAAACAAAATGGAATAATTGGATGTATTCATGCCGGTTGGAAAGGTGCGTTCTCAGGAATAATTGAAAAAACGATAAAAAAAATTAAAAAACAAAATTCTTTTCATAAGATATACGCTTCTATAGGACCTTGTATAGGTAAAAGAAATTATGAGGTAGATTTAAAATTTTTTAGAAAATTTTTATCATTATCAAGTAAGAATAAAATATACTTTATTAAAAAAAATAATCATAAAAAGTTGTTTAATTTAAGAAAATTCGTTGCCGATAAACTTTTAAAATTAAAGGTAAAAATAGATCATGTAAATTACGATACTTTTGATGAAAAAAATAACTTTTTCAGCTTTAGAAGGTCTTGCATTCGTAAAGAAAAGGATTACGGCAGATGTGTGTCTGTAATCAAAATTGTTTAGATTAAATTTGAAAAGTTTGTAAAATAATTGTATAAATGATTACATTTCATGAAAATTTTATCTGGAACTAGCAATCTAAAGCTCAGCAAGGATATTTCAAAAAATTTAAAACTTAAATTAATTAATACAAACATTAGAAGGTTCGCAGATGGCGAAATTTACATTGAGATAAACGAAAATATAAGAGGAAACAGTGTATTTGTTATTCAGTCAACTTCGAATCCAGCAAATGATAATATTTTGGAACTTTTGCTAGTTATAGATGCCCTTAAAAGATCATCTGCTAAAACTATAACAGCTGTAATTCCTTATTTTGGCTACGCTAGGCAAGATAGAAAAGTTGCTCCTCGAACTTCTATTTCAGCTAAAGTTGTAGCAAATTTGATATCAAATGCAGGAGCGACAAGAGTTGTAACAGTAGATTTACATGCTGGTCAGATACAAGGTTTCTTTGATATGCCCGTTGACAATTTATATACAGCACCTCTTTTTGCAAAATATATTAAAAAAAAATTAGGCACAAAAAAATTGATCTGTGTGTCTCCAGACGTGGGGGGTGTCGCGAGAACTAGAGCTTTAGCTACTAGAATAAAAGCAGATCTTGCGATTATTGATAAAAGAAGGCCGGCGCCTGGAAAATCTGAAGTAATGAATATTATTGGAAATGTGAAAGACAAGACTTGTATTATAGTTGACGATATAATTGATAGCGGCGGAACAATTGTTAATGCAGTGAATGCATTAAAAAAAAATGGTGCAAATGAAGTTTACGTATTTATAACTCATGCTGTTTTAAGTGGCGATGCTGTAAAAAAAATTAAGAATTCTAAAATTAAAAAATTGATAATAACAGATACGATTGAAAATGCTCAGAAAATTAAGAATAATAATAAAATTGAGGTTTTATCTATCGCATCTTTAATGTCTGAGGCAATAAAGAGAATAGCGAACTCAAATTCGGTATCAGATTTATTTAATTAGCACTTGTTTTAATTTAGATCTTGAGTTATATACCCTTTTCAATTTAATTATGAGTAATCTTAAAGCAACAAAAAGAGACAATTCTACATCTGGCTCAAACAACAAGTTACGAGCAGAAGGTTTTATACCTGCTATTTTGTATGGAGGTAAAGATCCTAATCAAAACATATCTGTAAGTAAAAAAGATATATCTAACATAATTAACTCTGATACTTTTTTGTCAAAAGTTTTGGAGTTAGATATTGAAGGAAAAAAAGAAAAAGTAATTCCTAGAGATGTAGATTTCCATGTTGTTTCCGAGGAACCAATCCATATAGATTTTATGAGAATAGTATCTGGTAAAAAAATAATTCTAGAAATTCCAGTAAAATTTATTAATCACCCAGACTCTCCCGGCCTAAAAAGAGGCGGTGTACTAAATATTGTTAGAAGAAAAGTTGAACTTAAGTGTCCAGCTGAAAATATCCCAGATGAAATTATTGTAGATCTAGCTGGTACAGATATAGGAACAAGTATTAAAATTTCCTCGGTGAAGCTACCTGAAAATGTTAATCCAACTATCACAGATAGAGACTTCGTTGTAGCTACCGTAGCTGCGCCAACTGTAATTAAGGAACCTGAAAAACCAACTGAAGAGACTCCAGTTGAGGGTGCCGAGGGTGAAGCGCCAGCAGAAGGAGCTGAGACTTCAGCTAAAGATGGAGAGGCTGCAAAGAAAGATGATAAAGCTAAAGATGGGACAGCTGAAAAAAAACCTGACAATAAGAAAGCAACTGAAAAAAAACCTGCTGAAAAGAAATAATTAACATGCTTTTACTTGTAGGATTAGGAAATCCAGGTTCAAACTACTCAAATACAAGACATAATATTGGTTTTAAAATTATTGACGCAATCAATGCTCATTTCAAACTCTCTAAACAAAAACCAAAATTCAAAGGTTTGCTAACTACTGGAAATATAGATGAAAAAAAAATTTACGCGATTAAACCACTAACTTTTATGAATAACTCCGGAACAGCAATCAAAGAATTAATAGATTATTTTAAGATAGATGCTAAGGATGTAATAGTCTTTCACGACGACATGGATATAGATTTTGGAAAAGTAAAAGCAAAATTTGGAGGTACAAGCGCGGGGCATAACGGAATTGAATCTATTGATAAGTTTATAGGCAAGGACTACTCCAGAGTGAGAATAGGAATTGGTCATCCAAAACAAAAAAAGAAAGTGAATAGTCACGTATTGGAAGATTTTAAAGAGGATGAAGAGGAAAAAATTAAAGAAATTACAGAAAATATAGTTAAGCAGATTCCAACGCTTATTGATAAAAAGATAGATCTGTTCTCTAGCAAAGTAAATCAAAATCTTAATGGGATTTAAGTGTGGAATAGTGGGTTTGCCGAACGTTGGTAAGTCTACTTTGTTTAATGCTCTTACTGCCTCAAAAAATGCTGAGGCCGCAAACTTTCCTTTTTGCACTATTGATCCAAATATTGGAATTGTAGATGTAATAGATGAAAGGCTTGATCAATTAAGCAAAATTTCCAATTCAAAAAAAAAAATTTACACAACTATTACATTTGTAGATATTGCTGGGTTAGTTAAAGGAGCTTCAAAGGGTGAGGGTTTAGGAAATAAGTTTCTATCACACATAAGAGAAGTAGATGCAATAATACATTTAGTTAGGTGTTTTGACTCCGAAAAGATTACACATGTAAATTCACAAATAAACCCTGCTGATGATCTGGAGACAATAAAAACTGAAATAATTTTATCAGATTTAGATATTATTCAAAAAAAATTAGAAAAAAGTAAAAAAAAACTACTGGATAATAAACAAATTGAAATTTTAAAAGAGAAATTAAAACAATTAGAAAAAGGAGATGAGGCAACAGCTGAAAATAGTGAGGAGGAAAAATTTTTAAATATTGTTGGATTATTAAGTATTAAGCCGAAAATAATTGTCTGTAATATTGATGAAGGAAACTTGCCTAGAGGAAACATTTACACTAATCAATTAAAAGAAAAATACCCTTCTGAAAAGATTGTGAATATATGTGCAGATATTGAAGATCAACTTTCAGGTCTTGATAAACACGAAAAAGAAATTTTTATGCAGGATATCGGTTTAAAAAAAACAGGTATTAATAAACTCATAAAAGAGGGATACGATCTTTTAAAACTTGATACTTTTTTTACATCTGGTCCTGAAGAAAGTAGAGCTTGGACAATTAAAAAAAATACTACTGCTCCAAAAGCAGCGAGTGTTATTCATACTGATTTTGAAAAAAATTTTATTAGAGCAGAAACAATTTCGTGTGATGATTTCATAAAATACGGAAGTGCAGAAAAATGCAAGGAAAACGGTAAACTTAGGATTGAAGGTAAAGATTATGTTGTCAAAGATGGAGATGTTTTATACTTCCGTGTCAATCCTTGACCAGATTTTTTTCATGCTTAGATAAACTAAAATTGTTAAAAGCACTAAATAAATAATTACTTTAACACCAGTTTTATGTCTCTCCTCTAACTCTGGCTCTGCCGCCCAAGCTAGAAAAGTTGTAACATCTTTAGCCATTTGGTCAACTGTGGACTCTGTTCCATCCGCGTACTCAACTAACCCGTCCATCAAATTATTTGGCATTTTTATTTTATTACCCACCATAAACTTATTGTAATAAACACCATCGTCTAATGTCACCCCTGCAGGAGGATCTTCGTATCCAACTAGAACAGAATAAATGTAGTTTGCTCCTCCTTTTCTAGCCTTCACCAAAACTGACATATCAGGAGGATATGCGCCTCCATTTGCAGCTGTGGCGGCTTGAACATTTGGATAAGGGTTTTTAAATTTATCTGATGGTCTTCCTGGCCTTGTGAACATTTCTCCCTGTGAGTCAGGACCATCTTGTATTTCGAAACTTGCGGCTATCGCTTTGACCTCTTGCTCTGAAAACTCTGGGCCTCCGGGCTCGCCTAGATTTCTATAACTTAAATATTGCATCGAGTGGCAAGATGAACAAACTTCTTTATAGACCTGGAAACCTCTTTGCAAAGATGCTCTATCAAAAGTCCCCGTAAGTCCTTTAAAACTCCAATCTACTTTTATCGGATCTACCATTTCAGCGCTTTGTAGTGGTTTAAATGAAATTATTGATAAAAAAAATATAACAAACAATTTTAAGTTAAGCTTTATCATCAACCTTCCTAGCTACTGCAGGCTCTGCTCCTCCAGATAACACGGGCTCGGATATGCTCATTGGTATTGGGTCAGTTTTCTCCAAATAACCAACTACTGGCATCACGACAATAAAATGTAAGAAATAATAAATAGTGCCTACTCTTGCTAATACTAAATAAATTCCTTCAGCTGGCATTGCTCCTACATAACCAAGCATTAGAACATCTATAACCAGTATCCAAAAAAATTGTCTGTAAATTGGTCTAAATACTGCAGATCTAACTTTTGAAGTATCCAACCATGGAAGTACAAACAAAATAAAAATTGCACTAAACATTAAAATTACACCTCCTAGCTTATCAGGGACTGATCTCAAAATTGCATAAAAAGGTAATAAGTACCATTCAGGAACAATATGAGCCGGTGTAACTAAGGGATTTGCAGGTATATAATTATCTGAGTGACCTAAAACATTGGGTGTGAAGAAGACGAATCCTGCAAAGATAATCATAAAAACTAAAAGAGCAAAAGCGTCTTTAATAGTAATATAAGGATGAAACGGGACTGTATCTTTAGAAGGCTTCTTAATATCAATTCCTACAGGATTATTATTACCAGGCACATGTAGCGCCCAAATGTGTAAAACTACCAAACCTAAAATTAAAAATGGAATCAAGTAGTGTAAGCTGAAAAATCTATTTAATGTTGGATTGTCTACAGAATAAGCCCCCCACAACCAAGTAGTAATACTGTCACCAACTAATGGAATAGCGCTAAATAAATTTGTAATTACAGTTGCTCCCCAAAAACTCATTTGACCCCATGGTAAAACATAACCCATAAAAGCTGCGGCCATCATTAATAAGTAAATCATTAAACCTATAATCCAAATTACCTCTCTTGGAGATTTATAAGATCCATAAAACAACGACCTAAAAATATGAATGTAAACTGCAAGAAAAAACATTGAAGCACCATTGCTATGAATGTATCTAATTAACCATCCGTAGTTTACATCTCTCATTATATGCTCGACACTCGCAAATGCTAAATCTGCATGCGCGACGTAGTGCATAGCTAAAACTATTCCTGTAACAATTTGAGTGATCAAACAAAATGTTAAAATTCCTCCAAAGGTCCACCAGTAGTTTAAGTTTTTTGGAGTTGGATAATCTGTAAGATGTGCTCCGAGAGTAAGTAATGGCAAACGGTCATTAAACCATTTTCCTGCTTTAGATTTCGGTACGTATTCGTGCTCACTCATAATTGTTTATCCAATTTTTATCGTATTACTATCAACAAATTCAAACTTTGGTATTTCCATGTTTGTTGGTGCTGGTCCTTTTCTAATTCTGCCTGATACATCGTAATGTGAACCATGGCAAGGGCAAAACCAACCGTTAAAGTCACCTTTATCTTTTAATGGCACACAACCAAGATGTGTACAAACTCCTAACATGACTAACCATTCATCTTTACCTTCTTTTACTCTATCTTCATCTTTTTGAGGATCAGGCAAATCGTCCAAGTTTACTGATCTGGCTTCTGCTATCTCATCTTGAGTTCTCCTTTTGAGGAAAACTGGTTTACCTCTCCATAAAACTGTTATTGAATTTCCGGGTTCAATATTACTTATATCAACTTCAGTTGTTGCAAGGGCCTTTTGTGCCTTATCGGGATTCATTTGGTCAATCATAGGCCAAATTACCGCCCCAACTCCAACCGCTCCAACTGTATAGCTTGCTGTAAACAAAAAATCTCTTCTATTAACTTTTTTTTCCTCTTTGCTCATTTATGTATGTGCTTATAATGTAATTATTAAATAAAACCATATTTTAAAAATTTCTAGGGTCAGAATGACACATAAATTAAGCTCAAATAATGCACATAGTCCTATACAAACCTGATATCCCACAAAATACAGCTGCAATAATTAGATTAGGCGCCTGCCTGAATCTTAAAATTCACTTAATAGAACCATGTGGTTTTAATCTGAACGATAGCAGGTTTCAAAGAGTTGTTATGGATTATATGGGCTTATGTGAGATTATTAGACATAATGACTTTGAAACTTTTTTAAAAAAAAACCAAAAATCTAGAATAGTTTTAATGACAACTAAGGCAAAAAAAATATATCATAAGTTTAAATTTAAAAAAAATGATATGCTTTTGTTTGGAAGAGAAAGTGCTGGAGTACCAAAAGAATTACATCAAATATGTAAGATTAAAATAAAGATTCCTATGAACAAAAAAGCTAGATCTCTTAATGTAGCAATGAGTGTTGCGATAGTAGCAGCTGAAGCTTTAAAGCAAAATAATTTACTTTAATGATTGCATCTGATTTTAGAAAAAAAATGGCTGATAGTTGGTTTTCATATTTACAAAGTCAAATTTGTAAAGAATTCGAAATTCTTGAAAAGAATAAAGTAAAATTCTCAAAAAGAGATTGGATTAAAAATAAAAAAAACGAGGGGGGTGGAACTTCATTTCTACTATCAAAAGGGAAAATATTTGATAAAGTTGGAGTAAATAAATCAACCGTTTCAGGAATTTTTCCTAAATTATTTAGGAAAAAAATATTAGGAGCAGAGAGAACAGGCAAATATTGGGCGTCAGGTATCTCTGTGGTCGCTCACATGAAAAATCCTAAAATACCTGCAATACATTTTAATACTAGGTTTATAGTTACTTCTAAAGAGTGGTTTGGTGGAGGAATGGATGCAACTCCAAGTTTTGAAGATGCCAAAGAAAAAAGAATGATACATGATGAATTAAAAAAGGTATGCGTTCAAAATAGAAAAAATTATAAAAAATATAAAAAGTGGTGTGATGAATATTTTTATTTACCACACAGAAAAGAAGCTAGAGGTATTGGTGGCATTTTTTTTGATTATGAAACTAAAAATTGGGTTAAAAATTTTAAATTTGTAAGAGAATTAGGTCTTTCTTTTATAGATATTTCAAAAAAAATTATTATGAGAAAAAAAAAATTTAAATGGACAAAAAAAGACAAAGAAAAACAGTTATTCAAAAGAGGAAGATATGTAGAGTTTAATCTTTTATATGATAGGGGTACAAGATTCGGATTAAACTCAGGAGGAAATATTGAATCAATATTAATGTCTCTTCCTCCTGAAGCAAAATGGAAATAGTTATGGAGAAAGAGCCGATTACAATTAGTGGTTTACTAAATTTAAAAGCAGAGTTAGAGGATCTTAAAAATATTCAAAGGCCAAAAATTGTAGAGGCAATAGCTGAGGCAAGGTCTCACGGAGATTTAAAAGAGAACGCAGAGTATCATGCTGCAAAAGAACAACAAGCATTAATCGAAAGCCGTGTAATTGCTATCAATGATATAATTGCGCGTGCAAATGTAATTGATGTCACTAAAATAGAAAATAATGGAAAAGTGATTTTTGGATCAACCGTAAAAGTTCAAGACTTAGAAACAGATAAAAAAATTTCTTATAAATTAGTGGGACAAGATGAGGCTGATTTAAAAAAGAATTTAATTTTTTTCAAAAGCCCAATAGGTAAAGCTTTAATAGGTAAAAATAAAGGTGAAATGATAAGTGTAGAAACTCCTTCTGGCGAGAGAAACTTTGAAATACTAGATGTTGAATACATTTAATTTAGATTTACTTTAATTACTTCTTCAACTCTTTCATTTGAAATTTTAAAATTATTATTTATCCACTCTTTCTCTAAAATTTTTAAAACATTCCCTAAAGACTGCCCTTCATGCATACCTTTTTTCTTTAAGATCTCACCATCTATTGGGAATATTGGAGTTTTAATCCTAAAAATTTTATTAAGAGTTTTTGAGAAATCATTACGTTTAACTTTTGAATTTATTGAAAAATTAATTAGATTAAGTGCTATTAAGTGATTTTTTCCATTTAAATAAACGTTCTTAATTAAATCTTTTTCAAAAAATTCTTTATCATTCTTAAGTTTTATCAAATTTTTATTAAATTTTTTCAAAGTCTCCTTGGTCTTATTGGATGCATTATATTTATGAATAAAATAATTGTGATTATCTTTCTCATCAATTAACAATACAGCCAACAAAATATCTACGTTTACTTCTGAGTATTGATATACTTTTCCAAGTCTTTCTAATCTGTTTAGATACATGAATTCAGGAAATATCATTGAAAATATTTCTCTTAGATTGCTGCTTTGATTAATTGTTAAAAAATTTTTTAGATTTAGAATCTTAAATAATTCGGTCAAAATTCTCTCTTTAGAAATTTTTTTAATACCATCTAAATTTTGTTTTATTGCATCACTAGTTGTCGATTCAACTTCAATATCATACATAACTTTAAATCTCATAAATCTTATAATTCTTAAATAATCCTCCTCAATTCTTTTTTGTGGGTCTCCAATAAACTTGATATTTTTATTTTTAAGATCAACTGTACCCATTTGCGGGTCAAAAAGTTTTCCATTAATATCCATATAAATGGCATTTACAGTAAAATCTCTTCTCTCAGAGTCTTTTTTCCAGTCATCAGTATATTCTACTTCAGCATGTCTTCCGTCTGTTTTGATATCTTTTCTTAAAGTCGTTAACTCTACTTTATAGTTTTTGGACACTATAGTTACAGTTCCATGTTTTAATCCTGTATCAATAACTTTTAGATTTGTATCTTTAAATTTTTCTTTGATCTGATCTGCTGTTAAAGTAGTTGCTATATCAATATCATCTATTTTTTCATTTGATAAATATTTCCTTACACATCCACCCACAAATCTTGCAACTATTTTATCGTTTGGAATACCATCCTGTAATTTTTTGAAAATAAATTTTAAATCTTTGTCTCTATAAAAAGGAAAAATTTTTCTTTTTATTTTTTGTAAAAAATTAAAATTTAGATTAAACATTTATCTTTGGCTGGGGCACTAGGATTCGAACCTAGGATGGCGGTATCAAAAACCGCTGCCTTACCGCTTGGCTATGCCCCAAACTTAGTTGAGTGATATATCATAAATAATTAAAATTAAATAGTTTTTGCTATTGAAAACCAATATTTAGGGTATTTTTTTCTTAATGTTTTAAGTGCGACTTTTGAACAATTTTCATTAATAAACAAACCAAAACATGCAGATCCAGAGCCAGTCATTCTTGAGAAATAGCAGCCTCTTTGTGACTTAATATCTTTTAATATTTTTCTTATTAATGGATATTTTTTTTCAACAATTGATTGCAAATCATTTTTTTTTAATAAAGTTCTTTTAATAAATTGTTTTTTTGGTCTAAAATCTTGAACTAAATATTTCTCTTTTGAGGAGAACTTTCTAACTTTTGAATAAATTTCTTTAGTAGAACATTTTAAATTTGGATAAATTACTAGAAAATATAATTTAAAACTATTTTTAAATTTTATAATTGTCTGTAAACTATTGAGATAACCTTGTTTCTCAAAAAATATTCTTACATCTGAGCTGATTTCCTTTATTATTTTATTATAGAGATTTTTGCTAATTTTTTTTTTGGAAACGTTTCTTAATATTGTAGCTGCATTGCTTGACCCTCCGCCCAATCCTGCAAATACAGGTATATTTTTGAAAATTGTTACTGAATAGTGATCACTAATCAAATTATATTTCCTCATTACTGATAAAGTTTTATGAGCGGAATTATCAAATTTATTTACGTGTTTAGAAAAAGGTCCTTTAATAAATATTTGGTCATTTTTTTTATTATAGTTCTTTTTAATTATTATCTTATCAAATATGTTGATTTGGCAAAAAATAGATTGAATATCGTGAAAACCATTTTTGAGTTTTTTGATTACGGATAATGATAAGTTAAGTTTTGCGAAAGATTTTAAGACCATATCTATAGGCCTTTTATTAATTTTTCTTTAATTTTATTTTTTAAGTCTTGCTCAGTATCTTCAAGACCCAGGACATAATTCCAATAATATCGTGCTTGAATTTTTTTTCCATTCATCCAAAGAACATCGCCAAAATGATCATTAACTATGGGGTCTGACGGCAACAATGATACTGCTTTTTGAAGATAATTTTTTGACTCTTTATATCTATTTAGTTTAAATAAAGCCCAACCTAGAGAGTCAATAATATATGGGTCATTAATTTTTAATCTATCTGCTTTACGCAACATATCTAAAGATTTTTGTATTTTTACGCCCTGCTCAATCCAAGAATATGCTAAATAATTTATGACATATGCTTGGTCTGGACTTGCTCTTAATGAATTTAAAAGATCTTTTTCAGCAGACTCCCACTTCCCTATTCTTTCATAAGCAACGCCTCTTCCATCTGTGACTTCGGGATAAATTATATGTTTGTTATCTATATTTTTTAAAATTTCGGAATAATAATAAATCGACTCATCAAATTTTTCGTTATTTTTTAAAAATTGTGCATAATCAAAATTCTCGTAAATGCCTTTATTCGGTATATCTTCATATGATCTAGTTAAAAATTTTATTGATTTTTGCTTTTCCCCTTCAAGAATTAAAATTCTTGATATTTGTTTTGCAGAATACCATTTATAAGATGATCCATACTTGTTTAGGCTTTTATAGATTTTTTTTGCAGATCTATAATCTTCAATTTCAAAAGAATTATCTGCCAATAAGTTTTCTGTTGGAAAATTTGGGTTTAAATATTTTGATAAATATAAATAAAAATTTGAAATTGGGTAAATTGATTGAGACGATAGTAAGTTTGCTGCAACATATAAAATTTCACTAATAACGTGTTCTGGTTTTTTACAATCAAATTCGATACGGCTTTTTGTTTTTTCTAAATCAATTTTCATTTGGTTGAGTAAAATATTCCGGGGGTATTTTTTTAGAGACTCATTAATAACTTTCTTTGCCTCTTGAGTATTATTTTGTTTTTTTAAATAATTAGCATAAAAATAATTGTACCTTGAAAAATCATTTGCCTTACTAATTGTTAAATTTTTATACAAAGATTGAGTTTGAGGATTATCAAAAAAACAATTTAAAAATACTTTTTGAATTTCATTTAAATTTCCAAATCGTTTATCTAAATTATCGAGTTCTAAATTAGCAATATCAATTTTTTCTTTATCTAAATTGGACCAGATTAATAATGAGTCAACTAAATATAGGTTTAATAAAAATTTTGAATCTTGATTTTTTGTTTTTAAAAGATATTTTTTTGCTAGTTTATAATTTGAATTTTTAAAATAATAAACGCCCATTATTATGTTTGTCTCAAAACTGTCGAGTTTATTTTTTTCTAATTTTTTTGAGTAATTAAACGCATCAATGAAATTACCAGTATTTATTATGGAGTATAAGTATTTAGCAGAATAGTTTTCATGGCTTCTTTCTAAACCATCAAGATTTTTCAAATATTTGTAAGACTCTTTATATTGATTATTGTTTAAAAGAATTACTCCTGAAAAATAGTCAGATATATATTCAGCTTTATTAAATTTATCTAAACTTTTAGCTTGAGTTGTGGAAAAAAAAATAAAAGTAATGACAAATATTATATGTCCTGTAATCTTAATTAGTTTTTTTCTTAAGAGCATAAAATGTTAAAAAAAAATAATAAAGTAAAATTAATAAAATATTATAATCTTATAAATCATAATTTAATTTACAATAATAAATCAATCAATAGGTATAAAAAAGATAATTTTGAGATATCTGAAGATAGGTCTAAAAGTTTGGAACTTTTAAAAAAGTCAATTATTAATTTAAAAAATTGTGATCTTAAAAAGAATGCTAAGAATATTGTTTTTTGTGACGGCAATCCTAAATCGCAAATAATGATTATTGGAGAAGCTCCAGGTGCCAATGAGGATCAAGAGGGTTTGCCTTTTGTTGGAAGAGCAGGGATATTATTAGATAAAATGTTAGCTGCCATAAATTTAGATAGAAAGAAAGTTTATATATCAAACATTGTCAATTACCGGCCGCCAGAAAACCGAAGGCCTACGGATGAAGAAATTAAAAGGTATTTGCCTTTTATTGAAAAGCATATTGAAATAATTAATCCAAAAATACTTGTTCTTCTTGGTAGTACAGCAATGAACGCGCTTATTGGAAATGATGTTGTTATTTCAAAAATGAGAGGTAAGTGGATTGAAAAAAAATTTGGAAATTGTAAAACATCTGTCATCATTACATTTCATCCTGCGTTTCTAATGAGGCAGCCAGCTCAAAAAAAAATGGCTTGGATTGATTTGAAAATGGTAAGAGATAAAAAAAATAAACTTAAAATTTAATTGAAAGAAATAATAACAGCAGGAGTTGATGAAGTTGGTAGAGGGTGTCTTGCTGGTCCAGTCGTCTCTGCTGCAGTGATATTGAAAAAAGGCATAAACCTTAATCTTTTAAAAGATTCAAAGAAAATAAAATTTAACAAGCGGCAGAAAATTTCAGAACATATTAAAAATAATTCTTATTATTCAATAGGTATTGCATCTGTAAATGAAATTCTAAGTCTTAATATATTAAATGCATCATTGCTTTCTATGAAAAGAGCAATTGAGCAATTAACGGTAAAACCAGGGTTAACTCTAATAGACGGAAACTTTGCGCCAGAAGGTTTAAAAAATTATAAAACAATAATTAATGGAGATGAAAAGGTTAAAGTAATAAGTGCAGCCTCTATAATTGCAAAAGTATATAGAGATAACTTTATGATAAAATTATCAAAAGAATTTTCTAATTATGCTTGGGAAAGAAATTTTGGATATGGCACGAAAGCTCATTTAGAAGGTTTGAAGAGATATGGTGTAACTTCCCATCACAGAAAAAGTTTTAAACCCGTACACAAGATGTTGTCGAGATAAGAATCTTGAACACAAGAAGATATATTTTTCTTAGAAAATGAATTGACCCTTGATTCAATTTAAGGTTGAATCAAAAAATGTTCAAATTTTCTAACAAAATTCTTAATGGTGATTGTTTAGAGGAATTAAAAAAAATTCCTGACAAGACTTTTGATTTAGTTTTTGCTGACCCTCCTTACAACATGCAGATTGGTGAAAAATTAACTCGTCCAGACTCTTCTAAAGTAAAAGGAGTTAACGATAAATGGGATCAATTTAATAGTTTTAATCATTATGATGATTTTTGTCAAACTTGGTTAATGGAATGTAAAAGAATTTTGAAAGATAATGGATCTATATGGGTTATAGGATCTTATCATAATATTTTTAGATTAGGATACCTTTTACAAAATTTAGGTTTTTGGTTATTAAATGATGTTATTTGGAGAAAAAATAATCCAATGCCTAATTTTAGGGGAACAAGATTTACTAATGCTCATGAAACTTTGATCTGGGCATCAAAAAGTAAAAAATCGAAATATACTTTTAATTATCAATCTATTAAATGCTTAAATGACGATTTGCAGATGAGATCGGACTGGGCACTGCCAATTTGTAATGGAAAAGAGAGATTAAAAAGGGATGGAAAAAAAATTCACTCTACTCAAAAACCTGAGGCGCTGCTTCATAGAATTATTCTAGCAACTACAAATAAAGGTGATTCAATATTAGATCCTTTTTTAGGTACAGGAACTACTGCTGTAGTATCTAAAAAGCTAGGAAGAAATTTTTTCGGAGTTGAAAAAGATAAAAAATACTTCATGGCAGCAAAAGAGAGGATTAACAAAACTACAAAAATAGCTGATGATTATCTAGATACTATCGTAAGTAGTAAATCAAAACCTAGAATACCTTTTGGTTCATTAGTAGAATTAGGAATAATTAAACCCGGGACATCTTTATTTGACCCTCAGAAGAAGATTAACGTGAAAATAATGGCTGATGGAAGTATCAAATACAAAAATACAGAAGGATCAATACACAAAATCGCTGCAAAAATAATGGGAGCAGAAAGCTATAATGGTTGGACTTATTGGCATTATAATTTTAATGGATCAACCGTATTAATTGACAGTTTAAGACAAAAATTTATTTCAGAAAAGCTAATTTAGTATTTATATACTGTTCCTAAATAGGAATTTATAAAATTCTTTCTTTTAACCAAAAATTTAATAAAAAAGTTCCTTATTACTTGTAAAATTGGACTAGAGATATGGAAAGCAAAAAAGTTAATATTTGATCTTCTTCTAACAATCACCGCTCTTTTTAATCTCTCTTGATAGTAAACATTTTGAATATCTTTTTTGTCTTCTTTAATTAAATTAAATAGCTCATAAGCACTTTCTATTGATTGTCCTGCGCCTTGAGCTAAAGTTGGCAAAAAACCATTAAATGCATCTCCAATATAAAAAACTTTACTATTTGTAGACGGAAATATTTTAGGAGTGAAATATAGCGGCCAAGATTTTAGATCATTCTTGAAAACTTTTTCGAAATCTGAATTTTGTTTCGTGACTTTATTGATTAATAATCTAACGTTATCTGGATCATATTTTTTATCTCTTATAATACAAATAAGATTAAATTCTTTATTTTTATTTACTGGGTAAATCACAACATGGCAGTTTTTTCCCATCATAAGACTTATTTTTTTTTCATCAATTTTCAGTTCAGATTTTGACTTCAAAATAGTTCTTACAGCAATAGCTTTTTTAAATTTCGGTTCATTTTTTTTCTTTTCAAAAAAAGATCTAGTATTAGAAAAAATACCATCTGCTCCAACTACTAAATCCACGAGATCATTAGTATTGTCATCAAATTTTATGAGAACTTTTCCCTTTAATTCAGAAACCTCTTTAATTTTTTTTCCAAATCTTAAATGTTGTGTATATACGTCGTCCTTTAAAAATTCAATCAATGTTGATCTTTTCAAAGTAGTATACTTATTTTCTGCTGTATTAAATTGTTCAAGGTTTAATTCGCAAATTTTTTTGTTTTGAATATTAAAAAAATCAACTCCAGTCGGATGATAAATTTTACCATTATCTATTTTATTAAATCCAATGATATTTAAAATTTTTAAACTATTTATTGAAAGTTGAATTCCATATCCTTCGTCTAGTGATAAACTTTCTTCTTTTTCATATAACATAAACTCATGGTCAGAATTTTTTTTTATCAAATTACCAAGAGTTAAACCTGCAATACCAGCACCTATTATCGCTATTTTTTTTTTCATTAAAATAAAGTTGTTAATTTTTTTAATATTTTTTTAGTAAAACTTGGAACAAATTCTTTATTTTCGTTTAAAGAATACCAATTATACCTTGGTGGAAGCTTATTAGAAAATTTATAATAAAGATTAATATTTAATTTTAAATTTGAAATTGAATTCTTATAGTTTATTAAAAATTTCCAATTTTTGTCGATCGCTTTAATATTTGTTTCTTTCATCTCAGGTAAATTAAAATTTTTCAAAAAACTGATTTGATTATTTCTTGTTAAGGCGATTTGTTGTTTTTTATTTACACGACAAAAAATGTCATAGTTTTTGTTTTTAATCATTTTATTTCTAATATTATTTATTTTTTTATCAGATTTAAAATACTTACAAGTTTTATTCAAACAACAAGTAATACAATTTGGGTCTTTTGGTTTACACTTTAATGCACCGAATTCCATTAAAGCTTCAACTAAATCAGCATTCCGTTTGGTTTTAAAAAGATTTATTTTATTTTTTTCAATCAATTTATCGAAGTCAATATTTTTTTCTTCAATATTCAAATTTCGTGAAAACAATCTTTTTACATTTCCATCTATAGCAATTCTTGGTTCATTATGAACAAGCCCTAATAAAGCATTTGCAGTATAATCTCCTACTCCAGGAAGTTTTTTTATTTCAACTATAGACCTCGGTAATCTAGATTTATGTTTTTTTACTAAAATTTTAGCACACTCTAAAAGATTTCTTGCTCTTCTATAATAACCAAGACCTTCCCACATTTTTAAAATTTCTTTTTCGTTACTTTTAGATAAAGCATCAATTGTTTTAAATTTTTTAACAAATTTATGAAAGTATGGGATCACCGTTTTTACTTGTGTTTGTTGCAACATAAACTCACTTAACAGTCTATAATACAGCTTTTTAGGTGACTTTTTGCCAACACGCCATGGTAAATTTCTTCTGCTATTATCATACCAAGCTAAAATTTTATTTGATAAAGTCGAATTTAAATGCATAACAAAAATAATAATAAAACGCATACTTTCATACAAGGCTTGAGACCTTTTTCAAGTTCAATTCCTAAGACACTTAAGAAACATCTAAGAAAAGGTGGATATAACTATTCTAATATAATCGATAATTGGACTAAGATGGTAAGCAAGGAAATATCTGATGCTTGTTATCCTTCAACTGTGAAAATGGGAAAAGATATGAAAAACGGAACATTAGTTTTAAATGTAATTCATGGAAAAGAAATTGAGGTAGAATATGGAAAAAATGAAATCATAGAAAAGATTAATAGTTTTTTTGGATATAATTGTATAAAAGAAATAAATCTAAAGATTGTCTCAAACAAAATTATTAGAAAAAATAAAATTTTGCCTAAAATAAAAGATTTAAATCAAATAAATGAAAAAATAAAAAAAGTAGATAATAATCGGCTTAAGAATTCTCTTAGTGATTTTTTGAAGGCTTATAATGAAAGAAATAAGTAGAATATTTTACAAAATAATATTTTTATTTTTACTAACTTTTGCTGTTGAAGTGAATGGCAAAATTTTAAGTGAAGGAAATGCTGATGCTAAGGTAACGGTTAAAGTTTTTTCTTCTTTAACCTGTCCAGCTTGTGCTAATTTTCACTCGGAAATCTATTATGAATTAAAAAAAGAGTTTATAGACGTTGGATTAGTAAAATTTGAACACCACCCTTTTCCATTAGATCTAGCAGCTCTAAATGCAGAAGTAATTTTAAGATGTAGTATTAAAGGAGAGAAAAAATTTGAACTTTTAGGTAAAATATATAAAAAACAAAATTTATGGGCAGTTGGGTCTGATATAAATAAAATAAATGAATCCATAAAAAAGATTGGGTCAGAATTTGACATGAATGATGAGAAGATGAATAATTGTCTAAAAAATGACAAATCGCAAGATGAAATACTTAATCAAAGAATTGAGGCTCAAAAAAAATACAATATACAATCAACACCTACCATATATATAAATGAAAAGAAATATTCTGGTAAAGTTGATTACAAACAATTTAAAAAAGCTATAGAAAAAAATCTTTAAAATGAAATTTAAAAATTTAGAAATGACAGGTTTCAAATCTTTTTCAGAAAAGACAACTGTGTTAATTGAAAAAGGTCTTACCGGCATAGTTGGGCCTAACGGTTGTGGAAAATCAAATATTGTGGAGGCTTTAAGATGGTGCATGGGTGAAAATTCAGCAAAAAGTATGAGAGGTTCAGGAATGGAAGATGTAATTTTTTCAGGAACTTCGAATAGACCATCTAAAAATATATCTGAAGTTGCTTTGTTATTAGACAATCGAGAGAAAAGTGGCCCTGTTCAGTTTAAAGAATTTGATGAAATATCAGTAAAAAGAAAAATCGAGAAAGATAAAGGATCAAAATATTATATTAACGACAAAGAAGTAAGAGCAAGAGATGTGCAAACTTTTTTTGCAGATCTCTCAACAGGTGCTCATTCACCCTCTCTTATAAGTCAAGGTAGAATAGGCCAGTTGGTAACAGCGAAGCCTATAGAAAGAAAATCGATACTAGAGGAAGCGGCAGGTATCTCTGGAATTCATGTAAGACGACAAGAGGCCGAAACAAGATTGAACGCTGCAGAAAACAATCTCAAAAGAGCTGATGAATTAAAGAGACAGCAGCAAAAACAACTTGATAACTTAAAAAAGCAGGCTGAAGAAGCTACAAGATATAAGGAAATTTCAGGTCAAATAAAAAAAATTGAGGCAGGATTATATTTTTTAAAGATAAAAGACATTGAAAAAGATAAAAAAAAAATACAAGAAAAACTTAGTGAGCTTGATGATGAAATTAGCGCAATAAATATTGATTACAATCATAATAATACTCTGCTAGGGGAGGAAAATAAAAAAATTGCGCCACTAAGAGACAAAAAAATGGAAAGTGCTGCAACTTTGCAAAAATTAAATTTAGATATGACTAGTCTTGTTGAAGAAGAGGCTAGAGTAAAATCTCTACAAGATAAACTTGAAAAATCAATAAAAACCATAGAATCTGATTTAGAGAGAGAAAAAAGCATCACATTAGATGCTGATCTTAATGAAAAAAGAATTTTACAAGAAAAAGAAGATCTTCTTAACACTGAAAATAAATTATTAGAAGTGGTGTCAAATTCATCTAAAGCACTTCAAATATCTAAGGAAGAGCTTAATAAATTACAAAATAAATTAGATATAATGCTGGATAAAATTGAAGATGATATTGATAATGATATAAAACTCACAAAAGAAAGTTTTAAGGAGTTAAAACAACTGGTTAAAAAAATTACTTTAACTCAAGAGGAGTACGCTGAAAAATACGGGAAAAATAAATCTATAGAAAGCGACTCAATAAAAAGAAAAGAAAGAATAAAAAATATTGATATAGAATTAGAAAATTGGAGAAGCCTAAAGATAAATTCAGAAAAAATGATTTCAGAACTTAACAATAGAACGAATAAAATTAAATTAGAAATAGCCGAAAACCAAAAAAACCCTGAGAGAATTGCGACTTCGAAAGGTCAAAATTTACAAAATCTAGAAAATATTAAAAGAAGAAATGAAGAAATCGAAAAAGAATTAATTGAAGCTGAAAAAAAATATAATGCAATTAACGAAAATATTAGAGAGATACAATTAAAACTTACAAATCTAAAAGAAAATAAAGCAAGAAACGAAGCCACCGTAGAAGGTATTGAAAATAGAAAAAAAGATTTACTTTATCTAGTGAAAAATGATTTGAACATAGATAACGAAACATCAATATTACCTCAGTCAGATTTAAATAATATCGACATTGATAATTTTCCAACTATTGAGGAACAATTAGAAAAAATAGAGAAAACAAAAAAAATTAGAGACTCGCTTGGTTCAGTTAATTTAAGAGCAGACGAGGAAACAAAAAAATACGAAACAGATATTAAAAAAATGGAGGACGAAAGATCTGACCTTTATTCTGCTATTGTAAAATTGAAAACAAGTATTGATGAGCTTAATCAGAAAGGTAGAGAACGTTTATTAGAAGCTTATACAAAAGTTAATAGAAAGTTTAATGAGGTTTATACAAAATTATTTAATGGTGGTACCGCAAAAATTGAACTTGTTGACTCCGATGATCCGCTTGAAGCAGGACTAGAAATGTTTGTTTCACCTCCTGGAAAAAGGCTTCAATCAATTACTTTACTCTCTGGCGGGGAGCAGGCGTTAACTGCGTTATCTCTTGTATTTGCAGTATTTTTGGTTAACCCATCTCCAATTTGTGTTCTCGATGAAGTTGATGCTCCTTTAGATGATGCTAATGTAACAAGATTCTGTGGGTTATTAGATGATTTAACTAAGATTACGAATACAAAATTTATAATTATAACTCATCATGCATTGACTATGTCAAGGATGGATAGACTTTATGGTGTGACTATGGCTGAACAAGGAGTAAGTCAACTTGTTTCTGTTGACCTTCAAAGAGCAGAAGAGTTGGTTGCTTAATTTAAAAAAATGACTGAACCCGAAGATTTTAAAACTCGCCTAAAAATTGCAAAATCAAAAATAAAAAAACAATTTGATCATAACAATGAAAATCGGGGGTTGTTTATGGGAAACGCCTTTAAATTAGGCACAGAATTAGTTGCTGCTGTAGGAGTTGGGACAATTATTGGGTTTATTTTAGATAGCTGGTTTGATACTAAACCTTGGTTAATAATCATTTTCTTTTTTTTGGGAGCAGCAGCGGGCATGTTAAATGTAATTAGGGCGGCTAACAAAATGCAGAAAGAAGAATAAAATTTTTTATGGCAAGTAATCCAATGCAACAATTCACCGTCCACAGGATTGGACCTGAGATTAAAATTGCAGGTGTAGACTTGTCTTTCACTAATGCAAGTTTGTTTATGGTAATTAGTACATCACTTATTCTTTTGTTTTTATATTTGGGTTCTAAAGAGAAAAAAATCATACCTAATAAAATTCAACTAATAGCCGAAATGTTTTTTACATTTGTCGCAAAAATGATAAGTGATACTGCGGGCTCAAAAGCAAAACCTTATTTTCCTTTTATATTTAGTTTATTCATCTTTGTTTTGTTTTGTAATATGATAGGAATGCTTCCTTACTCATTTACAGTCACTAGCCATATAATCGTTACTCTTATAATGGCTTTATTCATTTTTATAGCTGTAACTATCATTGGTTTTGTCAAGCATGGCTTTAAATATCTAAGCATTTTTGTACCAAGTGGCGTTCCCACGGTACTTCTACCTTTAATCACTATTATAGAAATAATTTCTTACTTAAGTAGACCTGTAAGTTTATCTGTTCGATTATTCGCTAACATGATGGCTGGTCATACAATGTTAAAAGTATTTGGAGGATTTGTTGTTAGTTTAGGAATATTAGGTGGGTGGTTACCGCTTAGTTTTTCGGTAGCATTAACGGGCTTAGAAATCTTAGTAGCTTTTCTACAAGCTTACGTTTTTGCAATATTAACCTGCATTTATTTAAATGATGCATTAAATTTACACCATTAATTAAAAAGGAGGAAAAATGGAGTTAGAAGCGGCAAAAATGATTGGGGCAGGACTTGCTGCAATCGCATTGGCTGGAGCAGGAGTAGGTATCGGAATTATTTTCGGTAATTACCTATCTGGAGCAATGAGAAATCCGTCAGCTGCGCAAAAACAATTTCCTAACTTATTGTTAGGATTTGCTTTAGCAGAAGCGACTGGACTATTCGGTCTCGTAGTAGCTTTGATTATTTTATTTGCATTTTAGTAAATTTAATATGAAGAGTTTTTTAAGTTTTCTTATAGCGATAAAAGTTATAAGTTCTAATTTGTTTGCAGCTGAGGCTGGCATGCCTCAGCTAGATCCAACCTATTGGGCTTCTCAAGCATTTTGGTTAATATTAGTATTTACTATTCTATATATCTCTATATCGAAGTTCTACTTACCTAAAATTAGAGAAAATTTAGACAATCGCGAAAATAAAATAAAAGAGGATTTAGAATTTGCTTATAAATTTAAAGAAAAATCTGAGGCAAAACTCAAGGAATATGAGCTCATATTAGAAAATGCAAAAAAGGAGGTCTCCAAAATACATTTTGAGTCAAAAAATAATCTAGACAAAGATATTCAATCAAAAAAAGAAAAAATAGAAAAGGAAATTGAAAAAGAGATTTTAGAAGCGCAAAAAAAAATTACAGAACTTAAGAAAAATTCAATATCTTCAATCCAAATAATTTCAGAAAACATCGCCTCGAATATTATTGAAAACTTATCTGGTGACAAATTAAATGAGAGCAGTGTCAAAGCATCGGTTGAAGAAATTACAAAAAAAAATATTGGAAAGTATTTATGACATTAGATGCTACTTTTTGGGTGACAATTTCTTTTCTAATTTTTCTAGGTATTTTAATTTTCTTTAAAATCCCTCAAAAAGTTAAGGAAACTCTTGAACAAAATATTTTTAATATCAAAAGTCAAATTAACGAGGCTGAAAAACTAAAGGAGGATGCTAAAAACATCTTAACTGAACATGAAAAGAAAATAAGTAATTCTAAAAAGGAAGTTCAGCAAATGATCAATAAAGCTAATGAGGAGGCAGAAAAAAATATTATTAGAACTAATGAAGAGTTTCATAAATTAATGGATAATAGAAAAAAAAGTGCTCAAGAAAGAATTAATCAACTTAAAAACCAGGCTGAAAAAGACATTAAAAACGCATCAGTTGAAATAGCTTTAGAGTCTGTGGAAAAATTGATTAAAAACTCAATAGATAAAAGCAAATTAGATAAAATCTACAGCTCTAGCATCGAAGAAACAAAATTAGCACTTAAGAAGAAATCTAGTTAGAATAGGCCATAAACATATGGCAAAAAAAACAACTGTTATTGGTTCGGGTTTTGGAGGACTAGCTGCTTCGCTAAGATTAAAAGCTAAAGGTCATAAAGTTACTTTAGTAGAAAAGCATCCTGATCTAGGTGGTCGAGCAAGAGTTTTTAAAAAAGATCAGTTTATTTATGATGGTGGTCCAACTGTAATAACTGCACCATATCTATTTGAAGAATTATTTTCACTTTTTAATAAAAATATTTCTGATTACGTAGAAATAGTGCCTTTGGATTTATGGTACAGATTTGTATTCAGTAATGGGGATACATTCGATTACAATGGTGATGCTAAATCTATGGAGGAGCAAGTTAAAAAATTTAACTCTAAAGATTATGATGGATATAAAAATTTAGTGAATTTTACTGAAAAAATCTTTGATAAAGGTTTTACGGATTTATCTGACAAGCCCTTTAATAATTTAGTCTTTATGATGAAACAAATTCCATCATTATTAAAATTAAAAAGTTATAAGTCAGTTTATAGTTTAGTTTCGAGCTATATATCTAATGAAAAATTAAGAAGAGTATTTAGTATGCACCCTCTTTTGGTAGGTGGAAATCCTTTTAGCACTACTTCAATATATACTTTAATTTTATTTTTAGAAAAAAAATGGGGCATTCATTACTCGATGGGAGGAACAGGTAGTGTTGTTAAAGCTTTAGAAAAGCTAATGATTGAAGAAAATATCAAAATTATCAAAAACGCTGAGGTTACTGAAATTCTTACAGAAAACAAAAAAGTTAAGGGTGTTAAAATAAATAATTCAAAAATAATAAACAGCGATTATGTAATTTGTAACTCCGATCCCCCGAATGTCTATAACAACTTAATAAAATCAAAAGAAGATTATAATTTTTTATTTAAACAAAAAATGAAAAGAATGGATTATTCAATGGGATTATTTGTTTATTATTTTGGTTCTAAAAAAAAATATAACGATGTTGCTCATCATACAATTTATTTTGGAGAATCTTATGAAAAACATCTTGATAAAATTTTTGAAAAAAAAATACTGTCTGATGATATAAGTTATTATTTACATCGACCATCTGCAACAGATCCTAATATGGCTCCAGAGGGCCAGGATGCTTTTTATGTTTTAGTTCCAGTTCCAAATAATTTGTCCAAAGTTAATTGGATCGAAGAAGGTGATAGATTTAAAAATTTAGTTTTAAATAAAATGGATAAAACTGTTTTACCCGGTATTAAAGAGAACGTAGTAAGTGATTTTTATTTAACACCTGATTACTTTGAAATAGATCTAGCAACTCTTTATGGCTCTGGATTTTCAATCCAGCCAAAATTTTCCCAGTCGGCTTATTTTAGATTTCATAATCAATCTGAAATATATAAAAACTTATACTTTGTTGGTGCAGGCACTCATCCAGGTGCTGGAATGCCGGGGGTTCTTTCATCAGCAAAAGTTTTAGACAAATTATTTCAATGAAAAGCAATTTGTTAAAAAAACACGCAAAATCTTTTTATTGGGCAAGTTTTTTTCTGTCGAGCAATACATTGGATAAGTGCTCATCTTTATATAATTTCTGCAGAACATTAGATGATATAGTTGATAATGATAATAATCTAAGCGTAAAAAGAGAAATTTTCTCAAAATTTAAAAGTGATTTTGAAAATAAAAATATAGAAAATCAAATTATAAAAGATATGTGGTCAATTATTAATAGTGAAAATATTTCTAAACAAATAATTATAGATTTATTTGATGGAGTTGAGACAGACTTAGAGGAAAAAGTAGTGATTAATTCAAAAAAAGATTTACTTATTTACTCTTATAGGGTGGCTGGAACAGTCGGTTTAATGATGTCAAAAATATTGAAAGTAAAAAATAAAGAGGCTTTTAAGGGCGCGATTGATTTAGGGATTGCTATGCAACTTACTAATATCGCTAGAGATGTTTGTGAAGATAAAGCGCGAAATAGACAATATGTAAAACATGATTTTTCATCAATTCGAGCTATTATAAATGAGTCTCAAGCATTTTATGAAAAATCATTTACATCTATTAGCTGTATACCAGTTAAATCTAGATTTTCAGTTATTGTTGCAAGACGAGTTTACAGAAAAATAGGTGACTATATTCTAAAACAAAATAACATAGATAATTATAATAAAGCAGGCAAAATCTATGTCCCAGTATTGGAAAAGGTCATTCAGACTTTTTTATCTATTATTGACTTTATTAAGTTATTATTCATAAAAAATTTAAATTACGACAATCAATTAAATAATAATATTTTAGAACAAGAGATTAATTTGAATGAAAGAATTTGATTATATTATTATAGGAGGTGGGTGCGCGGGTTTATCTTTGGCCTATGAGCTTGAAATAAACGATAAGTTGAAGGAGAAAACTTTAGCAATAATTGAAACCCGTGAAGAATATAGGAGAGACAAAACTTGGTCATTCTGGAAAGTATTTGATCATAATTTTGAAGATTGTGTAATTAAAAGTTGGAATAATTTTACAATTAATACTACTGAAAACTCTAATGAATTAACAAATAAAAAATTTCCTTACCAAAGTATTGATAGTGGAAAGTTTTATAAAAAGATAAATACTAAACTCTCAACAAATTCTAATATTAGTTTTTTCAAAAATCTAAACGAAGTCAATTCAGAAAATTCAATAATTTTTAATAGTATTTTTGAAAAAGAATTTGATAAAACTGAGTTATGGCAACACTTTCAGGGTATCGAGATAGAGACACCTAAGAATATTTTCGATGAAGAAATTATAAACTTAATGGATTTTAATTGCGATCAGAGAAAAGATGTGCATTTTTTCTACACCTTGCCATTTAGCAAAAATAAAGCTTTAATTGAAACTACTTGGCTATCAGATTTAGAGGATCAGAGCCTCAGAGATTATGATCTTCAATTAGAAAATTATATTGAGAATAACCTGGGTATAAAAAACTATAAAATAAATTTTACTGAAAAAGGAGCTATACCACTCTTTTCTCCATCATTTAAAAAAAATGATAAAATAATTAATATTGGATCAGCTGGGGGAATGACTCGTTTAAGTACAGGTTACACTTTTTTGAACATTCAAGAACATAGTCGTTATATTGTAAAAAACATTGACAATATTAATAAAGCAAAAATATTCTCCTTAGGAAAAAAATATCAATTTTTAGATAAAGTATTTCTAAGAGTATTAAAAAAACATCCCGAAAAGATGCCTAAAATTTTTTATGATATGTTTAAAACTTCTTCTAATACAATTATAAAATTTTTATCAAATAAAAGTAATATTATTGAAGACATAAATATTATAAGCAAAATGCCAAAATTAATTTTTTTAAAAGCATTGATTAATTAATGGAAAATATTAACTTTAAGCACTCAATTATATTTTTTAATTTTTGTATTTTGATAAGCCCTCTTTATCTAATGTTCAATTTTGAGCCAGTTATATTTTGCTTATTTTTAATTTTAATTTTGGGAATTTCTCACGGTGCATTAGATAATATCAAAGGAAAAAAACTTTTAAAATTATTTGGATACAAACAAACTATATCCTTTTATCTTGCCTATATATTAATTTCATCATTGATAATAATATTCTGGTTGATATTTCCTAATACAATTTTATTACTATTTTTGATTGTGGCTGCCTATCATTTTGGAAAGGAAGATACAGTATTTTTTTTTAGAAAAAAGTTTTTCATATCTGAGTGTTTATTCTTCTTAAAAGGATCAGCAGTAATTATGGCCCCACTATTATTAAATAGAGAGGAAACTAATGAAATATTTAGGATTCTAAATTTTAAAGTTTTTGAGGCAGGATTATTTAGTAATGAATTTTTAATTGGAATGTTATGTCTTGGTTTTTTATCATCTATGTACATTTCAAAAAAAGAAAGCACAAATCTAAAAGGTGTCATGATCATGGACTTCTTTTCTTTAATAATACTAAATCTTTTTTTATCACCTATTTTAGCTTTTACTCTTTATTTTTGTTTTCTTCATTCAATTAGGCATTCGATTACTCTTATTTTTGAGTTGGATAGATCTTTCAAGCCAGGACTTAAAAAATTTATAATTAAAGCTATCCCTTTAACTTTTGTAACTGCAGTAATATTTTTATTTGCAATATATTTTTTAAATAACTTTTTTAAGCTTGATGAGGCTATTTACAAGGTAATATTTATTGGTTTGGCGTCACTTACTTTTCCGCATATATTGTTAGAATATCTTTTAGAAAAAAATGAAAAAAGAACTTAAAATTTATTTAGCTTCACCAAGAGGATTTTGCGCTGGTGTTAAAAGAGCAATTGAAATAGTTGAAAAATCTATCAGTAAGTTTGGAGCTCCGGTATATGTTCGTCATGAAATAGTTCATAATAAACAGGTTGTTGAAGAGTTAAAAGAAAAAGGTGCAATTTTTGTCGATGAATTATCTGACGTAGATGACGCGAGTAGACCTGTAATTTTCTCAGCTCATGGAGTGCCAAAGTCAGTACCAGAAGAGGCTAAATTAAAAAATTTATCCTTTGTAGATGCAACGTGTCCACTAGTTTCAAAGGTTCACAGAGAGTCGGAACAATTAAATAAAAATGGGTTTGATATATTGTTAATTGGACATAAAAATCATCCTGAAGTTATTGGAACAATGGGTCAGCTTCCAAATGAATCAATTAAACTAATCGAGACTAAAAATGATGTTGAACTGCTAAAAGAAAAAGATTTTAAAAAACCTCTAGCATATATTACTCAAACAACTCTGTCTGTAGACGATACAGCTGAAATAATTGAAGCTCTTAAAAAAAAGTTTCCGAAAATTAAAGGCCCTATTAAAGAAGATATATGTTACGCAACTACTAACAGACAGTCTGCAGTAAAAGAGATAGCTTCCAAGTGTGATATGTTTTTTGTAGTAGGTAGTCGTAACTCTTCTAATTCTGTCAGATTAGTTGAAGTTGCAAAAAAAGCAGGTTGTAATAATTCTCATTTGATGCATTCTGAAAAAGAAATTCCTTTTAATGAAATAGAAAATTCTGAAATTATCGGAATATCTTCTGGAGCATCTGCGCCAGAAAAGCTTGTTCAAACTTTGTTGGACAGTTTAAGAAAAGATAGAAACGTTTCTATTGAAGAAGTAACAGTTGCAGAAGAAAAAGTTGTATTTAAATTGCCGAAAGAACTTAATTAATGGCTGTCTATACAAAGTTAAATAAAAAAAAGATTGAGGAAATTTTATCTAATTATAGTTTAGGTAAGTTAGACTCATTCAAAGGAATTGAAGAAGGTATAGAAAATACAAACTTTTTTTTATCAATTAATAAAAAAAAATTTATATTAACTATTTACGAAAAAAGAGTTAAATCTGCTGATCTTCCTTTTTTTTCTGATCTAATGACATCTTTAAATAAAGCTAGCTTTAAATGCCCTGCTCCTATTTCTAATAATAAGAATGAAACTATTACAAATTTTGAGGGTAAAAAATTAATGATCGTTTCATTTCTTGAGGGAAAAGCAAAGCAAAATTTATCTCCAGCTAACTGTAAATCAATCGGATCTGAAATAGCTAAAATGCATGATCTCACAAAGAATTTAAAACTAAAACGACAAAATGACCTATCCATAAATTCATGGAGAAAATTATTTAATTCAGTCAAAGATAGTTGTGAAAACATACATAAAGATCTGCCAAGATTAATAGAGGAAAATCTTAATGATGTTGAAAAAAATTGGCCAAAAAATCTGCCAAAAGGAATAATCCACGCAGATTTATTTCACGACAATATTTTTTTTATTCAAAATAAATTTAGTGGTGTGATAGACTTTTATTTTTCATGTGAAGATTTTTTTGCGTTTGAAATCGCTATTTGCTTTAACGCTTTGTGTTTTGACGGTCTAAAAAGTAATTTAAGTTTTAACGTTACTAAAGCAAAAAACTTTATAGACGGATATAATTCTATTAGAAAATTAACTGATGAAGAATTGAATAATATTAAGGTTTTATCTCAAGGCGCTGCTTTGAGATTCTTGTTAACTCGAGTATTTGACACATTAAATAAAGTTGAAGGAGCAATTGTTAAAATTAAAGATCCAATGGAGTATTTAAAAAGATTAGAATTTCATAAGAATGCAAAAAATCATGAGGATTATTTTTTTTAATGAAATTAAAGATTTATACTGATGGCGCTTGCTCTGGAAATCCTGGAAAAGGAGGTTGGGCAGCAATCATATTAGATGACTCTAATCAATCTAAGATTTCTGGAAGTGAAAATAATACAACTAATAATAGGATGGAATTAATGGCTCCAATCATGGCATTAAAAAAAATAAAAAAGAAATCAGAGATTACAATTTTTACTGACTCGAAATATGTGAAAGATGGAATAACTGATTGGATTAAGAAGTGGAAAGTTAATAATTGGAAAAGTTCAAACAAGAAACCAGTTAAAAATAAAGATCTTTGGATTAAATTGGATAATGCTTGTCTAAAACATAAAGTTACTTGGAAATGGGTTAAGGCACACGCTGGCAACAAATATAATAATCTTGTTGATGAGTTAGCAGTTTCGAACACTAAATAGATTTTAAAAAGCTTTCGGCTGAAGATACTTCACAAGTAGCTGTTTCTTTTTCTTCTTCTACTTTTTTAACTTCGCCTTTGTCCACAAGCATAGTGTATCTATTTGATCTAATTCCTAATCCTTTTTCGGATTTATCTACTTCTGCTCCAATAGCTTTTGTAAATTTAAGAAAAGGATCACCAACCATAAAAATTTTACTGCCAGTATTTTGGTTTTCACCCCAAGCCTTCATAACATTGGGATCATTTACAGCGATGCATATAATTTTTGTAATTCCTTTTTGAGTAGCTAAGTCGTAATTTTTTATATACCCAGGAAGATGAAGAGCCGAACAAGTTTTAGTAAAAGCTCCAGGCATACCTAAAATAATAGTCTTACCTTTACAAAGATCTAAAATATCAATTTTTTTTACATCATTATTTTGGTCAAGATAAAATAACTCCGAATTAGGTAGTTTGTCTCCTATTTTTATTCTCATTGAATTTTGCCCAAAATATAATTTTTTACTTCTGAATTTGAATTCCTGATAATATCAAATGTTTCTTTTTTATCTATATTCAATTTTAAATGCTCAGGTGAGTCTAAATTTTTTCCTATGGCTTTTTTAATAGTATCGTTAAACTTATAAGGATGAGCTGTACCAAGAACAACTATATCTCCTAAATTTTTAAAACTTTTTGCTGCTCCTACTCCAGTAGCAGTGTGAGGATCAATTATAAATTGATGCTCTTTATAAATTTCATTAATTATAGATACTGTCTCTTCATCTGTAACTTTTACTGCTTCAAAATCCTTTTTAATTTTATCGATTTCTTTTTTTTCTAAATTGAATATGCTTTTTGATGATAGATCATTCATTAATGATCCTACCTTAATATCGCTTTCATCTAATATATAATAAAGCAACCTCTCAAAATTACTGGCAACTTGTATATCCATACTTGGTGTAATGGTTGCTTTCACTTTATCAGGTTTATATTCACCTGTATTAATAACTCTTTGTAAAATATCATTTTTATTTGTAGCGACTATAAGTTTATTAATTGGTAAACCCATTTTTTTTGCAATGTATCCAGCATAGACATCTCCAAAATTACCAGTTGGTACCGAAAAGCTTATATTATTTTTTTTTAATCTAAAGAAAGAATAAAAATAATAAACAATTTGACAAACAATTCTCGCCCAATTGATAGAATTTACGCCTGACATATTTATTTTTGATCTAAAACTATTTTCATTAAAAAGCTCTTTTACAATTTTTTGACAATCATCAAATGAACCCTCAATAGCTATATTATAAATATTAGCTCCACTAATTGTTGTCATTATTTTTCTTTGAATATTTGAAATCTTATTATGCGGATGTAGTACAAAAAGATTTATATTTTTTCTGTTGCTTAAGGCAGCTATAGCCGCTGAACCAGTATCTCCTGATGTAGCAACTATTACATTTACAGTTTTATCTTTAGCGACTTCTAAATAGTCATACATATTGCCAATTACCTGCATTGCAATATCTTTAAAAGCTAAAGTGGGTCCATGATAAAGTTCGAGAAGATTTATATTTCCAATTTTTTTTATATTTACGACTTCTTTATCTTTAAAACTACTATAAGATTTTTGTATCAGTGAGCTAAGTTCGTCCTTTTTAATTTCACCTGAACAGAAATTAAAGATAATTTCTGTGGCAAGTTCGTTATAATTTAGTTGACTTAAATTATTAAGTTCTTCTTGACTATACTTCTTGATTTCAGCAGGCAAAAATAACCCTCCGCCTGGTGCGAGTCCTCTTAAGAAAATATCTTTAAAGCTAAATTCTAAAGATTTATCTCTAGTGCTAAAATAATTCATTTTTTTCTTCTAAAATATAAATAATAAAAAATTATCGAGATTGATATTGCATACCATGTTATAGCATATTTAAGGTGATTATTTGGCACATCTATACTAATCTTTTTAGGAAGTGGTGTCTTGGCTTTATTATCCTCCAAAAAAATTACAAACTCATTAAATTGCTCTCCCGTAGCTTCTTTTAAATCTTCTAAATTTAATGAAAACCAAATATTATTTGAAATATCATTATCTGGTTTAAATATACTTGGTTTATAAATTTCTCTTAAAAGACCAATTATTTCACTATCACTCTCTGCTTTGGAGTTTATGCTTGCACTACCTTTTAGTTCTTTTTTAATCCATCCTCTATTAATTAAAACATTTTGATTTTTGTCAGTCCTAAAAGGAGTGACTACATCATATCCAGGTTTTCCACTATCATTCAAGCTATAAAGGTAAATTTGCTTATCAAAATTAAATTTTCCTTTAGCGCTTACTCTCTGATAATTCTTTTTAATTGAGTCAGAGTATTCTATTGGTTTAGAGTCTAATCCAAAAGTAATTTCGCTTATTAGTTCTAGCTTCCATTGCAATCTATAAAGTTGCCAAGTTCCTAAAGCACAAAATACTGTTACAAAAAAAATTACGAAAAGTTGAAATAAAAATGCTCTTTTCAATTTGAGATTAGCTTCCCCAAATATAGATCGCAGCGAATAAGAATAACCAAACCACGTCGACAAAATGCCAATACCAGGCTGCTGCTTCAAATCCAAAATGATGTTGAGGCGTCGAATGGCCTCTCATTGATCGAAACAAACAAACTGCAAGAAAGACTGTTCCGACAATTACATGAAAGCCATGAAAACCAGTCGACATATAAAACGTTGAACCATAAATTCCACCATCTAAAGTAAATGTTGCGTGATGATACTCATAAGCTTGAAAACAAGAAAATATAAATCCTAAAAATACTGTTGCGATTAAACCATTTACTAATCCTTTTCTGTCATTTTCTAACATTGCATGATGCGCCCAAGTGACAGTAGTACCTGATAACAATAAAATCAGAGTGTTAATTAGTGGTATATCCCAAGGATCAAAAGTTTTTATATCTGCTGGTGGCCATATACCGCCAATTGAATCTGGTGGGAATAAACTTGCATTAAAAAAAGCCCAAAACCATGCAACAAAAAACATTACTTCAGAAGCGATAAATAATGTCATGCCGTATCTATGTCCTATTTGAACTACTGGAGTATGATGGCCCTGATGTTCTGCTTCCTCTATAACATCTCTCCACCACATAAATGCGCCATAAACTACCAAAGCGAAGCCAATTAATAATAACCAAAGAGCTTTAGAATGAAAGTAATAAACTGCTCCAAAAGCTAAAACTAAAGTGGCGAATGAGACATAGATTGGCCAAGGACTTGGATCAACTAAATGATAATCGTGTTTTGGTTTTCCTGCTGACATTATGTATTACTCTTTTCATAATAACCTGATGAAAAAAAGGTAAATGACAAAGTTACATCAGACATATTTTTAGTTTTATTATCATCAACTACTTTAGGATCCAAGAAAAATGTTAATACAAACTCTTTCTTTTCACCTGGTTGTAAAATTTGTTTTTCAAAACAAAAGCAACCTATCTTATTTAGATAAATACCAAATGGTGATGGGGACACATTAAATGTTGCTGAACCTGAAGAAATTTCGCTACTAGGATTTTCAACGTTAAATTTCACTGTATGAACTTCCCCTGGTTTTAAGTCTAAAGTATTTATTTCAGGATAAAATTTCCAATCCAGAGTGCTATTAATGTTTGTATCAAATCGCATTTTATAGTCTTGATTTACAATAATTTTTGGAATTTCTTTGTTAGAAGCATTTTGAGTAGTGCCACCGAAACCTGTTACTCTGCAAAATAAATCATATAATGGAACAGCTGCAAAAGATAACCCTAGCATAAATAAAAATATTGATACTAAAGCAATGGGTGTTAGGTTTTTTTTACTTATATTCATTATATTACTCTGTTGTAAATTCCAATATTGTAAAAAGTAAGCACAAATAAAAAAATCATAAATAAGATTAATATCAAAGCAGTAATCAAATTTTTTTTCTTTTTATCCATCATGTTATTTTAGAATATTATCAATTAATAAAATTAAAAAAATAAAAAATAAGTAGAAAATTGAGTAAATAAATATTTTTCTCGCAATTTTGTTTGAAACCTTTGATATTTTAGAGCTATGTAGTTTAAAACATAGGTATATATAATATACAGTCATTATTGAGGAAAAGATCAAATAAAATAAGCTGGCAAAATTAAAAAAATACGGAGCTACAACCGCAGGTGACATAATCAAGGCGTAGACAAGAATATTTATCTTCGTTGTCTTTACTCCGGAAATTATAGGAAGCATTGGAATTTTTGCTTTTTTATAATCGCCTGATTTATACAAACTTAATGCCCAAAAATGTGATGGTGTCCATAAGAAGATAATTAAAAATAATATCAGCGGTTCCAGAGAAACGTTTCCAGTTGCTATTGTCCATCCTATAACAGGTGGTAATGCTCCAGCAGCACCGCCAATAACAATATTTTGTGGGGTTTTCCTTTTCAACCAAATTGTGTAAACAAAAAAATAAAAAGCAATTGTTAATGCCAATAAAATTGCAGAAATTAAATTAGCAGAAAAATAAATGATGCTTACTGACAAAGCTGATAAAATTATGCCAAAATATAGAGCTTGATCTTTTTTTACTTTTCCAGTTGGTATTGGTCTTAAACAAGTTCTGCTCATTAAAGCATCTAAATCAGACTCGTACCACATATTAAGTGCTCCAGCAGCCCCGGAACCTATAGCTACCGCCAAAAGAGAGATACATGCAGTAGGAAAATCTACATTAATTGGAGCTATTAATAACCCAACCATACAAGTAAAAAGAACTAAAGACATTACTCTTGGTTTCATTAAATTAAAAAAAGAACTTAGGTCTAATGCTAAACCAAGTTTAGAGTTTTTAGTTTTTATACTTATCTGGCTCAAATTACTTTACTTTAGGTAGCTCTTCAAAAGTATGGAATGGTGGCGGTGATGACACTGTCCATTCTAGAGTCGTTGCTCCTTCTCCCCATGGATTTGGTTCTGCTTTTTTCTTTTTCATAAAAGCGTACAATAAATTTAATAAAAATACCGCTAAGCCGATAATAGATATATATGAACCAATCGATGAAATATAATTCCAACCAGCAAATGCATCTGGATAATCTGCATATCTTCTCGGCATTCCTGCTAATCCTAAGAAATGTTGAGGGAAAAATATTAAGTTGACCCCTATGAACGTCAACCAAAAATGTAGTTTTCCCAAAAATTCTGAATATTCATAACCAGTCATTTTACTAAACCAATAGTAAAATCCTGCAAAAATTGCATACACAGCGCCCATCGATAATACGTAATGGAAATGCGCTACAACATAATAAGTGTCATGAAGCGCGGTATCTACACCTGCGTTTGCTAGGACAACTCCGGTTACTCCTCCTAAAGTGAATAAAAAAATAAAACCAATAGCCCATAACATTGGTGTCTGAAAGCTTATAGAGCCGCCCCACATTGTTGCTATCCAAGAAAAAATCTTAATTCCAGTTGGCACTGCAATAATCATTGTAGCAGCTAAGAAATAAGCTTTGGTATCTGTGTCTAATCCAACCGTATACATATGGTGAGCCCAAACAACGAAACCGACAACTCCAATAGCTACCATCGCATAGGCCATTCCGAGATAACCAAACACAGGCTTCCTTGAAAAAGTTGAAACAATATGGCTTATCATTCCAAAACCTGGCAAAATTAAAATATATACCTCTGGATGACCAAAAAACCAAAACAAATGTTGGAATAGAACTGGATCCCCACCTGTTTGTGCTTCAAAGAAAGCGGTTCCAAAATTTCTATCTGTTAAAAGCATTGTTATAGCTCCTGCCAAAACTGGTAGAGACAATAAAAGTAAAAATGCTGTTACTAAGATTGACCATGAAAATAGTGGCATTTTGTGTAAAGTCATACCAGGAGTTCTCATATTTAAAATTGTTGTGATAAAATTAATTGCTCCTAAAATTGAAGAAGCTCCTGCCACATGTAAGCTTAAAATCGCTAAATCCATCGCAGGTCCTGGCTGACCAGTTTTTGAGGATAAAGGTGGATAAATTGTCCAGCCTCCCCCTACTCCCTTTGCACCTGGAGGGCCATCAACAAAAATCGATACTAGTAGTAAAATTAGAGCAACTGGTAATAACCAAAAAGAAATATTATTCATCCTTGGAAATGCCATATCTGGTGCACCTATCATAATTGGAACAAACCAATTACCAAAACCACCGATCATCGCTGGCATTACCATAAAGAAAATCATGATCAGACCGTGACCAGTTACTAAAACGTTATATAAATGATAATCGCCTCCAAGAATTCCATCTCCTGGGTGCATTAATTCCATTCTCATTAAAACTGAAAATGCGGATCCAATTATGCCGGCAATAATTGCGAAGATAAGATACATTGTTCCAATGTCTTTATGATTAGTTGAGTAAGCCCATCTCTTCCAACCTGTTGGATTATGGTGATGCTCGTGATCTGCAGTTGTTGCTGACATTACTGTATCTCCTTAATTTTTTTTGCTACTTTGATATTATTATTAATTTCTTCTTTGGCAAATTTAACTTTAGCTTCCTCTAACCATTTATTGTACTCATCCTCAGACACAACGTTTACTGTGATAGGCATGAAAGCATGTTTTATTCCACATAACTCAGAACACTGGCCGTAGAAAGTTCCAGTCCGATCAGCTTTAAACCATGTCTCATTTATTCTTCCAGGAATTGCATCTCTTTTAACCCCGAAAGATGGTAGTGCCCATGCATGTAAAACATCATTTGCAGTTATCATAACCTTTACAACTTTATTGACTGGAACGTATACCGCATTATCAACCGCTAATAATCTAGGTTGATTTTCTTTCAAATCTTTTTCATCAATCATATAAGAGTCGAAGATTATATTTTCATCTGGGTACTCATAACCCCAATACCACTGATATCCTATAGCTTTGATAGTAACGTCTGCTTTGGGAATTTCATCTTGTGAATATAAAACTTTAAATGAAGGAACTGCCATAACGATCAAAATTAAACAAGGAACTAATGTCCAAATAACCTCGATTAATGTGTTATGACTTGTGGTAGATGGGACTTGATTCTTGGAAGCTCTGTATCTAATACAAACATACAAAAGTAAAAATAAAACAAAAGCAGTGATAGCTGTAATTATTGGTACAAGCATGTAATCGTGAAACCAGACAATATCATCCATACTCTTTGATGCTGATTTCTGGAAACCTAATTGCCAATCCTTTGGCTCATTAGCTAATAGCGCTGCTGACCAGGTTAAGAAAAGTGTATAAGCAATTTTTTTAATCATGAGTTTTTATACAGCTTTTAGATGATTTCACAATTTCAATTAATGCGACAATTAATGAAAGTTATTGATAAAATTTACTAGTGAAATCGCGCTTATTGCAGCGGTATCAGACCTTAGAATGTTTCTAGATAAAGTAAAAGGTTTTACCGCTCTATTTTGTAAGATTAACTCACGTTCCACTGGAGAGAAATCACCCTCAGGTCCAATCAAAATACAAAAAGATTTAATATTTTTAAGATCTTCGGTTTTTAAGTTTTCTTTTGAATTGACGTCAGCAAATAAAATTTTTGAGTTTTCATCAAAAGTTGATAAAAAATCTTTTAATTTGATAACATCACTGATATTTGGAGGCACAAGTTGATTAGATTGTTCGGTCGCTTCAATAGCTATTTTTTTTGCTCTATCAAGATTTAATTCTTTAACTTCTGTTCTTTCTGAAATTATTGGAGTAATTTTGCTTATACCAAGCTCTGTAGCTTTTTGTAAAATATTATCCATTGGAATTTTTTTAACTAAGCAAATAGCTAGCTCAGTTTTAGATAAATTATTAGCTTCTCTAATTTTTTCTAAAAACCTAACTTCAACTCTATCTTTGTCTAAAAAAATTATTTCGCTTTTCCATTCTCCGTTCTTATTAAAAAAATTTAAGTTTGAGCCTCTTTTAAGTCGCATGACATTAACAATATAATGAGTGTGCTCTTTACTTAACAAACTCGTATTATTTTCTAGTATACTGTCTGGATGATATAATCTAATATTCATTAATATCTATAATATAAACAAATTTTGAAGATATAAAGGAGCTTTAATGAAAAAAGGAAATAGAGCTGGAGATTCCCCAATAGGCATTAATGTATTAGAGGGAAAATCTTATTTTTGGTGTACTTGTGGAATTAGTTCTAAGCAACCTTTTTGTGATGGTTCACATAAAGGAACTGAGTTTGTACCTTTTAAATATTTAGCTGATCAATCTAAAAAAGTTTTTTTCTGCACATGCAAACAAACAAATGATCAACCATTATGTGATGGTTCACATAACATTTCATAAATGATGAAAACAAAGGCAGTAGTGTTTGACGCTTACGGTACATTGTTCGATGTAAATTCAGCTGCTAAAAAATGCAAAGATAAAATTGGAGCTAAGTGGGAAACATTTGCAAATTTTTGGAGAACTACTCAGCTTGAATATACTTGGCTTAGAAGTTTAATGAAAAGACATAAAAATTTTTGGGATATTACTGAGGACAGTTTGGATAAATCAATGAAAGTATTCAATATTAACAAAAATATGAAAAATGAGTTACTTAGTCTTTACAAAATTTTATCTCCTTATCCCGAAGTAAAAGGAGTCTTGGAAGATTTAAGAAAGAAAAACTTCAAACTTGCTATTCTTTCTAACGGGACACTTGATCTTCTAAATGAACTAGTTGAAAGTAATAAGTTAAATAATTTATTTGATGATATTTTTTCTATTGAAGAAGTGAAAATTTATAAACCTGATCCAAAAGTTTATGAAATACCGATTAAAAAATATAAAATTAAATCTGATGAAATTACTTTTTTGAGCTCGAATACATGGGATGTTTCAGGAGGTGGAAACTTTGGATATAATTCCATTTGGGTTAATAGACATAACTCAGTATTTGATATCCTCGATTTTCAGCCAAAAAATGAGATCAGCAATTTAACGCAGCTACTTGATATAGTTTAAACTTTCATTATAAATATTTCTATGTCTCAAATTGAAGTAAAAAAAATTATTAAAGCCTTAAATGCCTCAGATGGTGCAGGAGTAAAGTTAAAAAGAAGCATAGGAACTCCAGAAGCAGATTATATTGATCCATTCTTAATGCTTGATGAATTTGGTTCTGAAAATAAAGATGATTATGTGGCTGGTTTTCCACCTCATCCACACAGAGGAATAGAAACAGTAACTTATATGTTAAACGGGGAGTTTGAACATCAAGATAGCACTGGAGCTAAAGGTATTATGACTTCTGGAGATGTGCAATGGATGAAAACTGGAAGAGGAATTATTCATTCCGAAATGCCTGCTATGAAAGAAGGTAAGTTATTAGGCTTTCAACTTTGGATCAACATGCCAGCTAAAATGAAAAAAAATAAGCCAGAATACCTTTATATAAAAGGAGATGAACTCGGTAAACACAAAGATAATGAAAAAATCGTGAAAGTAATTGCAGGAAAATATGAAAAAGCCGAAGGCCCAGAAAAAAATCATAATGTTGATCCAATTTATTTTCATATAATTTTAAATGAGAGAAAAGAATTTAATCACGATATACTTTGGGAACATAATTCTTTTATTTATTTGCTTAAAGGAGAGTTAAAAATCGGTGATAAAAACCATGACAAGCCTACTGACTCAAACTTAATTTTGTTGGAGCGAGGCACCAAGCTTAAAGTGAGAGCAAGTAAAAAATCTGAGTTCCTATTCATTGCTGGTAAACCTATTGGTGAGCCGATAGCTAGAGGTGGACCATTTGTAATGAACACAAAAGCTGAAATACTTGAAGCTATTCAAGATTACAATAATGGAACGTTTGCTAAATACTAAAAGTTAAAGTACTTTCAATAATGTCTAAGTCTATAATTATTAACAAACATGGTGGACCTGAGGTTTTAAAGATCCAGGATGTAAATATAGGAATGCCTGGGCCAGATGAAATAAAAGTTACTAATTATGCAATAGGTTTAAATTATATAGATACTTACAATCGATCAGGTTTATATCCTCTAAAATTACCAAGTGGTATAGGTTACGAGGCGGCAGGAAAGATTGATGAGGTTGGATCTAATGTTAAAGATTTTAATAAAGGTGATAATATTGCTTACGCATCACAGCCTATTGGTGCTTATTCAGAACAAAGAATTATTCCATCTAACATTGCTATTAAATTACCTAATGGCATCTCCCACGAGCAAGCAGCAGCTTTGATGACTAAAGGTTTGACTACTAATTACTTAATTACAAAAAGTTATAAACTTAAAGCAGGAGAAACTGTTCTTTTTCACGCTGCAGCGGGAGGAGTAGGTCAAATATTTGCACAATGGGCAAATAGTATTGGAGCAAAAGTAATTGGAACGGTTGGATCTGATGAAAAAATTAAAGTTGCTAAAGAAAATGGATATGCACACGTTATAAATTACTCAAAAGAAGACTTTTCAAAAGAAGTAATGAAAATTACAAATAATGAAGGAGTTCCAGCAGTATTTGATGGGGTGGGGAAAAAAACTTTTCAAGGGTCAATCGCTTGCCTAAAAAAAAGTGGAATGATGGTGAGTTTTGGTAATGCATCAGGACCACTAGATCCTGTAAATGTACCTAAAGATATTCAACCCAAGGGTTTGTATTTAACAAGGCCATCTGTGGGCCAATTCTTTGATACGCAAAAAAAACTTCAAACTGGTGCTGATGAAATTTTTGAAAAAATTAAATTTGGTAAAATAAAAATAAATATTTCAAAAAAATATAATCTTGAAGAAGCTGAACAAGCGCACATTGATTTAGAGTCTAGAAAATTAACAGGGCCTGCGATTCTTATACCCTAAATGAGTGGTAAAATAATTTCACCTTGTATAAGCATTTGCAAAACTGATCCTGTAACAGGATACTGCTATGGATGCGCACGTACTAATGAAGAAAAGAAAATATGGAAAAGTGAAGTTACAACTGAAAATTGGAAAAAAAATAACCTTAAAGCGATAAGAGCAAGAATGAGAGGGTGGCAATTAAATACTTTTGATGAGTCCTATGATCATAAAATTAAACAAGGTATTTCTCTTTTTAAAAAAAAACTTTTAGAGGAGTAATTTATAAATCTTTTTTCATAGAGTCCATATCGCTTAAGTGATACTTCAGTGCTTCATTTGACATTCTTACTTCCTGTAAAAACAAAAAAATTGATATAATCATACATATACAACATGATGCAAAACTTAATCTAGCGTAAAATATTAAATCCAAATATAAAAGTAACACCGTTAACATGTTGAAAAGAAAGCCAAAAGACGAAAAGCCCATAACATACTTTAGATAATTAGTTCTTTTATTTAATACATGGAGTTGATTTTCTAATTCTGGTGGAACTTTTTTTTCAAAGGTGTATTTATCATGAAGTTGTCTAATTAAAGCACTTAAAGTATGGAAACGATTACTATACATAGTCATCATTAGGGGTATTGCTGGAAACATTAAAGCAGCAACTGTGTAATCAATATCCATATCGAATCAAATTGATTATGGAGATAGTGTTTGATATTTACAAGTAATATTTCATGAACCATTTTAAAATTTTCATCGAATTAACAAGATTAAATAAACCAATCGGTTTTATGCTTTTATTTTGGCCATGTTCTTGGGGGTTGGCTTATGCATATAGTTTTAATCAAAATCTTAATTTATTTTTAATTTATTTAGTCTTATTTTTTTTAGGCTCTTTGCTTATGAGGAGTGCTGGGTGTATTTTTAATGATATAGTAGATAGAGAATATGACGCAAAAGTCAGAAGAACAAAAAAAAGGCCGATAGCATCTAAAAGGATAGAAGTAAGTCATGCTTTTGTTTATGTAATTATATTATGTGGTCTTGCATTTTTAATCCTTATTCAATTTAACTTTTTAACCATCGTTTTAGGCTTAGGTTCAATGTTACTTGCGTTTACATATCCATTTATGAAAAGAATTACTTATTGGCCTCAATTATTTTTAGGAATAACATTTAATTGGGGAATTATAATGGCATGGACCGCAGTTAATAACGATTTTTCGTCTCAAGTAGTAGTTCTGTACATCTCAGCCATATTTTGGACATTGGGTTATGACACGATTTATGGAGCACAAGATATGTCGGACGATGAAATTATCGGATTAAAATCCACATCAATCAAATTTAAAAAAAATATAAAATTATTTGTTTTTGTTTGTTATTTTTTGTCAATTTCGATGATTATTTATTTGTTTAGAAATTTCATTGGTTTGAACGCTTTTTCATTAATAACTTTACTTTTTGTAATTAGCTTAGTTTATCAAATAAAAGTTTTTAATGAGAATAATCCGAAATCTTGTTTAAAAATGTTTAAATTGAATAATTATAGTGGGTTTATACTTTTTTTAAGTATCTTATCAATCAATTTTTAAAATGAAATTTGAAGAATTAAAAATCATATTAAAGCGACTTTATAAAGAATATATCAAGAAACATTTGAAGAGAATTTTAATTGCTTTAATCTTATCTTTGATTGTAGCTGCCAGTACGTCTGGTATAGCCTGGCTTCTTGATCCTGCGGTAAAAAAGATTTTTATTGAGCAAAATAAAATTTTTGCTTGGACTATTCCTCTCTTAATAATTGTTGCTTTTTCTAGTAAGGGATTGTCACTTTACTTTGCAAGATTGAATATCATAAGAGTAGGCGAAGAAGTAGCTGGAGAGCTGCAAAAAAAAGTTGCGTCTAACATCCTGATTTCAGATATCAAAACTTTAGACAACAGGCATTCAGGAAAATATATTTCAAATGTAATGTATGATACCCACCATGTAAAAACTTTAGTGAGCACTGGTGTATTAAATATTATGAAAGACAGCTTTTCAGTAATTGGTTTAGTTACATTAATGTTTTATCAAAATTGGAAGTTAGCTTTGTTTGCAATTTTGATGATGCCTCTAGCTGCTGGATTAGCTAGATCATTAGGAAAAAGAATTGGTAAAGCAACCTCAGTAGCTGGTGAGTCTTCTGGAAATCTAGCAACTTTTTTAGCAGAAATTTTTAAGGCCTCTAAAATGATAAGAATATACCAAAAGGAAAATGTAGAAGATAAAAAAGCAAAAAACGTAATAGATGACCTTGTTGAAAAAAATATAAAAATTGGAAGCGTGATGATACGAGCCACACCAATTATGGAAATCTTAACTGGTTTTATGATTGCAGGGTTTATAATATTTTCAGGGAAACTTATTTCAGCAGGTGAACTAGGGGTGAACAATTTTTTTTCTTTTTTAGCTGCTATGATGCTAGCCTATCAGCCCATAAGATCCTTAGCTACTTTAAACATGGCTGCATATCAAGGAGCAGCTGCATTTAAAAGAATCAGCACTATAATTGATAATAAAGTTGAAATAGTTGATAATAAAAATTTATCTAGACTAAATTTAAAAAATTCAGAAATAAGATTTAGTAATGTTAGTTTTAAATATGACTCTACCAAAGAAAGGGCAATAAAAGACATTAGTTTCGGAATTCAAGGGAATACTATGGCCGCATTTGTTGGTCATAGTGGTGCTGGAAAAAGTACAATTCTAAATTTATTACCAAGGTTCTATGATCCACAGAATGGTAGGATTGAAATTGACGGCCAAAATATAAAGGAAGTGTCTCTCAACTCTTTAAGAAAAAATCTTTCAATGGTTAGCCAAGACGTAATTTTATTTGATGATACAGTTAAAAATAATATCTCATACGCAAAAGCAAACGCCTCCCATGAGGAAATTGTGAAGGCTTGCAAATATGCTGCGGCTGACGAATTTATTCAAAAATTACCAAATGGCTACGATACATTAATAGGTGAGAATGGAGTTCGATTATCTGGTGGACAAAAACAAAGAATTTCAATAGCAAGGGCAATTTTAAAAGAATCTCCGATTATTCTTTTGGATGAAGCAACTTCATCACTTGATACTGAGTCTGAGGAGATTGTTCAGAATGCAATATTAAATTTAACGAAAAATAAGACAACTTTAGTTATTGCTCATCGCCTTTCTACTATTCATAACGCAGATAAAATATTTGTTTTAAAAAATGGAGAAATAATCGACTCAGGAAATCATGATTTTCTAATTAAAAAAAGTGACGAATATAAATTATTGTATGAAAAACAATTAAAATAATTGATGATTTTTTTCTATCGAATTGTAACAAATTTATTATATCCTATTTTAATTTTATTAATTTATATTAGAAAAATTTTAGAAAAAGAAGATCCAATAAGATTTAAAGAAAAAATTTTTTCTTCACATTTTAACGTTCAGAGATTAGAGAATAAAAAATTAATTTGGTTTCATTGTGCGAGTGTAGGCGAGTTAAAAAGTATAATTCCAATTATTAAAGAGATAGATGTTGGTAATAGTGATTTTGAATTTCTAATAACAACCGTAACGCTTAGTTCAGCAAATTTAGCTAGAAGTGAAATAAAAAAAATTAATAATGTAAGTCATAGATTTTTTCCTATAGATGTCCATTTTCTAATAAAAAAGTTTATAAGTTCGTGGAAGCCTAATGTAATTTTTCTTGTTGACTCAGAAATATGGCCAAACTTAATTATATCAGCAAAGAGAGCTAAAATTCCTATAGCCTTAATTAATGCAAGAATAACAAGAAAAACTTTTAAGAGGTGGATGTATGTACCTAAATTAGCTGAAAAAATTTTTAGATCTTTTGATTTATGCCTTTCATCTAACCTGGAAACAAAACAATTTTTGGAAAATTTAAAAGCTAAAAATATTGTTAATGCTGGAAATATAAAATTAATTAAGTCTAATAATTTAAAGTTACCAAGATTTGAAAAAATAAAAAATCAAAAAATTTGGTGTGCGCTTAGTACTCATGAGGGAGAGGAAAAACTCTGTATTAAGGTCCACAAAATTTTGAGTGAAAAATTTAAGGATTTTACTACAATTATTGCACCCAGGCATATTGAAAGATCATCAAAAATTAAAAAGTTATGCGTCGAAAACAATTTAAATGTTCAAATAATTGGAAAAGATGATAATTTTTCTTTTGATAAAGAGGTAGTAATAATTAACTCTTTTGGAATTTTGTTTGAATTTCTCTTAAAATCAAGAAGTGTTTTTATTGGGAAGTCTACCCTAAAAAGGCTAGAAAATGATAGCGGGCAGAGTCCGATTGAACCAGCACAACTTGGATGTAGAATTTATCATGGTCCATATGTTTCAAATTTTAAAGATATTTATGAAATTCTTAACAAAAACAAAATTGCTAAAGAAATTAATACATATGAGGAATTGTCTAATAATTTGATGGAGGATTTTGAGAAAAAAATTGAAAAAAAACCTTCACTTTTCATGCAAGATTTGAGTGAGAAAACTTTAGAAAATACAATGAAATATTTAAATAAATTTTTGTCTAATGAAAATATCAAAACCGAAATACTGGAATAATAGAAGTTTAATATCAATAATACTTCTGCCGATATCTACCATTTTTGAAATTTTTGTTTTTTTAAGAAGTAAATTCATTAAACCTCGTTCTTTTGATATTCCTATAATCTGTGTAGGAAATATATATGTTGGTGGAACTGGTAAAACACCCACTTCATTATTTTTAGCAAATAAGCTCAAAAAAAAAGGGAAGAATCCTGTTATTGTAAGGAAATTTTATAAAGAGCATCGCGATGAATACGAATTAATAAAAAAATATTTTAGTGGTTTTTTGACTAATAAAAAAAGATCTGTAGCGATAGAAGAATCAATTATAAAAGGTTATGACTCTGTAATTTTAGATGATGGAATGCAGGATTATAAAATAAAAAAAAATTTAATTATGGTATGTTTTAATCAAAATCAAATGATAGGTAATGGTTTTGTCTTCCCTTCAGGTCCATTAAGAGAAAATTTAAAAGCTTTAACAAAAGCAGAGATCGTTCTTTTAAATGGTAAAAAAAACATTCAATTTGAAGAATTAATTTTGAATGTAAACAAGAACTTAAAAATATTTTATTCCAATTATAAACCTATGAATTTGGATATCTTTAGGAAAAAAGATTTGTGTGTAGTTTCTGGAATTGGAAATCCAGAAAATTTTATACAATTATTAAAGAGTCACGAATTAAAAATTTCAAGAGAATTTAATTTTCCTGATCATTACGAGTTTAAAAAAGACGAATTACTTAATATTATAGATTACGCTAAAAATAATAATCTTCAAGTAATTACAACTGAGAAAGATTTTTGTAGATTAAAAAAATATAATTTAGAAGGAATTGATTATCTAAGAGTAGAACTTACAATTGATCAAGAAGATCTATTTTTAGAGTCGCTTTTACATATATATGATTAAAAAATTAAAATATTTTATTCAGGCAATAATTATTTATATTTTTTTTATAATTGGAAAATTATTGGGAAAAACTATTAGTAGAAAAGTTTTTTCATTTTTATTTTTCAAATTTGTTCCTTTTTTTAAATCTAAAAAGATAATTGAAAAAAATTTAAGAATTTTTAAAAATAATATTTCTGGAGATGAAATTAACTCTATTACTTTAGAATTTCTAAAAAATTATGGTATGACATTTATTGAATACATTTTTTTAAATGATTTTCGTAAAGATAATTCTCATATGACTATTAAAGGAAAGGAAAATTTACTTAAAATCCTACAGCAAAATAAATCTGTAATTTTTGTTTCCGGCCATTTTGCAAATTATGAGTTAATGTCAATGGAAATAAATAAAATGAACATAAAACTAGCAACTATCTACAGGCCTTTGAACAATTTTTTCCTTAACCCTTTGATGGAATATTTAAGAAGAAAATATGTTTGTAAATATCAAATAAAAAAAGGAATTAAAGGTGTCAGAGAAGTTATTGATTTTATTAATAAAGATTTTAGCATTGCTTTAATGATTGATCAAAGAGTCAGTGAGGGAGAAAAAATAAACTTTTTTAATAAATCAGCTTTAACTACAACATTACCAGCTCAACTCTCTATTAAATATAATTTACCGATAATACCAGTTTTTATTGAAAGGATTAATGCGAATAAATTTCAACTTATTTTTCACAGTCAAATAAAACCTGATAATTATAATAATAAGTTAAGTTTAACTAAAAAATTAAATGAAATACTTGAGCAAATGATCTCAAAAAATCCTAATCAATGGATTTGGACACATAATAGATGGAAGTAAGGTCATTTTTTTAAACTTTTATACCTTTCATTTGCCTCTTTAACTGAATAATAAGCTTCTTGAAGGTCTACATTCCAATAATTTAAATCTTTTAGCATTATCTCTTTTCCTGATATTGCACACAAAACAAAATCTCCTTCCTCCATAACATCAAATGAGTTGTGTTTAAAAAGAAGTTTAGCTTTTTTTTTATTCATCAATAAATTATACAATATATTATTTAACATGAATATTGGATTAATAGGTAGTGGAGGGCGTGAACATGCGATTTGCAAGAAAATATCTGAGTCAAAATTAACCAAAAAAATTGTATGCTTCCCAGGAAACGCTGGAACATCTAAACTAGCTACTAATATTAATATAGATTTTTTAAACTTTAAATTACTCCTTAAATTTATCAAAAGATTAAAGATTGATTTAGTAATTGTAGGGCCTGAGGAGCCTTTAGTAAAAGGATTAGTTGATTTTTTAGAAAAAAATAAAATTAAAGCTTTTGGACCTAAAAAATTTGCATCGAAACTTGAGGGATCAAAAGCTTTCATGAAAAATTTATGTAAAAAAAATAATATCCCAACTGCAAATTACAAAGTTTGCAAAAGTATAAAACAAATTCATGAATTTCTTAAAAAAAACAAATTTCCAATTGTAGTAAAAGCTGATGGTCTTGCCGCCGGTAAAGGAGTAACTATTTGCAAGAAAAAGAGTGAGGTAATGAGTGTCTCTAATGAAATTTTTAAAGGTAAGTTTAAATCGTCTAAAACTATAGTGTTAGAAGAGTATTTAAAAGGAATCGAAGCAAGTTATTTTCTTGTTGTAGATAAAAAATCTTTTAAGTTTTTTGGAACTGCTCAAGATCATAAGCGTGTAAAAGAGGGTGATAAGGGTCTTAATACTGGAGGTATGGGAGCATATTCTCCAGCAAGAATTATTAATAAAAAAGTTGAAAAAAAAATCTTAAAAAAGATTGTGTTACCAACACTCAATTATTTAAAAAAAAGGAAAAAATTTTACAGAGGATTTCTTTATGTTGGGCTAATGATTAAAAATAAAGAGCCATATTTAATAGAATACAACGTAAGAATGGGTGATCCAGAATGTCAGGCAATATTACCGAAGCTTAAAACAGATATTGTAAAAATATTTAATAGTGTTGTAAATGATAAATTAAAAAATCAAAAAATTCTTTGGAAAAATAAAAAAAGTATGACGATTGTTTTATGTTCAAAAGGCTACCCAAAAAATTACAAAAAAAATATACTAATTAAAAACTTAGAGAATTTAAATATATCAAATAATGATGAAATTTTCCACGCAGGTACAAAATTAATTGACAAAAAGCTTTTTTCTGTTGGTGGTCGTGTTCTAAATTTCACTTCTACAGGAAATAATTTTAAAAAAATAAGAGAAAGAATTATCAAATTGATAAAAAAACTTAATTGGGAATTTGGTTTTTTTAGAAAAGATATTGGTTGGAAGGTCATAGAAAAAAATGAGAATAATTAGTGGAAAATATAAAGGAAGAAATTTAAATTTCGTTTCATCAAAAATTACACGACCATTAAAAGACTCTGTAAGAGAAAATATTTTTAATATTTTAGAACACTCTAATAAAATTGATTCAAAGATAATCAATAGTGAAATACTTGATCTTTACTCGGGTACTGGATCATTTGGTATAGAGTGTATTTCAAGAGGAGCCAAAAAAGTTACTTTTGTCGAGAAAGATGAAAATGCTATTAGTATTTTAAAAAAAAATTTAGATAAGCTATCAATTAATAAAAAGGCATTAGTAGTCGAGAATGAAATTGAAGGTTTTTTAAGAAAAAAAATAAGAAATAAATTTGATATTTTTTTTTTTGACCCGCCCTTTAATGATAAAAGTTTTCTCGAAAATCTTAAAGTTATAAAAAGTTTTAAAAATTATCAGTCTAAACATATTCTGATTATACATAGAGAAAAAACTTCAGCTGAAAATTTTGATAATTTGTTAAAAATTCACCTAAAAAAAGAGTACGGTCGGTCAATGATTCTTTTTGCATCATTTATTTAAGAATAGATCTTGTAAAATTTTTTACCTCTTCTACTGCGGGTTGATCAAAAGGATTAATTTTTAAAATTTTGCCAATCATAGCTGTTTCCAACATAAAATAAGAAAAAAGTCTGCCAATTGTCTTTTCATCAGTTTCATTAATTACAATTTCTCTAAATGGTATATTTTTTTTTTTGAGAGATTTTATTAGAGCTTCTTTTTGAGCTATCTTAATCTCGTTTAAGCGCTTATTATGTAAAAAATTTGATTTCTTTGTTAAATTATTAATTTTTAAAAAAGATGTTTTTTTTTCTTTAATACTAAATATATAAAAAATTTTATCTTTGGGTCCATCTAAATAAAGTTGCAATAAACTGTGGTGATCTTTTGGAGTTTCCGAAATCACCGGAAAAAAACCATTATCATTCTTTCCTAAACTTTCGGCAATAAGTTGTTGGTACCAGAATAAAAATTTATTTAGCTTAGATGAATAATTTAAAAAAACTATATTTTTCTTATTACTATTTTTTAGCAAACTACTCAATGTCAGAACACTTTCTTTGAGAAAATTGATTTTATAAGATTTTAGGTGCTCTCTTATGTTTTTTCTCATTTCTTTTATGTCAAGACCAAATAAATACGAAGGTAATATTCCTACCTCCGAGAGAACAGAGTATCTGCCGCCTATATATTTTTTGTGTTCAACAAAATGTATATTTAATTTTTTTGAGAGACTATGTAATATATTATTTGTTTTTTCTGCTATTAAAATTAAATTTTTTGCATCTTTTTTTAAAATTTTCAAAAAAAACAAACTTGAGATAGTTTCGATAGTCTCACCCGACTTTGATATAACTATAAAAAGAATTTTATTTAAATTTTCTTTTGTTAAAAGACTTAACTTTTCACTATCTAAATTATCAATGAAAAATATTTTTTTTTTTATTTTATGTTTTAAAAAATCGTGTATTGCTTCTGATCCAAGTATAGATCCGCCCATACCTATTATAGCGATTTGTTTAAATTTTTTAAACTTGTTTAATTCTTTTTTAATAAAGTTAAAATTATACTTTTTACTTAAGATATGAAAAGTGTTTTTTTCTTTATCAATGTTATTTAAAATGAGATTAAAATTATTTTTAAATAATTTTTCAAAACCGACTATTTTTTTTTTTATGAATTTTCTTGGTATATTGTGTTTATAAACTATACTTTTCATCTCCTAATTTTATCAATAATTGATTCTTCTGTAGAATTGCTGCTTTCTTGATTTACTTCCTCAGTTGATTTAAGTATTTTTTTTAACTTTTGCTCATCTTCATTATTTTTAGATTCTTCAATGGAGCCTGGTTTAGGTATTTTATTGTAATCAGGAGGTGTGATTAATGGCTCTCTTTTTTTTACTAGAAACTCATCATTGGTTTTAACTTTTTCATTTCTTAAAACTTTTCCAGCTTCTTGAAATCCTGAACAAGATATAAAAAATAAAAATAAAAATAATATTTTAAATTTTCTCATTTAATTTTTTCTTACAAATAATTCTTTTGTTATATAGATAAATATACCAAATGTTATAAATATATCTGCAACATTAAACGTGAACCAATGAAAATTGGCATAATGTATGTCTATAAAATCTGGAACAGCGTTATAAATTAATCTATCAAAAAAATTTCCTAATGCTCCACCAATTATAATTGAGAAAACTATTTTATCGAATTTATCTGATCTAATGCCGAATAATATTAAAGCAAAAATAACACCAGCAATTATAAATGATATCAAATTGTAAAATAATAATGAATTTGAACTTAATAATCCAAAACCTATTCCTGTGTTCCACACAAGGTCAAAATTTAGGAAATTATTAACATAGAAGACATTTTCATTAAATTTTTCAAGTATAATTATTTTTGAATATCTATCTAAAAAAAAAATAATTAATATTAAGATTATAAAGTAAAAGTTTTCTTTTTTAATTATTTTTTTTTTTATCTCTATGAGGTTAATCAAAATTTTAACTTTCTATTTTATTGGACAACTTTCTCTTTGGCATTTTTTCTCTAAAATTTTCCAACATCTTTCACATTTTTTTCCTTGGGCTTTTTTTACTTCAATTTTAATATCGTTATTAGTTGACAATTCTTTTTCTGCTTTTGAAACGATAAAGTAATCTTCTAAATCTAGATTATCAAGAAGTACAAATTTCTCCTTGTTCAATATAAGTTTAATGTCTGCCTCTAAACTTGATCCTATTTCCTTGTTTGCCCTTTTCTCTTCAATTGCAATATTTGCATCCTGTTTAATTTTAAATAGGTTAGACCATTTTTCATAAAGCTTATCATTCTTCCAATTAGTCGGAATTTTTACAAAATTATTTTCATGAATGCTTTCAGAATTATCTTTATTCACTAAACTATAGATTTCCTCAGTAGTAAAAACTAAAATTGGAGCAAACCACTTTAATAAGCTTTCTAATATAATGTTTAAAACAATAACGCAATTTTTTCTTTTTTTTGAATTTAAACTATCGCAGTATAGAACGTCTTTTCTTATATCAAAATAAAAGGAGGAAAGATCTAGTGTACAAAAATTTAAAAGTTCTTTGTAAAGTTTATGAAAATTATAATTTTTCAAATTTTCATTAACAGATACATCTATTAAGAATAATTTGTGTAAAATAAATTGCTCTAATTCATCAAATTCATTTTCTTTAATTTTTTCAAAGTTTTGTTTTTCAAAATTATCCTTTAAATTTCCAAGCATAAACCTAAAGGTGTTTCTAATTTTTCTGTAAGACTCCGCATGTTGAATTAGAATATTTTTATCTATTCTTAAATCTTCAGCATAATCAGATGCTGAAGCCCATACTCTAAGTATATCTGCTCCATAATTCTTTAAAATTTCCTCTGGAGAGATAACGTTACCCATTGATTTTGACATTTTCATACCTTTACCGTCTACAACGAACCCGTGTGAAAGAATGCTTTTAAATGGTGCTTTACCTCTAGTTCCACAAGACTCTAGTAAAGAGGAATGAAACCATCCTCTATGTTGATCAGATCCTTCTAAATACATGTCTGCAGGCCATTTCAAATCTTTTCTTTTTTCTAAAACAAAACTATGTGTTGAACCACTGTCGAACCATACTTCAACGATATCATTAAGTTTTTCGTAGTCTTTTACATTATAGTCGTCACCTAAAAATATTTTTGCATCGTCCGTGAACCAACAATCTGAGCCTTGCTTTTCATAAATAGAAGCAATTCTATCAATAATTTTTTTATCTCTTAATGGCTCTTTTGTTTTTTTATTTATAAAAATTGGTAATGGAACGCCCCAAACTCTTTGTCTTGAAACACACCAATCTGGTCTTCCTTCAATCATTGATAAAAGCCTGTCCTTGCCTTTATTTGGATAGAAGATAGTTTCATTTATTGCTTTAACAGCTTTATCTCTCAGTTTATTTTTTTTCATAGAGATGAACCATTGAGGTGTCGCTCTATAGATTAACGGAGCCTTAGATCGCCATGAGTGAGGATAACTATGATTAAGTTTATCATTTTTAAGTAGCTGTTTTTGTTCTTTTAGTTTGTCTATAACAATAGGGTCAGCCTTGAATACGTGTATGTTTGTAAAATAAGGTACATCTTTAGTATAAACACCTGAGTTATCAACTGTATAAAGTGATGGTATATTATTCTTCAAACATAAATTAAAGTCGTCTGGTCCGTGGCTTGGTGCGCAATGAACAATTCCCGTTCCCTGCTCCAAATTAACAAATTGAGCATCTAACATTGGAACATCGTAGTCAAAATCCATTTTGACTAACGGATGGCTACATATTGTTCCTATAAATTCTGAACCCTTAAAAGTCTTTAATTCTTTATAGCTTTTGATTTCACATGCTTTAGTTATTGGCTCAATTAAATTTTTTGCAACAACAATTTTCTTATCTTTAAAATGCTCAAGATTATCAATCTCGAGTATTGCGTATTCAATATTACTATTAAAAGCTAATGCTTTATTGGCAGGTATAGTCCATGGCGTGGTCGTCCAAATTATTATGCTTGTATCTTTAAGAAAGTCTTTATTGGTCTCTTTAACTTTAAATGCAACGTAGATCGTATTAGAAGTGTGGTCTAAATATTCTACTTCAGCATCAGCTAAAGCAGTTTTTTCAACAGTAGACCAAAGAACTGGTTTAAAACCTTGATATAAACTTTCATCTAAAAGAAATTTACCCAACTCTCTCACAATTTGTGCCTCTGCTTCGTAACTCATTGTGGAATAATAATTTTCAAAGTCTCCGACTACTCCCAATCGTTTAAATTCTTTGATATGAACATTAATCCAGCTTTTTGCGAATTCCCTACATTCTTGTCTAAAATCTTTAATGGGCACCTCATCTTTATTTTTTTTCTTTTTTTTATACTGTTCTTCAATCTTCCATTCTATTGGGAGTCCATGACAGTCCCAGCCAGGAACATAAACGGAGTCTTTGCCATTCATTTGATGAAAGCGAGTAATCATATCTTTTAAAATTTTATTCAACGCAGTACCCATATGTATATGACCATTCGCATAAGGTGGGCCATCATGAAGTATGAATTTTTCTTTTCCCTTAGATTTTTTTCTTAACTTTTCAAAAATTTTATTTTTTTCCCATTTCTTTAAAATTTCAGGTTCTTTTAATGGTAAACTAGCCTTCATCGAGAAAGCTGTCTTGGGAAGTTGTAAAGTATCTTTCGACATTATTTGCTTGCCTGTTTTATATCTAGTTTTATTTGTTTTTTTAAATATTTCAAATTTCTAAATTTTTTTTCTGGTCTTAAAAATTTTTTAAAATTTATACCTATTACTTTATTATATAAATTTTTATTAATTCCAAAGATATTTGTCTCTAATAATAATTTTTGTCCATTAAAAGTAGGTCTATAACCTACATTTGCTATACCATTTTTGTAAAAGCTATTACTTTTAACTTTAACTGCGTAAACTCCACATTTGGGGACAACGTAATCATTTAATTTTAAATTACACGTAGGAAAACCAATTTTACGTCCTCTTCTCTGCCCTTTAATTACTTTTCCAGTAACACACCAATTTCGACCTAATAATCTATTTACTTCCTCAATTTTGCCTAATCTTATTTTTTTTCTTATAAAAGTAGATGAAATCGTTTTGTTATTTTTTTTAAATGGTTGGGTTACAATATTTTTAAAGTTATATTTTTTTTCAAATTTTTTAAGAGTTGAAATATTGCCTTGTCTTTTAAAACCAAACTTGAAATTTTCACTAACATATAAAAATTTACATTTAGTTTTTTTAAAAATTATCTTTTTTATAAACTGTTCTGGTGATTGGGATGAAAACTTTTTATTAAATTTTATTATTATTAAGAAATCCAATTTTAGTTTTTTTAGATAAAGCTTTTTCTGTTCTAAAGAATTAATTCTATGATTTTTAATTTTTTTGTTAAAAAACATTACAGGCACTGGCTCAAAAGTCATAACTCCAAAAGGTAGTTTATTTTTTTTAGCTTTTCGCTTTCCTTCATTTATAACTTTTTGATGGCCTAAATGTAATCCATCAAAATTTCCAATTGCAATTACACCATTACAATGCTTCGGATTTAAATTTAGATTTTTGTAAATTTTCATTCTACCACTTTAACTCTTTTTGAAAAAAATTTGCTTTTACATCATATTTATCTAGAAGTTTATTAAGTTCAGAAAAATTATTAATTTCTTTTCGATGAACACCCTCTGATATAAATATACAATCAATTTTTAAATTATTAGCTCCTTTAATATCTGTTCTTAGGTTATCTCCAATGGCTAAAACTTTTTCATTAGAATCAAAACACATATTATAAATATCCTTGTGAGGTTTACCAAAATAAATGACTTCCCCTCCGAGCTCTTCAAAAACTTGAGCTACTGAACCTGCACATAATTCTTCCATATTTCCTCTATGAACTATCAAATCTGGATTAGTACAAATTAATTTTTTTGAGATATGTTTCAATAAAAATTTCTTATAATAATCTAGATCATCATCGTAATCATCAAATAGCCCAGTGCATAAAATGAAGTCACAACTATCTAGATCAGTTCTATTGTCTTTTACTTTTTCAAACACCGAAATATCTCTTTCTGGTCCAAGATGGAAAAATGTTTTTCCAAATTTTTTTTGATTTATTGCATGCATTGCTGCTTCGCCTGAGGTCATTACATTTTCAAGAAATTTTTTATCCATTTTCATTTTAAGTAAAAAACTAATAACTTTAGAACTAGGCCTAGGCGCATTAGATAGAAATACAATTTTTTTTAGATTTTTTTTTAATTGTTCTACTGCCTCTATAGCTTTTGGATTTAAAACTACACCGTTGTGCATTACGCCCCATAAATCTATAACAAAAGTGTCATAGTTTTCGAATATATCTTCTAAGTGTTTAAGTTCTTTCAATGTGTTATTTCTCTCCTTTTGATACCCATAAATATAGTATTTCGTGGTTTTTTAATGATTTTTGCCTCTTGAAATATAGTTAAAACATACCATATCAACACTACGTAAAAATTTATAGGAGAAAATACATATGAAATTTAGACCTCTGCACGATCGTGTGCTTATTAAAGTGCTAGACAGTGAGGAAAAAACTGCTGGCGGTATTATCATACCAGACACTGCTAAGGAAAAACCACAGGAAGGTGAAGTTGTAGCTGTAGGTCCTGGAGCTAAAAATGAAAGCGGAAAAATTTCTGCAATGGACGTTAAAGTTGGAGATATAGTTCTTTTCGGAAAATGGTCTGGAACTGAAGTCAAAATTGACGGTAAAGAGTACAGCATTATGAAAGAGTCAGACATAATGGGAATTTCAAAAAGTAAAAAATAAACTTTATAGGAGAAGAAAATGGCAAAACAAATTAAATTTGATACAGAAGCTAGATCAAAAATGCTTACTGGAGTAAATACATTGGCAAACGCTGTAAAAGTAACGTTAGGTCCAAAAGGACGTAATGTTGTAATGGATAAATCTTATGGCGCTCCAAGAACTACAAAAGATGGCGTTTCTGTTGCAAAAGAAATTGAACTTGAAGATAAATTTGAAAACATGGGTGCGCAAATGGTCAAAGAAGTTGCTAGTAAAACGAACGACAATGCTGGTGATGGAACTACTACTGCTACTATTTTAACACAAGCGATTGTTAATGAAGGACTTAAATATGTAACAGCTGGAATGAACCCAATGGATATCAAACGTGGTATCGATAAAGCGGTTGAGCAAGTAATTGATAAATTAAAAACATCTTCAAAAAAAGTTAAAGCCAACGAGGAAGTTGCCCAGGTTGGGACAATTTCTGCGAATGGTGAAAAATCTATTGGCGATATGATTTCAAAAGCAATGCAAAAAGTTGGAAATGAAGGTGTAATTACAGTAGAGGAAGCAAAAGGAGTTGAAACTGAGTTGGATGTAGTAGAAGGTATGCAATTTGATAGAGGATATCTATCACCTTACTTTGTTACAAATACTGAAAAAATGACGACTGAACTTGAAAATCCTTTAGTGCTTTTAGTTGAAAAAAAATTAACTAATCTACAACCTATGGTGCCCTTGCTTGAGTCAGTAGTTCAAGCTAACAGACCATTAATGATAATTTCAGAAGATGTTGAAGGTGAGGCTTTAGCAACTTTGGTTGTAAACAAATTAAGAGGTGGTCTAAAAGTTGTGGCAGTAAAAGCACCTGGTTTTGGTGATAGAAGAAAAGCAATGTTAGAGGATATTGCTATTCTGACTGGAGGACAGGTTATCTCAGAAGATCTTGGAATTAAATTGGAGAACGTTAAAATCGGCGATCTTGGATCTTGTAAAAAAGTAAAAATTGATAAAGAAAACAGTACAATTGTTGCTGGTGAAGGTAAAAAATCTGATATTGAAGCAAGATGTAATCAAATTAGATCTGAGATAAACGAAACAACATCTGATTATGATAAAGAGAAACTTCAAGAAAGATTAGCTAAACTTGCTGGTGGAGTTGCAGTAATTAAAGTCGGCGGCGCTACAGAAGTTGAAGTGAAAGAAAGGAAAGACAGAGTCGAGGACGCTTTAAATGCAACTAGAGCTGCCGTTGAAGAAGGAGTAGTGATCGGTGGTGGTTGTGCACTACTATATGCTGCACAAGATTTAGATGGTGTTAAAGTAAAAGGTGATGACCAAAAAGCTGGCGTCGAAATAGTTAAAAAAGCCCTTCAAGCTCCAATCAGACAAATTACTGCTAACGCAGGTGTCGATGGTTCAGTAGTAGTAGGTAAACTTTTAGAGGGTAAAAAAGCTTCTCAAGGTTATGACGCTCAGAATGAGGATTATGTTGATATGTTTGCTAAAGGAATTATTGATCCAACTAAAGTTGTAAGATCTGCATTACAAGATGCCGCTTCAATAGCTGGACTATTAATTACAACAGAAGCAATGATTGCAGACAAACCTGAGGAAAAAGATGCTGGTCCTGCAATGCCTCCAATGGGTGGCGGCATGGGTGGCATGGGTGGCATGGGTGGCATGGGAATGTAATTACACCTACGCAAAAGATTTTAAAAAAGGCTGCAGTTTAGCAGCCTTTTTTTTTGCGATAAATAAGCATGCATTTGAGCTTAGTATCAAACCATCTTTAAGAACTCTTAAATTATTATCAGCTAAAGTTTTGCCTGTAGAAGTTATATCTGTAATGATTTCGGAAGAACCTATAAATGGATAAGTTTCAGTAGCACCAAGACTGTTTATCAATTTGTATTGTGTAACCCCTTTAGAAATCAAAAAATCATTAGTTAAATTTGGATATTTAGTCGCCACTCTCAACCTAGAATTTCTTTTAGATCTAATATCAAAAGATACCTCCTCAAGATCAGCAATCGTCTGTACATCTATCCAATCATCTGGCACTGCAATAACTAAGTTGGCATTACCAAAATCAAGTTTTCTTTGAATATTAATTTTATTCTGTAAGTTTTTATCAGACTCTTTTAATAGGTCCAACCCGGATACACCTATATCAAGAGTACCGTCTCCTAATCTTTGAATAATTTCTTTAGCGTGAAGGAATATAATCTTGATATTATTTACATTTTCAATTTTCCCAAAATAATTTCTTTCTTTTTCACTTTGCAAAATCTTGAATCCTCTATCATTAAAAAACGATATTGCTTTATCTTTTAATCGTCCTTTACTTGGTAAACCTATGGTGATTAGATCTTTCATATATTTTTTAGATTAATTGCAGCACCAACCGCCGGAATATTTTTTTTTGCCCCTAGACTTTTTAGTAAGTCATCATAGCGACCTCCTCTAGCAATTTCCTTTTTACCTGAGAATACTTCAAACACAATTCCAGTATAGTACTCTACGTCTCTACCAAAATTTGCGATGAAATTGATATCTTGCTTTAGTTTTTTCAAATTAAGAATAGATTTAAAATCTTTAAATATATTTTTTTTGAGATTATTTTTTTTAGCAAAATCTAACAATCTCTCATCAAGTTCCGAGAGTTTACAGTTTATTTTTAAAAAGGATTTAATAATTTTTACAATTTTTTTTCCATCAACAAAAGACCTTGGGTCTTTAATCTTTTTATCAAATCTTTTTAATATTTCCGATATCGACCTTCCGGCAACCACTTTGTCTTGGTCTTCTTTTTTCATTTCATAAAATCTTTTTTTATCTGTATCAAATGTAACTGCATCAATATCAGTATTTTTTTCCAATCTTTTTAGAAGTTCCTCGAAATAACTTGGTCTCCAAAAATGTCTTATTAGTCTAAGCTTCCATCTTTCAGGCATATCTAGAGCATTAATTAAACTTTTAAATAAACTAATATCTCCAACTTTGATTAAAATTTTTTTTCTCTTTATCTTTTTTGCAGAACTTAAAATTGTACTAATAATTTTAAAATCATCATGAATTTGATTTTTTGAACCTAGAATTTCAATCCCCAATTGGTCATTGATGAAATTCGTGCCTTTACCTGATCTTCTATATGCTTGGCCGGAATAATAAATTTTTGAGGAAGTTTTTTTTTGTAAAAAACTTATACATGAAGCTACAGTTAAATCGGGTCTTAGGCACATCGTTTTTCCATCCTCTCTATCGAATGTGAGCATTGAATTTCTAAATTTTTCTCCTGACCTCTCAATAATATAATCTGAGTCTAGAAGAACGTCAGGTTCTGATAAAACAAAACCATTGTTTTTAAAATTTTTAATTATAGTTTCAGATAATTTTTTTGATTTCATTGACTAATTCTTTTATCTTGATTGATTGTTCTTTACCGCTACTTAAATTCCTTAGTGTTGGTTTACCCAATTTTATCTCGTCTTCACCGTATAAAATAACAGCCGGAGATTTAATTTTATTCGCGTATTCCATTTGTTTTTTTAACTTACTTTCTCCGGGATAAATTTCTGCACTGATGCCAGATTTTCTTAATATCGTTTGTACATTTATGTATTCTTTCATTGAATTTTTATCAAAAACACAGATCACGACAGGTTTTGATTGTTTTACTTTAAATTCCTTTTTCTGCATCAATGCATAAACCAATCGATCTAACCCTATTGATATACCTGTAGCGGGAGCATCAAAGTTGCCAAAATTATTTACTAAATTATCGTATCTGCCTCCACCGCCTATGGAACCAAATTGAATAACTTGTCCTTTGATATTTTTTACGTCAAACTTTAAATTCACTTCGAAAATTACACCAGTGTAATATTCCAAACCTCTAACAATTGATGGTTCAAATTCAAAATTAGTGAAATTATAATCTTTAAAAATTTTTAATATTTCAGCAAGATCTTCTGTTTCGGGTGACTTTTTCTTTAAAGTTTTTTCTATTACTTCTATATCCTCAAATTTTAGATTTGCACCTTTTGTGAAATCTCCAGATATATCTTTTCGACCAGTGCCTAACAATGCTTTTACTCCATCCCAACCAAGTCTATCAATTTTGTCTAGAGCTCTTAAAGCTGTGAGTTTTTGCTGATTATCGTTTATATTAATTTTTTCAAATAACTTCTCAGTTATTTTTCGCGATGAAATTTTTATAATATACTCTGATTTAGTCAGTCCGCAATTTTCAAGAATTTCTGAAATCATGACACATAATTCTGCATCGGCTTGTAAACTTTTTGTTCCAACAAAATCAGCATCGAATTGTAAAAATTCTCTGAATCTACCTGGACCTGGTTTTTCGTTTCTCCAAACAGTCCCGAGTTGATATCTTTTGAATGGTTTTGGAATTTCTAAGTAATTTTTTGCTACATACCTTGCCAGTGGTGCAGTAAGATCGTATCGTAGCGATAACCATTTATTTTCATCTTTAAACGAGAAGACACCTTCATCTGGTCTTTCCTTATCTGGTAAGAATTTTCCAATACTATCTGAATACTCAAAACTTGGTGTTTCAAGATATTGAAAACCATATTTGATCATAACTTCTTTAATATTAGAAATTATAAAATCACGTACGAGTAATTCTTTTTCTTGCCTATCCACAAACCCTAATGGAAGTTCTTTTGTAGGTTTGTTGTTTTTTTCTTTTGTCATTTTTTGGTACAGCAGGGTGGATTCGAACCACCGACCCCTAGTTCCACAAACTAGTGCTCTAACCAACTGAGCTACTGCTGCATCCTTGTTGTTTTTATCTTAATTTTTATTAAATTTATATATTTTTGATTATAAGCTAAGCAATAGCCTAGCGTGCATTCTGTGCGAATGTGATCTAATAGTTGAAATGACTTTAATTTTTATAATCATATTATCTATTTAAAAAATAATTGTGACTTTTTCAAGATGAAATTAGTCGGGACAATATATATAGTATGAAAACTAAGGTTATTGTCCCGATAATCAGTGATTTTGGAAATTTAGATTAAGATGTTTTCTGCAGTTTTACTGCTGAAGGACCTTTTTCTGTGCTCTCCACTTCAAACGTTAACTCATCACCCTCGTTTAAATATTTTAAACCAGCTTCTCTAACAGCAGAAGAATGGACGAACACGTCTTTTTCTTTGTCTTCTCTTTCAATGAAACCATATCCTTTAGTACCATTGAACCACTTTACTTTACCTTTTAGTGTACTCATATTTACTTTTTTCCTTATTATTATTAACTTTAACTAACCAATGGTTAGTCTTGAACTCCTTAAATAGATTTGCTTCATGAAAGTCAATAGAAGAAAAATAAAATTTGACACAGTGTTTTTTTGCAACAATATTAAGATAAAATGGCTATTAATGAAGCGATTATTATAATTCCTAGCCCACTGTATACATATTTGTTTTTGATTAAATGTTCTCTAATTTTTGTTAGATTTGTTTCATTATAACTCAAACCGCCTTCAGGTGAGCTTGATGATTTGCTAAAACCCTGGTTGCGTCCAATTTGAAGAAATTTGGTTTTTCTGTGATCATAAATTTCCTCTTTGCTGAAATTTTCAAAATTTTTCAAATTTTTTAAAATCGAGTGTTTAATGTCTTCAGCAATACTGTCTGGGTCTCTGTGTGCCCCACCTAATGGCTCAGGTATAACCTCATCAATAATTTTTAATTTTAGTAAATCCTTTGCGGTCAACTTCATAGCCTCTGCTGCTTGTAAAGATTTGCTTGGATCACGCCAAAGTATTGATGCGCACCCCTCTGGAGATATTACTGAGTAAATCGAGTTTTCTAACATTATTACTTTGTTAGACGAAGCTAAAGCTATCGCTCCTCCTGAACCGCCCTCACCAATTATTATTGAAATATTTGGAACAGATAGTGACATACCACACTCAATTGAGTTTGCTATTGCAGAGGCTTGACCTCTTTGTTCCGCACCAATGCCAGGATAAGCCCCAGGGGTATCAATAAAACTTATAACTGGAATCTGAAATCTATCTGCTAGCTTCATTAATCTTATACACTTTCTGTATCCCTCAGGTCTCATCATTCCAAAATTTCTCTCAATTCTGGTGTTTAAGTCTCCCCCTTTTTCCTGTCCAATAATTAATACAGATTTATTCTCGATTAATCCAAATCCAGCTATTACAGATTTATCATCTCCAAAATACCGATCTCCGGAGAGAAGGGTAAACTTTGAAAAAATTTTTTTTATGTAAAAGTTAGCTCTTGGGCGATCCTCATGCCTAGCTACCTGGGTTCTCTGCCAACTATTCAAATTGGAATAAATTTCTTCCAATTTTTGATTTATTTCTTTTTGAGTGTTTTTAATTTTGCTGGTATCAACTTCTGAAATACCTTCAGACCCAAATGGACTTTTTAAACCATCGACTTCTTGTTCTAATGCTTTAATTTCCTTTTCAAAATCTAAATAGTTTTTCATAAATGTTACAATATTTATAGTATTATTATATTATAAAATAATGTAAAGGTCGGCATGCTATGGATATGATTGTTAAAAATGGGCTGAAAATAAGTTCAACTTTGTTTGATTTTGTGAATAATGAAGCCATACCAGGTACAAAAGTTGATCCTAAAGAGTTTTGGATTAATTTTTCAAAATTTGCACACGAGCTAGCTCCTATAAATAAAAGATTAATAAATTTAAGAGACTCAATACAGATTAAGATAGATGAGTGGCATCAAAATAATAAAGGACAACAATTTAACAAAAAAGAGTATTTAAATTTTTTAAAGTCTATAAATTATCTTATTGAAGAGAAAGAAGATTTCATAATACAAACTTCTAATGTAGATAAAGAAATATCCTCAATAGCTGGTCCACAACTTGTTGTTCCTGTTGATAACGCTCGGTATGCTTTAAATGCAGCAAACGCAAGATGGGGAAGTTTGTACGATGCTATCTATGGCACAGATGTAGTTCCAGGAAAAAAAAGTGAAACTCATGATGTTGTTAGAGCAAAGAAAGTAATAGACTTTGTAAGAAAATTTTTAGATGAAGTTGTGCCCCTTCAAAAAGAAAGTTGGAAAAACATTTCTAAAGTGAAAATTGAAAATGATAAATTGTTATTTCTTTTTGGAACAGAAAAAGACTATTTAAAGAACAATGAACAATTTGTTGGGTTTAATGGTGAAAAAGATAACCCAAAAAATATTTTAATTAAAAATAACAACCTCCATATAGAAATTTCTTTTGACCCAAGTCACATGGTAGGCAAAATTGATAAAGCTTCAATTTCAGATATAGTAATGGAGTCAGCTTTGTCTACAATTGTTGATAACGAAGATTCTGTTGCTGCGGTTGATGCTGAAGATAAGATTAAATGTTACCGTAATTGGCTGGGTCTTATGAAAGGTGACCTAGAGGCAAAATTTGAAAAAAATGGTAAAAAATTTAAAAGAAAATTAAATCCTGACAGAGAGTACCAGTCATTTGATGGAGAAAAAATTAAACTACATGGAAGAGCTTTGCTTCTAAATCGAAATGTAGGTCATTTAATGACAAACCCCTCTATTTTATTAAAAGACGGATCTGAAATTCCTGAAGGTATTATGGATGCTTTTTTTTCTAGCCTATGTGCATTACATGATTTTAAGAATAAAAAAAATTCAAGAACTGGTTCAGTTTACATTGTAAAACCAAAAATGCATGGTCCTGAGGAAGTTGCATTTACAAATACTTTGTTTGAAAAAGTTGAAATAACTCTTGGAATGAAAAAATATTCTTTAAAAGTTGGGATTATGGATGAAGAGAGAAGAACAACTGTCAATTTAAAAGAGTGCATTAGACAAGTTAAAAATCGAATTGTTTTTATTAACACTGGTTTTTTAGATAGAACTGGTGACGAAATGCATACGTCTTTTGAGGCAGGACCAATGATTTTTAAAGGCGAAATGAAAAAATCTACTTGGCTAAACAGTTACGAAAATTGGAACGTTGACATTGGATTAAAATGCGGTTTTTCTGGTAAAGCTCAAATAGGAAAAGGTATGTGGGCGATGCCAGATCAAATGGCAAATATGATGGAGCAGAAAATTAGCCATCCAAAATCTGGTGCAAATTGCGCTTGGGTACCTTCGCCTACTGCAGCAACTTTACACTCAATTCATTATCATAAAGTTAACGTTTTTGATGAGCAAGATAAGATAAAAAATAGAAAAAAAGCACAAGTAAAAGATATTTTAGAAATTCCTATTGCTGATCGTCCAAATTGGTCAACAGAAGACATTAATCGTGAATTAGAAAATAATGTGCAAGGAATATTAGGGTATGTAGTTAGATGGGTCGATCAAGGTATTGGTTGCTCTAAGGTCCCTGATATAAATAATGTTGGTTTAATGGAGGATAGAGCAACTTTAAGAATATCATCTCAGCATATAGCAAACTGGTTGCATCATGGAATTTGTTCCAAAGAAAAAGTTACCGAGGTGATGAAAAAAATGGCAAAAATAGTTGATAATCAGAATATAAACGATCCTGAATACATTAAAATGTCTGATAATTTTGAAAATTCGATAGCATTTTCAGCTGCATGTGATTTAATTTTTCAAGGAAGAATGCAGCCATCTGGCTACACTGAGCCCTTGCTTCATAAAAAAAGATTAGAAAAAAAAGCTAATTAATTAATTGTCAGTTACTGGAACTCTATTTTTAAAAGCAGACAGAAGCGTCCCATCATCAAGTTGTTCTATCTCTCCTCCAACTGGAAGCCCTTGGGCTAATTTAGTAATCTTAATTTTATCATTTTTTATTGTGTCTTCAATATAATGTGCGGTAGTTTGGCCTTCAACAGTTGCACTAGTAGCTATAATTACCTCTTTAAGATTGTTTTTTTTTATACGTTTTACAAGAGAGTCTATTAAAAGATTTTTTTGCTCATAACTCTCGTTCGAATTAAGCGTGCCACCTAATATATGATAATAACCTTTATAAATATTAGCCGAGTCTATCACCCACATATCAGCTAAGTTTTCTACTACACAAATTTTATCATAGGAATTATCGGATGAGCATATACAAATTCTATCAACAATTTTTAAATTTCCACAATCAACACAACGCACAACTTTTTTATAAACCTGGGCTAATGATTTAGCTAAAGGTTTAACCAAATTTTCCTTATTATTTATTAATTTCAAAATTATTCTTTTAGCAGATTTTGGGCCTAAACCTGGAAGTTTAGAAAATTGCTTAATCAACTCATTAATTTCAGGAATATCGTTGTCCATTAAAAAGGTAATTTAAAATCTGGCGGAAGATTTAAACCACCTGTAGCTTTGGACAGTTCCTCTGCAGATTTTTTTTTAAGATTTTCTTTGGCATTATTAAATGCCGCAATGATTAAATCATTTATTATATCTTGACTCTCTTTTTTTGCAGTCTCAGTAATTTCTATGGATTTTAGCTCATAATCTCCACTTAAAGTTACTTTCACTAAATTCCCTCCTGATACACCTTCAACCTCAATTTTTTTTATTTGTTCTTGAACTTCTTGCATCTTTTCTTGCATTGCTTTTGCCTTGGAAAGCATATCAGAAAAATTTGTCATTTATCTTCTTCCACTACGTCAATTAGTTTTGCATCAGGGAAAGCCTGCTCTAATTTTTTTGCAGTATCTGTTTTTTTAAACTCCTCTATTAGAATCTTTTTACTTTCTAGATTTCTTTCATAAATACTTTTTGCTTCAGCATTTTGACTTAAAGATATAATCCATCTATCTCCAGTCCATTGAAGTAATTTTTCGCTTAAATTTTTTATAAAATTTTTGTTTAACTTATCATTAAAACTTATATTGATTTTTCCTTTATTAAAGTTCACCAACTTCACATTTCTCTCCAAATCATATTTCAATTCTATTTCTTTCTCCTTATTAGACTGATCAATTAAATCTTGAAAACTCTTAATTTCAATTTTCGATTGGTTAACTTCATTAGTTAAGTTTTTAATTGGTTCAGTTTTTATTTGGTCAGTGCTTTTTAATTGATTTTTAATTTTATTGGGAATATCCGTTTCTGATAAGTTTTCATCAATTTTTTTTTCATGAAAAATATTTTGATTATCATTTAAAGATTCTTGATGGTCTTTTGTTTCCTTTATTGAGTCCAAATCTTTAAGATGAATCATTTGCATAAGATACATCTCTAGTGCTAAATTTTCGTTACCAATTATTCTTAAGTCATCTATAGTTTTAATTGTGAGTTGCCAAAATAATCCTATATCTTGCATATCTATATCTTTTGAATATTGATCAATCATCTGGGACTCTAATTCTGAATTTGATAAATCTTTTTCTACAGGACCCAAATTGATCCTTCTACTAAACATATACAAAACTTCTAAAATATCGTTTAGAAAGTTTCTAGCGTCAAGCCCTGCGTTTGTAAGCTCCTTCAGATGACCAAGTGCTTTACTTTCATCACCATTTAAAATTTCTTTAAATAATGAAATTACTTTACTTTTATCTGCAAGACCAAGCATTTCTCTCACGTCTTGTTCCGATATAGATTTTTCGTTAGCTATTTGTGAAACTAAGGCTCTATCCAACAAAGAAATAGAATCTCTAACTGAGCCCTCAGAAGATCTTGCTATTAATTTTATTGCATCATCTGTGATCTTACCATTCTCGTTTTGTGCAATCTTTTTTAGATGTTCACAAAGAATTTCTACATTTACTCTTTTTAGGTCAAAACGTTGACATCTTGATAAAATTGTTACTGGTATTTTACGAACCTCGGTGGTTGCTAATATAAATTTTAAACTAGGAGGTGGCTCTTCTAATGTTTTTAGTAGACCGTTGAATGCTTGTTTTGATAACATATGAACTTCATCAATTATAAATATTTTAAATTTTGCACTTGTAGGGCTGTATTTTGAATTTTCAATTAATTCCCTTACATCATCTATTCCAGTTTTAGAAGCAGCATCCATTTCTAAAACATCCATATGTCTAGAGTCGACAATTTCTTTACAATGACACTTATCACTTGCGTTACACTTTTCTCCTATAGAAAAATTTTTTGTACAATTTAAAGCTTTTGCAATTAAACGAGCTGTTGTGGTTTTACCAACGCCTCTAATTCCAGTTAATAAATATGCGTTTGGAGTTTTTCCAAGTTTGATTGCATTAGTAATGGTTTGTGCCATAACCTCTTGTCCAATCAAATCTTTAAACTCTTGTGGTCTATATTTAAGTGCTAGAATTTTGTTTGTCATTTTAAAGAGGCAGGCAACAACCTGAAAAATTTTCACTACGGCTGCTTCTTTTCAGACCTGACCGGGTTTATGAAACATCCACCTGATGCCAACCTCAATATGAGTATAACAAGATAAAATTAAATACTACAGGGGTAGAATTAAATTTTGTGGACTATTTTTGCCTGAATTTTGAAGCCTCATAAACACCCAAAATATCTAAAGTTTCGGTATGAAAGCCAAGTTCTTCTAGTGCCTTTTTTACACCAGTTTGTTCAAGATGCCCTTCTAAGTCTAAGTAAAAATTAGCTTGATCAAAAGTGTTCTTAACAGAAAAACTCTCTAGTTTTGTTAAATTAACTTGATTAGTCGCAAATCCTCCCAAGCACTTATATAAGGCTGAAGGTTCACTTTTTACTCTAAATATACAGCTTGTAATAAATTTCTTCTTATTATTATACTCTGGTTGTTCAATATTTTTTCCCATTATTAAAAATCGTGTTACATTACCTTTCTCGTCCTCAATATTTTTTTCTAGAATCTTTAAGTTATAAATTTTAGCTGACAACCCTGAAGCTATCGCTGCAATTGATTTGTCATCTCCTTCTGCAAGATCTTTTGCAGAACCAGCAGTATCTGCAGAGATAATTGATTTTAATTTTTTTTTAATAATTAAATTTTGACATTGTCCAATAGCTTGTGCATGACTTCTAACATATCTTATATCGTCTATACTGGCTTCTTTTTTACAGAGTAAGTTATGCTCAACTGGTTGAAAATGTTCGCCATGAATTTGTAATTTATATTTTGGAAGTAAATAATGAATATCAGCAACTCTTCCGGCTAAAGAATTTTCAATTGGTATAACAATTTTTATATTAGAATCATTATAAGCCTGCTTAAAAGTCTCTTCAAAAGTAATACAAGTTTTTATGGCTGCACCAGGATATAAGCTTTCGGCAGCAATATGAGAATAAGCGCCTAGTTCTCCTTGTATTGCAATTCTTATTTTACTCATTTTTCTCCATCAGTTTTTGAAGCTTTATCAAATCTTTCTCAGTATCTACACTTAAAGGTGAAGAATTGATATAGCCTACGTGTATGGGCAAGTTATTTTCCATGGCTCTTAATTGCTCCAATCTTCTCTCTAATTCAAGCTTTGATCTTTTCAAACTTACATACTGTATTAAAGCTTTGTTGGTAAAGGCGTAAATTCCTATATGATGATAAGGTAAATGCCCATTTTTTGGATTAGTTCTTACAAAATCTAAAGCTTGAACAAACATACCAGGTTTCATTCTATCTTTCACACAAACTTTAACAATGTTTTGATCCTCAAGTTCAGAAGTTGATCCAAGTTCGCTAGCAAGAGTACCAATTGCACACTCTTTTTCTTTCATAAAATTGACTAAATCTACGATGGCTCGAGGATCAATATTTGGCATATCACCTTGAAGATTAACAATTATATTTGGGTCTTTATTTAAAGTTTTATCAAAAACTTCAAACATTCTATCTGTCCCAGTTGAATGATTTTTTGAAGTGAGTATTGCATTACCCCCATATTTATCGATCAAATCTTTAATTTTTTGATCAGGTGTTGCCACATAAACTTCACCAGCATTCGATTTTTTTGCCGCATCATAAACATGCAGAATCATCTCCTTATCTTTTATAAGTTTGATTGGTTTGTTGGGTAATCTTTGGGCATCCAATCTTGAAGGTATTATTATTGCAGTTTTATTCATAATTATGCGTCCTAGAGACGCAAAAAAATTTGGTAATTTTAAGTTATTTTTTTAAAACTCGTGTTATACGTCTAAATAGTATTTACCAAATTTATGGACAGTTTTGAATTAAATAAAATAATAGCAGCAGTGCTTCTAACAGCTCTAATTATTATTGGTATTGGAAAATTCGCTGATTTACTATTTTATGTTAAAAAACCAGATCAATCAGCCTACAAAGTTGAAGGATTAGAAGTTGCCTCAACTAGCAGTGTAACAGAATCAAATGAAAAAGTTTTAGAGGTAGTCGATATTAAAGCTCTACTTGCCATGGGGGACTTAGCACACGGGGAAAAAGTTTTTAAAAAATGTAGTGCTTGCCACATGATCGCAGCAGGTGGAAAAAATATGATTGGTCCAAATCTATGGGGTGTAATTGGTAGAACTGCTGGTTCAGTAAATGATTATAAATATTCTAAAGCAATGGTTGCTTATGCTAAAGAATGGTCTTTTGAAGAAATGAACAGTTACTTAATAAAGCCGCAAGCGTATATTAAAGGTACTAAAATGGCTTTTGCTGGACTTAGAAAAGAAAAAGATAGAGCTTCAGTTATTTTATATATGAACTCTAAAGCTGATAATCCAAAACCTTTACCTTAGCCCAGACACCACTTAATAATACTTTTTTGAGCATGTACTCTATTCAATGCTTGTCTCCAAACCACTGATTGCTTTCCATCTATTACTTCATTTGTAACTTCTTCTCCTCTTCCGACTGGAAGACAGTGCATAAAAATAGCGTCTGAATTTGCTTTGCTCATTAGTTTCTCATTAACTTGATAAGGTTTTAAAGTTTTCTTTTTTAAATTTTTATTTACTTTATCATTCATTGAGATCCATTTATCAGTCATTACACAATCAGCTCCTGTAATAGCCTCTAGAGGTTTAGCGGTAACTGTCAATTTTACTTTGTCTTTTTTAGCTAGCTTCAATATACTCTTATTTGGAGAATATTTTTTTGGACAACCAATTCTAAGTTGAAAATTGAATTTACCTGCTGCTTCTATTAAAGAATTTGACATATTATTATTACCGTCACCAATCCAACAAACAATTTTACCCTCTATGGAACCATTGCTTTCTTCGTAAGTAAGAATATCAGACATAATTTGACATGGATGGCTGACATCTGAAAGGCCATTGATAATTGGGATATCTAAATGCTTTCCAAACTCCTCTAAGTTTTTATGAGATGTAGTTCTCAACATAACAATGTCGACATACTCTGACAGGACTTTTGCAGTATCTTTTAAAGTTTCATCTCCCTTGCCGTAATGTATTCCATCGGGATTTAAAATAATTGATGACCCGCCTAATTGTTTTACTGCAATGTCAAATGACATTCTTGTTCTTGTTGAGGGTTTTTCGAAAATCATAGCCATCGACTTACCCTCAAAAGGTTTATCTTCATCAGGAGCAGATTTGTTTAATCCAGATCTATTTTGTTTTCTCTTTTTTGCTTCTTCAATAATCGCTCTAAGCTCTACTGAAGAACAGTCAGAGATATTTATAAAGTTTTTCATTTAAAATTTTTTGCAAACTTTCTCTATTATTTTTAAACCTAAGTTTATTTCGTTCTTTGTTACATTTAAAGGAGGCAAAAGTCTGACAACATTTTCAGAAGCTTTTACTGTCAACAAATTATTATCTAAAAGTTTTTGAATAAATTTAGCTTGGTTTACATGAAGACAAAGTCCGATAAGTAGTCCTTTGCCTCTTACTTCTTTAATAACTTTGGGATACTTATTTTTAATTTTATCAAGTTGATTTAAAAAATATTTTCCATTTTTACTTACATTATTTAAGAAACCTTTTTTAAACATGATATCCATAACAGCATTTCCAGCGCTCATTGCTAAAGGGTTTCCTCCGAACGTTGAACCGTGTGTTCCTGGCTTCATGCCTGAAGCTACTTTTTTATTAACTAAAACTGCACCAATTGGAAAACCACCACCAATTCCTTTTGCTATTGGGACGATATCAGGTTTGATTTTTGCGTATTCAAAAGCAAAAAATTTGCCACTTCTTCCAATTCCACATTGCACTTCATCAAGAATTAATAAAATTTTTTTCTTATTACATAGTTTTCTTAAGCCCTTAAGACAAAAATCTGGAATAACTTTAATGCCCCCTTCGCCCATAATTGTCTCGACCATGATAGCAGCTGTTCTGCTAGTTATCGCTTTCTCTAAACCTTTGTGATCACCAAAGTTGAAATGATCAAAACCGTCTACTTTAGGTTTAAAACCTTCAATTGCTTTTTTACTATTGCTGGCAAATATGGCTGCGATAGTTCTTCCATGGAAACTGTTATTAATGCAAAGAACTCTATTTTTTCTCGGCTGACCTTTTGAATAAAAATATCTTCTAGCAAATTTAATAGCTGCCTCTGTTGCCTCAGCACCAGAATTTTGAAAAGTTACATAATCTGCAAATGTTTTTTGTGCTAATCTTTTTGCTAATTTCTCTTGCTCAGGAATAGTGAATACGTTTGAAACATGCCATAATTTTTTTGATTGTTTATTTATTGATTTAATTAAATGATTATTAGCATGGCCAAGACAGTTTACAGCAATCCCTTGAACGAAATCTAAATATTTCTTTCCATTCGTTGTATATAAGAAACTTCCTTTTCCTTTAGAAAAAGAGATTTTCTTCCTGTTATAAGTATTTAAAATTTTACTCATGATTTTATTTTATAACCTTTTTTATACAATAAATAACAAACAAGCCAGCTAACAAAGCTTAGGACAGTTAAATATACTAAACCAACAGAGATTGAACCGTCTGAAGTGCCAATAAAACTATATCTAAAACCATCAATCATATAAAAAAATGGATTAACTTTACTTACTACTTGCAAAAAGTCTGGAAGTCTCTCTATTGAATAAAAAGTGCCTGATAAGAAAGATAATGGAACTATTACAAAATTAGTGACTGTTGCCATGTGATCAAATTTTTCAGCCCATAGTCCAGCGATTATTCCAATATTTCCCAAGATAAATGAAGAAAGTAAAGTGAACGCTATTAGCATTAAGTAATTTTTTATTTCAATATCAATAATCAGATGAAATACAATAATTGAGACTATTCCAATTACTACGCTCCTTGTTACAGCCGCAAGAGAAACTGAGATCGTAACTTCTCCAGCTGATAAAGGAGCAAACAATAAATCAACTATAGTTCCATCAATTTTTTTAATCATAAAAGATGAAGAAGAATGAGAAAAAGATTGTTGAATTACCTGCATTGAAATCAACCCTGGCGCTAAAAAAGTTATAAAAGGCACTCCAAGAACATCGCCTCTATCTGCTCCAATAGCTAAAGATAAAACAAGTAAAAAGAGTAAAGACGAAACTAGTGGAGAAAAGATAGTTTGTATCCACACAATTAAGAATCTAAGAACTTCTTTTTTGTATAAAGTCCATGTTCCGTACCAATTAACTAATCCAAATCTTCTTTTTCCAATTTTATATTTTTTCGAAATTTCAACCATTGATAGTCTTATAACCTGTTATTAAAAAAACTGTGCAAAACTAAATCTACTCACAGCTTTGATGCGTTTTAATGTTTTAAACCCCAATATTATGCCCTAAGTTTTTAATAATTACTAAATATTGTAATTATATACTATGAGTTGGACAGAAGAAAAAGTCGCTAAATTAAAAGAACTCTGGTCTAAAGGGCATACTGCAAGTCAGATCGCTGAAGCATTAGGTGACACTACTAGAAACGCAGTTATTGGAAAAGCTCATAGGTTAAATTTAGAAGCTAGAGCGCCTTCTAAGCAATCTAATTCACCTAGAACCAATGATAACAAGCAGATTAGAAGAGGACCAGCGCCAACATCAAGAAAAGCTAAATTTCAATCAATATTATTAGATAAAAACTTCGAGCCAGAAAACCCTAAATCACTGGAAGAACTTACAGATGAAACGTGCAAGTGGCCTATCGGTCATCCTAATGAGGAAAAGTTCTATTTTTGCGGCAGAAAACCTGAAGGAGATTTTCCTTATTGCAAACTTCATGTTTTGTATGCCTTTCAACCTAAAAATCAAAAAGACGATGATCTTGGTGATGAGATACCAGAATTTATCGAGAAAAAAGTTAAAGCCTCGTCTGGTTAACAAAACTTTAACATTACAATCATATAATTGATTATGAAGTTTATTAAAAAATACCTTAAATGGTTAAGTACTTTTTTAGTTCTTACAGGTATTTTATTAACAAATTTGAATATGTATCCAGTAAATATAATGTTTCATGGAGCGGGAGTTGTTGGTTGGACAATTGCAGGTTTTATTTCTAAGGATAAAGCAATATTAACCAATTTTGGGTTACAGATTCCATTATTTATTATTGGTTTTTATCAAATTTTGGTTCCGTAAGTTCGGGACACTTCAATACATTTTTTATGAGGAAAATAAAAACAATATTATTTGTTTGTACTGGAAACTCTGCGAGAAGCATAATAGCGGAAAGTATTGTAAACAATAATTTCCGAAATCAATTCATCGCATTTAGCGCTGGAAGTAACCCTTCAGGGAAAATCAATCCCTACATTAAAGAGTATCTTGAAGGAAAAAAATTTAATTTAGCCACGTATTATTCGAAAAATTTTGATGAATTTTTAAAAAATGATATTGATATTGATTACGTGATTACAGTTTGTAATAACGCCAATAAAGAAGTTTGTCCTGTATGGCCCAAAAAAAAGACCATTATGCACTGGGACATCGCGGACCCTGTTGAAAAATTTAAAAAAACTAAAAATAAAGATAAAATAAATTTAATAGCTGAAGAAACTTATAATATAATTAATGAAAAAATTAAACATTGGGTAAAAAATGAAAAGTAAAAAGATATTTATTGGTGAATTTATAGGAAGTTGTTTTTTAGTCATGATTATTGTTGGTTCAGGTATTATGGCTCAAAATCTAACTGATGATATCGCTGTAATGTTAATAGCGAATACTTTAGCTACAGGTGCAGGATTATTTGTTCTGATTACTTCAATCGGTGATATCTCCGGCGCACATTTCAATCCTGTTGTTACTTTAGCAATGTATTTTACCAACAAGATTAAAAAAAATTTAATTATCACTTATATCTCTGCTCAAATCTTAGGTTGCATGTTAGGGGTAATGTTAGCAAATTTTATGTTTGATCTTCCTTTGTTGCAGCTTTCACAGAAGATTAGACCTGGAATAAATATTTTTACAGCTGAGATTATTGCAACTTTTGGATTAATTTTTGTGATATTCGGATCTTTAAAGAGCGGCAAACTTGCGGTCGCTTCATCAGTAGCTACTTTTATAACAGCGGGGTATTGGTTTACCTCTTCAACTTCTTTTGCAAATCCAGCGGTAGCAATCGCAAGAACTTTTACAGACACATTTACTGGAATTAATTACTTAAATACTCCTAGCTATATCATTGCTGAGATGCTTGGTGGAATATTGGCTGTCTATTTAATCAGAAAAATTATTTTGTAATTGGAGGCCAGCCCAAGGAAATATTGATACCTTGGGCTGATGGGCTAATTAATTAACAACACAGTTGGGAGACTGTTAATCAGTTAATAATATAAAAATGCTAAAAAAATATTTAAATTAAGTTAAAGATTTATTAATTTTCAAGAATAAATGATATTGGAGTCGACATTCATCTCTCTTGCCAGGTTTTTAAGTCTTTTAGTTACTTGTTTTGAGACAATATCGCTATGATTGTTAGGTATTTTCAAAAAAATAGTCTTATTTCTTTTATAAATTTTAAATTCATCTAACAACAAAGAAGACATGCTAGTGAGTGACTCTGCTAATCTTAAAGCAGATCCCACTTGCTTTGAGGATAAAATTTCGTTGTTATTTAATAAGGATAAAAACTGATAATTCGGATTATATTTTAAGCCACAATGTCTCCAAAAACTTGCTGATGCAACTTTTACTCTATCTCTATGTTCTAGTTTTAGTAATGGAGTATTTAACACTTCCATAAAAACTAATTCTGCTTTTTGAAAAGCTCCTAGGCCCCAATCCATTTTACTTAAGATGCAAGCCAAGGTTAGTAATCTTCGATTAAAATATTCGTTGTCTTCAAATAATGGTGAAATAAAATTAAAATATTTCTCAAAACTCTTTCCATAGTCCCCTTTTTTAAAAGATATACCGTCAGTTTTTAATTTGAAAATTTCATCCTCGCTCATTCCTTGGTTTATAATTGTATTCATATGTCCCTCTCTCAGTCCACTGATTGAGCAAATAACTTTTGAGGGGCTTGCTGCTTCAATTATTTCGTTTAGTATTATAGAGCTAAAAGGTAAATAGGGAGTTCTAGATTTAGTAATATATTCCATTGATTTCAAAGATGATTTATTAAATTTTGAAATTCTATTTAAGTATTTTACTGCTACATCTTTTGAGAGTTTATATTGGTGCAAAATATGTAATGGGTGTTTTTCTTTAAAGAGATGATATTTAAATAATGATCTCCAAGTACCTCCTACCAAATAAATATTTTTAAATTTCTTTTTAGAAAGCCATTTTTCATCTCTTAAAAGTTTTCTAACATATTTTCCCAAATTTCTTTTTTTTATAATAGGATTATTTTCAAGTCTTAATACTCCAAGAGGTAAAGAGGTTGTTTCAAAAATTTGATTTTTAGAAACTCTGGCAAGTTCTAAACTTCCACCTCCTAAATCTGCAACTAATCCATCTACTTCATCAAATCCTACCATTACACCATTTGCTGATGTTCTTGCTTCTTCCTCGCCAGATAATACTAGTGGTTTTTTATTAAATATTTTTTCAATTTCTCTTAAAAATTCACTTGCATCAGTGGCCTCTCTAAAAGCTGCTGTTGCAATAATTTCTAAATCTTGAACGTCTGAAATATCTAAAATTTCTTTAAATCTATTTAGAACTTTTAAAGAACCTTTAATTCCATCGGGATTTAGTTTTTTAGATTTATCTAAATTTTTTCCAAGTTTGCAAACTGCTTTTTCATTAAAGACTGGGATTGGAGAAATTTTAAAATTATCGTATATGAGCATTCTTACTGAATTTGATCCAAGATCTATTATGGCTTGCTTAGACTTTTTATTAGACTGAAATTTAAAAAGATTTTTTAATTCTGGTTTCATTTTACTAATCTTAAATTTTGAGGTTTAGCTCTTAAAATTGACTTACCACGACCTGATAAACTTGGGTTCTTCATGAAATAGGAATGTGCGGAAAAGCCTTTTTCTTGTTCTTTATGATAGTTTCCCAAACTATCTAAATACCATGTTTCTGATTTATCTTTAAAGTTAGCTAACATAATTTGATCTAAAATTTGCTCATGCACAGTATTGTTTTCTATCGGAATTATAATTTCAATTCTTCTATCTAAATTTCTAGGCATTAAATCTGCAGATGAAATATATACCTGATTCTCTCGAGAGGGCATAGAACTACCATTTGCAAAACAATAAATTCTTGAGTGTTCTAAAAATCTGCCAATAAGGCTTTTTACTTTTATATTTTCAGATTGACCTTTAATTCCAGGTCTTAAGCAACACACTCCTCTTACTGATAAATTTATTTTTACTCCTGCGTTTGAAGCTTCATAAAATTTCTTAATAATTCCAGGGTCTACAAGAGAATTCATTTTTGCCCATATTTCTGCAGGTTTTCCTTTACTTGCATTTACAATTTCATTTTCAATTTTTTCTTCAAAAAAATTCCTGCTATTTAATGGAGACATAAAAATTTTATTCAATTTTTTTGGTTTTGCATAACCAGTTACATAATTGAAAAATTTTTCGACATCTTTGGCCAAGTCTTGATTAGAGCTAAACAGTGATAAGTCAGTATAAATTTTTGCGTTAATTGGATGATAGTTTCCTGTACCTAAGTGAACATAGCTTCGCGTTTTAGCTCCTTCTTTTCTTAAAACTAAACTTGCCTTTGCATGCGTTTTATATTTTGCGAATCCGTAAACAATTTGAACGCCAGCTTTCTCTAGTTTCCTAGATAATTCAATATTAGCTTCCTCATCAAATCGAGCTTTTATTTCTATTACGGCTGTAACAACTTTTCCGTTTTCTGCTGCTCTACTTAGTGCTTTTACGATAGGAGAGTCAGGTGTGGTTCGATACAAAGTTTGTTTGATACCGATAACTTTGGGATCTTTTGCTGCAGCTTCTAAAAATTGAATTACTACATCAAAAGTTTCAAAAGGGTGGTGTACAACAAAATCTTTACTTCTTATAGCTGAAAAAAATTTATCATCAAATTCCTTCAATCTTTCAACTTCTCTAGGATTAAACTTTTTAAATCTCAGCTTTGGATCTTTCTTTTTACAAATTTCATCTATATCTTGTATTCCAACCAATCCTTCAACCTCATAAATATGATCTTCATCCATTTTAAATTTTTTTGAAATAAAATTTAAAAGTTTTTTGTTTGAATTAGTGATTACTTCGAGTTTAACTACGTTTCCCCTTCTTCTTTTCTTAATTGCTTTTTCAAAATATCTCACAAGATCAGCAGCTTCATCATCTATTTCAATTTCGCTGTCTCTAATTATTTTAAACTGCAAACTTGCCTCGATATTATGGTCTGGAAATATTTCATTAGCAAATTTACAAATTACGTCATCAATTGTGACAAATTCATTTATTGTTTCAGAATTATTTAGCGATACAAATTTTGGAAGTGCTCTTGGTATAACTATAATTGCATTTAGTTCTCTTTTTTTTTTAATTCTTGTCATTCTTAATAAAATTGCTTGGCCTTTATTTGGTATAAAAGGAAAGGGATGTGATGGGTCAATGGCAGTAGGTGTTATTATAGGATAAATTGTTTCCTGAAAATATTCTCTTAGATACATAAGATCCTTCTTATTTAGTTCTGACATTTTTCGAATGAAAATTTTTTCTTTCGATAGCTCTTTTTTCAACTCTAGGAATGCTTCGTTTTGCTTCTTTAATAGATCTTTAGTTTTTAATACGACCCTATTCAATTGATCCTCTGCAGTTAATCCATCTGCGCTTAATTCGTCAAAACCATCTTTAATTTGATTAAAAAGTCCAGCGACTCTTACCATAAAAAATTCATCTAAATTTGTACCTGCGATTGATAAAAATTTTACTCTTTCAAATAGAGGATTTGTTTTATCTTTTGATTCTTCTAAAACACGATCATTAAACTGAAGCCAAGATAATTCTCTGTTTATGAGTTGATTGCTAATATTAGCGTTTTCTGAAAATGATGCTTTCGACATATTTAAATGTTAAATTAAAAATATGTTTAAATTATATGCGATGAGACATGCTAAATCTAGTTGGGATTTTCCAAATTTAGATGATCATGACAGGCCATTGAATAAAAGAGGGGTAAATTCAGCAAAATTAATTTGTGAATTTTTTATTAAAAAGAAATTAAAATTTGATTTAGTTTATTGCTCATCCTCTAAAAGGACAATACAAACATTAAATATATTGTCAGAAAAAATCAGTTTTAAGAAAATTATTAAAAAAAAAGCGCTTTATCATGCTAGTGAGGATGAAATTATTCATATCTTAAAACAAACAGTTGATAATTATAAAACTTTACTTTTAATCAATCATGAACCTTCAATGAGTGAACTCATAAATCGAATCTGTCTTAAAGAAAACTCTGAACAATTTGAAAATTTAAAAAGAAAATTTCCTACTGCAGCCGTTGCTGAAATAAGTTTTAATTTCAATGATTGGGAAAAGTTATCAAAAGTTAAAGGAAAATTAATATCATTTATAAAGCCAAAAGATCTTCAAACATCTAAGGAATAGCCAGCAGATCTTACTGTTCTGATAAGATCTTTCTTGCCATCAATATTTATTGCTTTTCTTAGTCTTCTGATATGAACATCTATAGTTCTGGACTCAACATAAATATCATCTCCCCATACAGAATTTAGAAGTTGCTCACGCGAATATACTCTTTTTGGATTCTTTATTAAAAAATCAATTAGTTTAAATTCGGTTGGGCCGACTATAACTTGTTTATCTGCTCTATAAACTCTTCGTTGAACTCTATCTACTTTAAGATCCTCAAATACTACAACATCAGCGGCAACACTTGGTTTAGATCTCTTTAATAAAGCGTTAACTCTTGCAATAAGTTCTTTTTGGCTGAATGGCTTAGTTACGTAGTCATCAGCTCCTGTTTCAAATCCTTTAAGTTTGTCTTCTTCCTCACCTTTGGCTGTTAACATAATGATTGGGATATTTTTGTGAAGATTGCTTCTTTTCAAATTTTTACAGACTTCAACACCTGAAATATCTGGCAACATCCAATCTAATAAAATTAAATCAGGATTTTTTTCCTTTATATTTCTAATAGCGTCTTCTCCATTGACTGCATAATCAACTTTGTGACCCTCTTTTTCTAAATTGTATTTAAGTAAAGTTACGATGGGCATTTCATCTTCAACAATGAATAAATTTGCCCTCATTATCCTTTTGGTCGGTCTCCCTCTAAATAATCTCCTGTAATCAGAAAATAAACTTGCTCTGCAATATTGGTTGCATGATCTCCAATCCTCTCAATATTTTTAAGCATGAAAAGTAGTTGGGTTACTTTTTGTATATCGTTTTTATTTTTTTCTAAATGCTTTACTGCAGCTTCCATATTAGAATTAGTCATTTGATCTATTTCTTCATCAGAATTCCAAACATTTTCTGCTGTATCTTTAGCTCTATGTAAATACGAATTTAAAACTGCATTGACTTGTTTTGATGCTTTTAAACCAGCTATTTCGAAATTTTTAGTAATATCATTAGGTAAATCAGTTCCAATTTTAGTTAATCGTTTTGAGATGTTTTTTGCTAAATCACCAATTCTCTCTAAGTCTGAAGAAACTTTTAAGGCAACAACTGTTTCTCTTAAATCTATTGCCATAGGTTGCCTTAAGGCAATCAAATTTACAACTTGCTCTTCTATATTGATTTCATACTTATCAGTCAATTCGTCATCTTTGATAGATTTTTCTGCTAAACTAATGTCTTTTTTAACTAAAGATTGAATAGTGTTTTCAAGCTGTTTCTCAACTCCAGTTCCCATTTTCACTATTGTATCTTTTAATAACTGAAGTTGCTCTTCGTAAGATTTTACAATGTGCGGTTTTTCACTCATTAACCAAACCTTCCTGTAATATAATCCTGAGTTTGCTGATTATCAGGATTTTTAAATATTTTATCTGTTGGTCCAAATTCTATAAGTTTTCCCAAATGAAAGAAACCTGTTTTTTGAGATACCCTAGCTGCTTGTGACATTGAGTGGGTAACTATCACAATTGTGACCTCTTTTTTAAGATCATCTATAAGTTCTTCAATTTGAGCTGTTGCTATTGGGTCAAGCGCTGAACATGGTTCGTCCATAAGAATCACTTCTGGACTTACAGATATAGCTCTAGCAATACAAAGTCGTTGCTGTTGACCTCCTGATAAACCAGTTCCGATTTCATCAAGTCTATCTTTAACTTCGTTCCACAAGGCAGCTTTTTTCAAACTTGTTTCAACTATTTGATCCATTTCTTCTTTGCTCTGTGCAATACCGTGAATAGTAGGACCATAAGCTACATTTTCATAAATTGTTTTAGGGAATGGATTGGGTTTTTGAAAAACCATACCAACGTTCTCCCTAAGTCTCACAACATCTAACTTTCTTGAATTCAGTTCTAGGTTGTCCATTTTAATACTGCCTTCAACTCTACAAATTTCTATGACGTCGTTCATCCTGTTCAAGCATCTTAAGAAAGTAGACTTTCCACACCCAGATGGTCCAATTAAAGCTGTAACTTCTTTTTCTGCTATATCTATAGAGACGTCAAATAATGCCTGTTTGGATCCGTAATAAACATTTACATTTTCCGCTTTTATTTTACTCATTTAACTCCATTTCTTTTCAAATTTGTGTCTAACGATTTGAGCTGCCAAGTTCATTAAAATTAAAAAAGCTAGAAGCACCATAATACATGCAGATACTTTTTCAACGAAACCCCTCTCAGCACTTTCTGACCATATATATATCTGAACTGGTAAACTTGCAGCAGGATCAACTGGCGTACCAGGTATTGTATTCACAAAAGCAACCATTCCTATTAAAATTAAAGGGGCTGTTTCCCCTAAAGCTTGAGCCAAGCCAATTATCGTTCCAGATAAAGTTCCAGGCATTGATAGTGGCACAGTATGATGCATGGTTGTTTGCATATTACTTGCACCCATCGCTAAAGCAGCTTCTCTTATACTTGGAGGAACAGCTTTTAAAGAAGCTCTTGCAGCAATAATTATTGTTGGTAATGTCATAAGAGACAAAGTAATTCCTCCAACAAGTGGTGTCGATCTTGGTAAATTAAAAACTGCTAATAAAACACCAAGACCTAGCAAACCAAATACTATCGATGGAACAGCTGCTAAATTATTAATGTTTACTTCTATAAAATCTGTAAATTTATTTTTTGGTGCAAACTCCTCGAGATAAATTGCAGCTAGCACTGCAACAGGAAATGAAAACGCTAAACATACTAGTATACTAAAAACTGTTCCCATAAACGAGCTAGCTATACCTGCTAGCTCTGCCTCTCTTGAATCAGGACTTGTAAAAAAACTAATGTTAAACTCTGATAAAATATCCCCTCTTTCATTAAGCATATCGTAAATCTGCAACTGATAATCATTTACTCTTCTATTCTTTTCAGGGATATCTCTTGGATAATTTCCCTTATGAACTTGATCAACATCATCAGAAGCTGTTAATTTTATGGGAACTATTTTACCCAGAAAGTCTGGATTTTTTAAAAGTAGATCTTTAACCTCTGCCTCATATTTATACGAAACCATTTGTATCAATTGACGATCCTCTTCTTCAGGAAGTCCAGTATCTAATGAGGTCATAGCTTTGTAAGCAACATCATAATAGTCTGCATTTTCTAAATCATCTTTTGATGGGCTTTCTGCATCGATTAAAAGTAATTCTTTATCATAATGAACTTCTGTTACTATCCAAGTTTTTTGGAAAGCTGAGTAACCTTTTGAAAATATCTGAAACATAAAAACTGCTAAAAAGCTTAAAGCTAATCCTATAGCTATTTTGCCATACCATTGAAATCTTCTTTCAGCGTTATATCTTTTTTTTAATAAATTTTTCTTAAAACTATTCATATTTTTCCCTATATTTTTTAACAACTGAAAGAGCGATTACATTTAAGAGTAAAGTTACTATAAATAAAGATATTCCTAATGCAAAAGCTGATTGAGTTTTTGGATCTCCAAATTGTTGGTCTCCAATTAAAATTACTACAATTTGCGCTGTAATGGTAGAAGTTGACTCAAGTGGATTCATTGTAAGATTAGCCGCTAGTCCTGAGGCCATTACAACAATCATTGTTTCTCCTACCGCTCTCGATACTGCTAAAAGTATCGAACCTACGATACCAGGTAGGGCTGCTGGAAAAATTACTTTTTTTACAGTTTCAGATTTTGTTGCGCCCATTGCGTAACTCCCATCTCTTAAATTTTGAGGTACTGCCGTCATAACGTCATCGCTTAGACTTGAAATAAAAGGAATTATCATTACTCCCATAACTGCTCCTGCAGCTAAAGCGCTCTCCGCTGAAACTTCTAAACCCATAGCGTTACCAATTTCTTTAACAAAAGGACCGACGGTTAAAGCTGCAAAAAAACCATATACCACTGTTGGAATACCAGCTAAAATCTCAATAATAGGTTTCGCATATTTTCTTATGCCTCTTCCAGCATACTCAGATAGATATATCCCACTCAGCAAACCTATGGGGATGGCAACACACATTGCAATAAAAGCAATAAAAAAAGTTCCAGCAAATAAAGGCACAGCTCCGAAAGCATCCTTCATTAATTCAGGATCTGGTTGGCCATCTCTTACAAAAGTTTTAGCAGGATACCAATGAGTTCCGAATATAAAGTCAAAGATTTTTACTGCTTGAAAAAACCTAATCGCTTCGAATAAAAGTGAAAAAACTATTCCGATTGTAACTAAAACTGCGCCTAATGATGCAACAAATAACACCCATTTAAGAAAAATTTCTACTGGTTCTCTCATTCGATCATTTTTCTGAACAGATCTATACGCAAAACTCAGAGAGAAAATTAAAATTGCTAAAATAATTGCTACTTTAGCGCTGTTAGCTATTCCTTTTAATTGAATGTACTTATTAGCAGACTCATCTAGAAAATTAGTAATATTTCCCGTGTAAGTTCCTGCGGCTAATGCTTTAACCTTTGTGTAAATAAGCTGAAGCTCATTTTTAGTTAAGTTCTGATCAGTGTAATCTTGTAAAATAAATGTTTTAACTATTGATGGTTCAAAAACTGACCAAAGAGCAAAAATTATTAATGCTGGTGCAGCACACCAAGCAGCTAAATAATATCCATAAAATTTTGGTAATGCCGTAAGTCTTTGTGATGATTGAATAACTAGAGCTTTTTTTCTACCGAAATAATAACTTGTGAAAGCTAAGAGAATAATAAAAGTTACAAGTATTAAATTCATATTGAGCTTCCAGAGATAAAAAGGGGGTAAAATACCCCCTTTTTGTTTAATTGATACTACTACTTCTTAGCAGGCATGTTAACTAACTTCGTAGCGTTAGTTCTAGATGTTTTGTATAACTTGCCATCTAGAGGTACTAGCCCGATATCAGTTAAATAACCTTTATTACCCATAGCTTTTTTACTTGTGAACTCTTTTACGAATTCATGTAAGCCAGGTACAACGCCCACGTGAGCTTTTTTCACATAGAAGAATAAAGGTCTTGCAACTGCGTAACTGTAATCTTGAATCGAAGATAGACTTGGTTGACCACCTTCAATGCTTGCAGCTTGCAATTTATCTTTTGCAGCTAAGAAATAACTGAAACCAAAGAAACCGAACATTTCTTTGTCCGCAGCTAATTTTTGAATAATAAGTGAGTCGTTCTCACCAACTTCAATTACCGCACCATCTTCTCTTAACGCTTTATATTTAGCGCCAGCTTTTTTAGAAGCATCATCGATACCTTTTTTCATTACTAATGAATTCCAAGCATCTCTTGTTCCTGATGTTCCTGGAGGCACCATAACTTTGATAGGGTAGTTTGGTAATGATGGGTCGATATCACTCCAATTTTTATATGGATTTGGTACTAACGCACCATCTTTAGCAACTTCTTTTGCTAATGCTGCCCATAATTGTTTTTTTGTAAAGTTTACTGGTTTAGCATCTTTAGAATAAGCTAACGTTATTCCGTCGTTACCAACTGTGATCTCTACGATTTCTTCAACACCATTTTTTTGACATAGCGCATACTCTTTAGCCTTCATAGCTCTAGATGCATTTGTTATGTCTGGGTGCTCTGTACCAACTCCAGCACAGAATAATTTAGCTCCACCACCTGTTCCTGTTGACTCGATTACTGGTGTTTTAAATTTACCAGACGAACCAAATCTTTCAGCAACGATTGTTGCATAAGGGAATACAGTTGAAGAACCTACGATTTTAATCTGATCTCTAGCTTGAGCAGAAGTTACAACTAACATTGCAACTAATGAAGCTAAAGCGATTGATAGTTTTCTCATTGTTTATCCTTTCATTTATTAATTAATTAACAAACATTGGACTCATAGAATTAAGAGGACTCTTAATTATTACAGATATGTTACAAATTTATTAAAATGATAACTTTTTAGTTGAACTTTCTAGTTATCTCGATTTGTTGATAATCAGAGGCTAAAGACCCTCCGCAACTAAAAGGTCTTACTTTATTTTTAACTGCGTAGGATTGAGTAGGCTTTAATGTAACTTCTAGTTGTACAAAGTTAACTAATTTTTGAGTAAAACCTTTATCATATCTCCAAGCATTCCATTGTGTTGGAGCGGTGAATACTTCACTTAAATAAGATGCAGCTTTTGAGTGAATCATATTGCTCTCGTTTTGTCCTTTTAAAAGATTATTTTTAACTTTTTCAAAAATTTTTCTACATTTAATTGAGTCCACCATGTACGAGTTAGCATTTAAATGAGTGCTCATCGGTGCTGACACAATTAATTGAATTCCATCGTCTCTTCTAGAAAATAAAGCTTCAGTATAAATTGTAGATACATTTTTATTATCTACTTCAAGAACTAAATCGTTTTTAGCTTGCCTAAGATCGTTTTTAAGTCTTAAAAGTCCAAGATCAAAAACTGTGAGAGGTTGAGAACGTAAAGTTTTCTCAATTAAGTTTACATCTGCCTTAACAGTTGTAAAAGTTAAAGTTAATAAAACCAGAATTATATAATTTGTTATTCTAGTCATACTAGAATTTTAACTATTTTACTGTCTATCTCAAGACATAATTTAATAAATTTGTGATATTTGCTAAAATTTAGAAAAGTGAACCTTTATTTCGGTGCCACTTTGAGCCTCACTTTTTATTTCTAACTCACCTCTATGCTGATTAACAATGTGCTTCACGATCGCCATTCCAAGTCCAGTGCCACCAACTTTTTTACTTTTAGCTGCATCAACTCTAAAAAATCTTTCAGTAATTCTCGGAAGTTGTTCAGTTGGAATTCCAATACCATTATCTTTAATGGACACGGTATAAGAGTCTCCTATTACTTTTCCGTTACCTTGTCCACAATTAACCTCGATCTTTTTATTTTTTTCTGAATATTTTATACTGTTATCAATAATATTTGAAAAAACTTCAATTAATTTTTCATGATCGCCTTTAATAAAGAAATCATCTTTTATATTATTTTTAAATTCAAAAGATTTTAAATTTTTTTGATGGATATCTTCAACGTTACTTAAAACTTCTTTTAAATTTACTTTATCTTGAGGCTGTATATGTTCCTCTAACTCAATTCTACTTAATGAAAGTAAATCTTTAATTAAGCTTTCCATCCTATCAGCTTGCTCAAGCATTATCGGTATGAATTTTTTTTGTGCTTCTAAATCATCTTTCGCATGTCCGCTTATAGTTTCTAAAAATCCTTTAATAGAAACTAAAGGCGTTTTAAGTTCATGGCTGACATTAGCTACAAAATCAGATTTAAACCTTTGCGCTTTTATAATATCAGTTAAATCTTTTAGAAATAAAACAACTGAGTCAGGATCATCGACATATGAGGTCGGTCCAGAGAATAGATGAACTTTAAAGAACTGAAATGAGGGAGAGGATAATTCTAAATCCATAGTAATTGTCTCTTTTTTTAAAAGTACTAAATCAATATTTTGGAGTAAATCAGGAACTCTCAATAAAGTAGCCACGTGCTTATTTAAATTATTTTCTCCAAATTTTTTTTTTGCACTATTATTAAAAAATTTGATATTTTTAAATTTATCTACAATTAAAATTAGATCATCGATTTGATTAATAATCTTTACTTGCTCATTAGTTTTTTCAATATTTTCATTGGTGATGTCTTCTATCCCCTCTTCATTATTACTTGGTTTGTTCTCTCTCTTAACATCGGATCTTGCCTCCATGCCTGCTACAATGGATTTTCTGGATACTGCAATTACTACGATCACAATTATCCCAGCAAGAGAATAAAATAATAATTCCATGATTTGATTATACTTTAAAGATATAGACTAAAGAAATATTTTTTAGCGGTTTGATACCGCACTATTTAAAAAGATTTTTGCGCAATTTTCCCAGGTATATTTTTTTGCATGCTCAATGCAAGCGCTTCTATCTGACTTAAGAGCTTCAAGTGCTGCTTTTTTAAGATCGTTGTTTAACGAGCCAATGTTTGTTCCGTTAAAAATATCTTTTGGTCCTGCTACTGGGTAAGCAGCTACTGGCAATCCACATTTTAAAGCTTCTATAATTACAATTCCAAAAGTATCTGTTTTGCTCGGGAAAACAAAAACATCAGAAGAAGCAAAGTAACTTGCAAGCTCACCATTTGTTCTCTCTCCTTTAAATATCGCTTCAGGGTATTCTTTTTTAAGTTTATCTAAATCAGGTCCTTTACCAACAACTAGTTTCGTGCCTTCTAACTCTAAATCCAGAAATGCTCTTATATTCTTCTCAATAGATACCCTTCCCACATAAAGATAAATTGGTCTTTTATACTCTAAATTAATCTTTTTAGGCTTTTGAAATGCCCCGTGGTTTGCCCCTCTAGTCCAAACAACCATCTTATCCTTATCAAAACCAATATCTTGAAGTTCATCTTTCATTGACTGAGTTGTTACTAAAATTTTTTCAGCCTTTGAGTGAAATCCTTTAAGGAACTTTTGAGCAAGCTTAATTGGCAAATAAGGATAGTATAGCTTCAAATATTTATCAAATTGAGTATGGTAAGACGTAGTAAACTTAAGCTTATTTTTTACACAATATCTTTTTGCAAATATTCCTATCGGGCCTTCTGTAGCTATGTGAATTATATCAGCATCGGCTTTAGAAATTAATCTACCTACTCTAGGCCAAACATTAAGAGAAAGTTTTATTTCATTATATTTTGGCATTGGCACAGTAAAAAATTGATTAGGTTCAATATATTCAACCTGATGTCCAATTTTTTTTAATTCATCGCCAAGATTTTTTAAAGTTCTACAAACACCGTTCACTTGCGGATACCAGGCATCAGTAACGATTAAAATTTTCATTTATTTATTTACTACTTTTAAATACGGCTCGTAATCAACAACGTCACCTCTGATTTTATCCCAGTCAATAACTTCCATGCGACCATCAAAATGTTCTACCAAGAAAGTTGCACCTTCTACCCAATCACCACAATTTAAATATCTCACACCATCTAAGACTTGATCGGCAGAATGATGAATATGGCCGCAAATTATGCCATCAACATTTTTTCTTTTAGCATAAGTTGCTAAAGTTTTTTCATAATCGCCTATATATTTTACAGCGTTCTTTACTTTGTGTTTTAAATATTTTGCTAAAGACCAATTACCCTTTTTAAATAATCTTCTAAAAAAATTGATAACAACATTAAACTCAAGTAAAAAACTATAAGCGATAGCTCCTACTTTTGATAACCATGGAGCATATTTCATCACTCCATCCCAAGCATCACCATGAACAACAATATACTTTTTATTATCTGAACTTACATGTATGGCTCTATTTACCACTTCAATATCGCCAAAATGTAATGGTAAAAATTTTCTGAAGACATCATCATGATTTCCCACAATATATTTTACTTTTGTTCCATGTCTTGCTTTTCTTAATGTTTTTTGAATCACATCATTATGTTCTTGAGGCCAGTAAAATTTTGTTTTTAAAGCCCAAACATCAATGATATCACCAACAAGATATAAATTCTCTGACCTTGAATGTTTGTAAAATTCTAATAATTTGTTTGCTGCACTTTTTCTATGCCCAAGGTGCAAGTCAGAAATAAAGATGCTTTTGTAATTTAAAATCTTTCCTTTAGATTTAGTTTGAATTGTTTCCATATTTTTTATAAAACGAATCTCTAGTATAAGTAGAATCATAAATATGTTACAGAATTGTTAAAATATGGATAAAAAATTGAATTTTGCCGTTATATTTAATGCTAATGCAGCAGGTGGTAGAAAACTTAAATTAATTAATAAGGTTATTTATCTTTTAGAAAAAAATCACCTTGTAGATCTTTTTAAAACCGAAAGCGAAGATCATGCAAGAAAAGTTTTTAAAGAATTATCTAATAAAAAATTTGATCGGTTAGTATTTGCTGGCGGTGACGGGAGCGTATGTTTTGGTATTAATGAAATGTTTAAAAGTGATAATCTAAAAGACAAATTAGTAGGTTACATACCTGCTGGCACTGCAAATATTTTACAAATAGAAACTCAAATTAAGAAAAAGGCGGAGGAGATTTACAACGTCCTCGTATCAGATAATCATAAGAAAATTTCATTAGCAAAAATAAATGATAAGTACTTTTTCTTGATGGCTGGTGTAGGTTTTGACTCTCGAATTGTTGAGTCCATAAATATTAATATTAAAAAGTATCTTGGAAAAGTAATTTTCGCTTTAAAAGGTTTTCAGCATTTTTTATTTTTAAAAAATAATAAAATGGAGGTTGAGGTAGATAATGAAAAAATTATGGCTGATTGGATTTTATGTACTAATTCAAAATACTATGCTGGTCCCCATTCTATAACAAATGATACCAATATATTTGAAAACAGGATAGTGGCTTACATATTTAAAGACCTGACTAGAATAAAATTACTTTATTATGTTTGGTTGATTTTAACCAAAGGTGACTTAACTCCTGCAAAAAGTGTAATTAAAAAAGAATTGAACAGATTAAAAATAAATGGTGTAAACAATAAAGTTCTATCACAGGTTGATGGTGAAAATTGTGGTTACGTAAACAGTCTTGAAATCCAAAAAACAGACAGATTTATAAATTTATTAGTTCCGTAGGATTTTCTAAATTTTTTCAACTTTTAGTTTAAAAGATTTTTCTTAATTTAATTTGAAAAATTTTTTAGATTGTTTTAGATTTTTCTTTTTTGGAGGAACAATATGAAAAAAAAGTTAAAAAAAAACGAAAAGAAAAAGAAAAAAATACTAAAATCAATCGATAAGCTTAAAAATAAGATAAGCACTAAACAAAAAAAACTATCAAAGATTGATCTAAAGATAGCTAGTATCGAGAAAAAAATCGCTGAAAAAAGAGCTAACAAAAATAAAGAACCTATCACAGCATCTTTAAATAATTAGTTTATAAAGAAATTAAATGCCCCTGATTTAAAAATATCAGGGGTTTACTTTAATTTACCAAAAAGGTTTAAAAGTATTACTCCTGAAACAATTAAAATTAATCCAACAGTAGCATAAAGATCAGGAGTTTGATTATATTTAAATATACCAAATAATGTAACTGCTGTTATCGTTAATGCTCCGTAAGTCGCATAAGTAAATCCAACAGGTATTATAGTCATTGCTTTAGATAAACAAAAAATACAAACAACAATACTTGTGATGCAAAAAATTGTTGGTGTGAGCTTGGTAAAACTTTCTGTAGTTTTGAGAAAACCGTTAGTGGCAATACCTGTTATAATTGCAAGAATTAGATAAATATATCCACTAAATAAACTTATACTTTTCATTGTGCTTTAGCAAACTGTCCGCCGTCTCTATATCTCCATAACCATTTTTTCATCTCTTCTTCAACGTCAGCTGGATCTATACCAAGATCTTTTAATGTTAGATGATTATTGGAAACAACATTATCTGCCTCAGACAAAATTTCACATTGGTCTCTAGTTAAAATTGGAGGCAAAGGAAGTAAATCCGTTATACTACTTTGTATTTTTGCAATAGCCATTGGCATTTCAACAACGAACCTTTTTTTGTTAATAGTTAATAAAATTGACTTAACCATATCTCCAAAACTAATTACTTTTGGTCCTCCAATTTCATAAATTTTACCTTCGTTATTTTTAATTTCAATTGCTTTTAAAATGGAGCTTACGACATCAGAAACTAAGATTGGTTGAAACTTATAATTTTTCCCAACAACTGGAATTACAGGCAATCTACTTAATTTTGAAAAAAGATTGGTAAAGTTATCTTCGGGGCCACATACTACACTAGGCCTTATGATTACTGTTTTTTTAAAATTCTCTAGTGCTTTTTGTTCTCCGAGAAATTTTGATTTTTGATATAGAGATTTTGATTTATCATTAGCTCCAATGGCGCTAACATGGATAAATTTTTTGACATCTGTCTCTGAACAAATCTTAGCGATAGCTTCAGGAATTTTTGAATGAATATTGTAAAATTTTTGTTTTCTGTTCTCAAATAGGATACCAATTAAATTCACAACTACATCTGAATTTTTTATTGCTTCTTTTAAATCTGAAAAATTATTTGGGTTCCAATCTAATAGTTCTATTGCGCCTGGCGTTGCTTGAGTCTTTAAATACCCTTTTTGAAAGGCTTTTCTAGTGGTAATGATGCATCTAAAGTTTTTCTTGGTCAAATTTCGAACAAGATATCTTCCTATAAAGCCTCCACCACCTAAAATTGTGCAAATTTGGTTTTTCATGGTATTTAGAGTTATATATGAAAATTACTAAGATTAAAGAGGACATAACTTCTGAAATTGCAAGTTCATTTAAAAACAGTATTGCGATCGATACTGAGGCTACTGGCTTGCAAATACCAGAGAGAGATAAATTAAGTCTGATTCAGATTTGTGATGAAAAGGCAAATACATATATAATTCAACCAAATAAAGAAACTTATAAAGCTCCTAACTTGGTTTCAGTTTTAGAAAATGAAAAAATATTAAAAATTGGACATTTTTTAAGATTCGATAAAAATGCGCTAGAGTATTTTTTAAAGTGCAAGGTTAAAAATATATTTGATACTAAAATAGCATCAAAGATTGTAAGAACTTATACTGATGCTCATGGATTAAAAAACTTGGTTCAAGAATTTTGTAATAAGTCTATTGACAAAAGACAAGGTAGTAGTGATTGGAATAAGGATATAGAAAAACTCTCTGATAAACAGCTAGAATATGCAGCAAATGATGTAATTTATTTACATAAAATAAAAACGGAACTTGAAGGTATGTTAATTAGAGAAAAGAGAATGGAGATTTTTAAAAAGTGTCTTACCTTTTTAGATACAAGAGTAGAATTAGATCAAAAAGGATTTAAGGAAGATATTTTTGAACACTAATGAGTAAAACAAAATATATAATATCAGCAAAACAATCTGCTAATATTCAGATAAACGAATTAAAAAAAATTAAAAAAGTTTTTAATAAGTCTTTTGTTAAAGCGATCGACTTGATCTTGAATTGTAAAGGTAAAGTAATTTTTGCTGGAGTGGGTAAATCTGGATTAATCGCTAGAAAAATATCTGCAACATTTTCGAGTGTGGGTGTGCCAAGTTTTTTTTGTGATCCAGCGCAGGCTTTGCATGGGGACATGGGTCAAATAGAGAAAAAAGATATATTAATAATTTTCTCCTATTCAGGAAATACTTCAGAACTTTCGAACATGTTAAAATATGCTAATAGATACAGAATAAAAATAATTGGAGTAGCATCAAAACCCGATAGTATTTTATTGAAAGCCAGTGATATTCGATTAATCCTTCCAAAAGTAAAAGAAGCGGATAAAACTGGAATGGTTCCTACCTCAAGCACATCTTTAACTTTGCTGCTAGGAGATTGTTTGGCTACAACAGTCATACATCAAAAAAAATTCTCAAAAGAAAAATTTAAAATTTTTCACCCTGGAGGAAATATTGGAAGTTCATTATTGCTAGCAAAAGATATAATGTTGACTGGAAATAAAATGCCGATTGTTAATTACAAAAAAAGTGTGAAACAAGCTTTAAAAGTGATGAATCAAAAAAAACTTGGAATAATCGTCATAACAAAAAATAAATTTATAAAAGGTCTAGTTACGGATGGCGACTTTAGAAGAGAACTTAGAAATTATTCTAACAATGATAATTTAAATAAATTCATGACCAAAAGTCCTTTTGTAGTTAATGAAAATATGACAGCATCAAAAGCGCTTGCTTTAATGAATGAAAAAAAAATAACAAGTTTGTTAGTAGTTTCGGACCGGGATTTAACTAAAAAAAATCAAGTTCTTAAAGGCATCATTCACATACATATTTTATTACAGAACGGAATAAAATGACAGATAGAAAAAGAAAGTTAAGATTCATCCAAGCAAGCCTTCTTCTTTTAGGTGCTTTAATTATTTTTATGACTTATGGAAAAAAAGAAAGAAAAGAAAACGATGAAATCATTTCTAAAAAAACACAAGAGCGTATTGAACTACAGATAGACAAAAAAAATCCTGGCGGTGATACTTTTTTTAATATTGAGTATTCAGGTATAGATTTATCTGGAAATAGATATATTCTTAAATCTGAAGAGGCTAAAAACGTCAAAACAGAGCCTGAATTGGTTTATATGAAATTAGTCACAGCAATATTTTATTTTAAAGATGACACGATTCTCAAAGTAACTTCTGATGAAGGAAAGTACAATAATAAAACTTTAGACATGAATTTTAATAACAATGTTAAAGCTTATTATGAAGGTAGTGAGCTTTATGCACAAAAAGCTGAATATTCAAATTCTCAAAGCTATTTAACTATTTCACATGATGTAAAAATAAAAGATATTAAAGGAACAATTATTGCTGATAAACTTCTATTTGATATAAAAAAACAAACATTAAATATTGCGTCATTTAATGATGGCAAAATAAATGCTAATGTAAAATTGAAATGAAAAAAGGATTTAGAATTTTAAAATTTAAAAAAGATAAACCAATCTTTGAAGTAAAAGATGTAAGTAAATCTTTTGATGGTAGGCCGATTTTAAAAAAACTTTCTTTAAAAGTTTTTCCGGGAGAATGTGTTGGAGTGCTAGGTCCTAATGGCTGTGGAAAAACTACTTTATTTTCAATGTGTATCGGTGAACAAAACGTTGAAGGAGGCAAAATTTTTTTAAACAGTAGATCGATAGAGCAAATACCTATTCATTTGAGATCTAAAGAGGGTCTAGGTTACTTACCTCAACAAAGAAGCGTTTTTAATATGTCAGTATATGATAATCTACTTGGTGTTGCACAAATCTCTATAGTTGGATCAGAAAATCAAAAATCAGTAACTGAGAAACTTTTAGATGAATTTAATTTACAACATTTAAGAACATTAAACGCATCTGTGTTATCTGGTGGTGAAATTCGAAGACTAATGATGGCTAGAGTTATGATTAATAAACCTAAAATTGTTTTACTTGATGAGCCACTTGCAGCTCTTGATCCTTTAGTGATACAAGATATTCAAAAATATATTTTGAAAATTCAATCAAGCGGCACTGCGATATTAGTTACTGACCATAACGTAAAAAATTTATTTGATATTACAGATCGTAGTTATGTATTGGGTGAACATACTGTGATAGCTGAAGGCACTTCTAGAGAATTGCTAAAATCATCAAAAGCTATTGAGCACTATTTCGGTTCACAATTTTCTTAATACGAATGTCTACAAAAAGTTTTAATTTAAAAATCAGAAACAAAATCTCTCCGTTTAAAAAAGTAATTAAAGTAGACTCAGATAAATCAATTTCTATTAGATCTTTTTTAATTGGATCTATAAGCCATGGTATTTCTTGTGTGGAAAATTCTTTGGAGTCGGAAGATGTTTTATCAACTATAAAATGTTTGAAAAAACTAGGCGTAAAAATAAGAAGGAAGAATAAAAAATATTTTGTTTACGGCAAAGGATTTGGATCCTTAGTTGCAAAAAAAAATTTAAAGTTAAATTTCGGAAATTCTGGCACTCTAGCAAGACTTCTTACTGGCATACTGTCCACAACTCCGAGAATAGAGGTAATACTTACCGGAGATAAGTCACTTCAAAAAAGAAGCATGAAAAAACTTATTTTATTATTATCAGAATTTGGAGCAAGCTTTTCTCCAAAAAAAAAATATAATTTTCCTTTGAAACTAATATCTACTGATCTACCAATAGGCGTAAAATATGAAGCTGGTGTATCCGCTCAATTAAAAAGTGCAGCGATTCTTGCAGGGATGAACTCTTACGGAAATACAATCATTATAGAAAAAGATAAGAGTCGAGACCACACTGAAAATATGTTGTTAAAAAATTATCATTTAATCAGAATCAACAATGGCAAAAGAAGGCTGATTAAAATTTTTGGAAATAAATATATAAACTCACTTCATACTAAAATACCTGGTGATCCTTCATCTGCAGCTTTTTTCACAGCTTTAACTGTTTTGTGCGAAAATTCATCGATAAGAATAAAAAATGTTGGTCTCAATGAAACTAGAACTGGGTTTTACAGGCTGTTAAAAAAAAGTGGAGCGAAAATTTATTTTAAAAACCTTAAAAAGAAAAATAATGAGATTTTTGGAGATATAGTTGTAAAAAGTTGTAAGCTTAAACCAATTAAAGCATCAAAAGAATATTACGTTAATTCCACCGACGAATATCCAATTTTATTTGTAATAGCAAGTTTAATCAAAGGAACATCAATATTTAAAGGTATTAGCGACTTAGCAAATAAAGAAAGTAATAGAATAAAAGAAATGCAAAATATTTTAAAACAAATTGGTGTTAAGTCTAAATCTACCAAAGATGAAATAAAAATATTTGGTAGAGGAATATTTGATGCAAAAAATAAAAAAATTTTAGTACCGAATCTAGGTGATCACCGTATTTGTATGTCTTCATTTATCTTAGCTTTAATTACCGGTGCAAATACCTTCATTAAAAACTTTGAAACGGTTTACACTTCAGCTCCATCATTTTTAAAAATTATTAAAGTTTTAGGGGGTAAATTTGAAATTAAAAACTAGATTAATTCAAATTTCATGTGATGGTGGCGCTGCAACAGGAAAATCGACTGGTGCAAAAATGATTTCAAAAAAATATAAATTGAAATTTTTGTCATCAGGATTACTTTATCGATATGCAACCTATTTAATAATTAAGTATAAACCAAAAAATAAAATAGAGTTTTTGCATAATAATTTTAGAAAGCTTCAATATAAAAGACTAGAAAGGATAAATTTACATACACCAGAAATTTCTGAGTACAGCGCAGTAATTGCAAAAGTTGGAGCTATAAGAAAAATTTTAAAAAACTTTCAGGTCAAATTTTCGAGAAATAATAAAAATTGCTGTATTGAAGGCAGAGATATTTCTACTAAAATTTTGCCTAATTCAGACATCAAATTTTTTTTTAAATGTAACTTAAATACAGCCTCATTTAGAAGATTTAAAGAACTAAAAAAAATTAATCCAAAGATTAAATTAAAAGAAGTAAAAAAGGCCCTTAGAATGAGAAATATTTTAGACTCAAAAAGGAAAAACTCCCCTTTACTTAAACATAGAGATTCGATAGAAATCGACACCGGAAAATTGAATAAACAAGCTATGCTTAAAAAAATGTCTAAATATGTCGATAAAATGATTTTAAAAAAATATGGCAAGTGAACAACATTTAAAAAACGATAACCCTCTACAAAAAGAGTTCCAAAACTTACTCGAGAAAGATTTTCAAGACAGAAAATTAAAAGAAAACGAGATCATCAAAGCTACTGTAACTGAAATAACAAAAAATTTTGTAGTTGTTGATTGTAAAGCAAAAATGGAAGGTATGATACCTATTGAAGAATTTAAAAATGATGATGAGCTAACAAAATTAAAAGTTGGTTCCCAAATAGATGTATATTTAGAGAGAATTGAGAGCTTTAAAGGAGAAATAGTTATCTCTAGAGACAAAGCTAGAAAGATGAAAGCTTGGAAAAAAATGGAAAAAGTTTTTGAATCTCAAGAAGAAATGACTGGATATATAACAGGGAAAGTTAAAGGTGGATTTATAGCTACAGTGGAAGGTCTTCCATGTTTTATGCCTTCATCTCAAATCGATGTAAGGCCACTTAAAAAGGTAGATCATTTAATGAACACACCTGTGAAAGTAATAGCGACAAGAATTGACAAAAATAGGGGTAATGTTTGTGTTTCGAGAAGAGCGGTTTTAGAAAAAAGTAAGAACGCTGAAATAACTGAAGCATTAAAGAATATAAAAGAGGGAGATATTGTAGAAAATGCAATTGTAAAAGCTACGACTGACTGGGGTATTTTCCTTGATATCAATGGAGTTGATGCTTTACTGCATGTTTCTGATCTAAGTTATGGTAGAGTGAAAAAACCATCTGACTTAGTTACAATCGGTCAAAAGTTAAAAGTTAAAATTACAAAAATTGATGATAAAACTAATCGAGTATCTGCCTCTATAAAAGCTTTAACTGAAAATCCTTACGAAAACATCGAAAAAAAATACAAAATTGGTCAGGTTTATGATGGAGTTGTTACAAAAATTATGGATTATGGTTGCTTTATCAAAATTGAAGAAGGTATAGAAGGATTAGTTCATAACTCTGAATTAGATTGGACAAACAGAAACATTAAGCCGAATAAAGTTTTAGCTGTTTCTCAAAATATAAAAGTTAAAATTGTAAATATCGATAAAGATACTAAAAGAATTTCACTTTCTTACAAAGCCACTTTAGATAATCCATGGGATAAGATTAAAGATAAATTAGATAAAGAAGTGAAGATAAAAATTAATAATATTACAGAAAAGGCAATTTTTGGTGAATTGGTTGACTCTGGCTTGAGTGGAATGTTGCACTATAAGGAAATTTCTTATGATGAAAACGTTGAGAATCTTAAAAAATTTAAAAAGAACGAAATAATAGACGTAAAAATCATTGAAATAAAAGACGACAAGATAAGATTCTCAAAACGAGCGCTAGAGAAAGATCCATTAAATTGGTTCAAAGAAAACAACAAAAAAGTTGGTAGTGTAATCACTACTAGAATTCACGAGGTGCTAAAAACAGGTGTAAAGGTATATGTAGATAAAGAGAAAAAAATAATAGTAACAATACGTAAAACAGATTTGGCTAAAGACTCATCGGATGCAAGGCCTGAAGTATTTTCGCCTGGAAATGCTCTTGATGCAAAAATCACAGAGTTAGATACAAAGTCTAGAAAAATTAAATTAAGTGTCAAAGCTGCACAAATTGATGAAGAAAAATCTTTAATTGCAAAATTTGGGGAAGGTGCAACAAAATCTGGGGCTACTCTTAAAGGTATTTTTGAAAAAGCAATAGGTAAAAAGAGTAAAAAATAATAATTGTCACGTCATAAGTTAATAAATCAATTAAAACTTAAAAACCCAACACTTCAAATATCTGAACTGGAAGACGTTATCGATAGTTTTTGTAAAAGCTTAGAAAAAGCATTGATAAGTGGATATAATATTGAGCTTAGAGGTTTTGGTACATTTTTTGTAAAAAAAATAAAAGAAAAGTATTCAGCCAGAAATCCAAAAACAGGAGAAATTATTTATGTTCCAGAAAAAAATAAGGTAAGATTTAAAGCAAGTAAAAAACTTAAAAAAATTATTAATGAATGAAAAAACCAAAAATTTTTATAGCTTGTGACACAACCAGTGTAAACAAAGTAAAAAGAATAATTAGATTATCTAATAACTCACAAATAAATTTTGGCTACAAATTTGGATTAGAATTCTTAAATTCTAAAAATGGAAGAAAATTTATATCTAAGCTTAAAAATAAAATTACTTTTGGAGATTATAAACTTTCTGATATACCTAATACCTGCGTCTCATCAATTAAAGCTGTTAAAGATTTAAAATTTAATTACATTACCATTCACTTAAATTCTGGATTGAAAGCAATTAAAGCTGCTAAGAAGATTTCAGGTAAGACAAAATTAATTGGTGTTTCAGTACTCACTTCACTCAATAACCAATCATTAAAAGAAATTGGTTTTAATAAAAATTTAAAAAAATTAGTTTTTCATCAAGCAAAGCTTGCGACTAAGGCGCGTTTAGACGCAATTGTTTGTAGCCCCGAAGAAATTCAGGTGGTTAAAAAGATATTTAAAAAAGAAATAATTACACCAGGAATTAGACTCCAAGGAGATAAAAAGGGAGATCAAAAAAGAGTGATGACGCCCAAGCAAGCTTTTCAAAATGGTGCCACTTCATTAGTAATGGGACGAAGTTTAACTAATGGCAATATAAAGAATAACATTCAAAGACTTATTGAAGAATTAAAATAAAATGAAAGTTAAAATTTGTGGCTTAAACCCAGTCAGAGATGTTCAGCTTTGTATTGATCTCAAAGTAAATTATTTAGGCTTTGTTTTTTACGAAAAATCTCCAAGAAATTTGGTTTTACAAGATATTGAGGTGCTTAAAAATTACAATAAACAAGTTTCATCTTTTGTTGCTGTAACGGTAAATGCAAAAAATGAATTTATTGAAAACGTAGTTTTAAAAAATTTTGATTACATTCAGCTTCATGGAAATGAATCAAATAATAGAATAAAAGAAATTAAATCAATGGGAATAAAAACAATTAAAACTGTAAAAATCAGCGAATATTTAGATATTTATCAGTATAAAAATTTTACTGAAGCTGACATTATTTTATTTGATACACCGGGTATGGAAAAGTCTATAAAGTTTCCAAAAAAATTAATCTCAAAACTTCCTAAAGGTGAAAATTTTGCACTTGCAGGCTCGATTTCTCAAAATAATATTGAAAATATTGCTAAATTAGGAGTTAGCTTTTTTGATTTATCGAGTAGCTTGGAATTAGACGGTCAAATAGGATACAAAGATCATCAAAAAATAAAAAAATTTATAAAAAAAATTAATGAAATTAAAAATTAGAAAAGGTGTACCACTTATCGACCAGCATGATAAAAATTTTATGTATGGAGGTAAGTTTGGGGGAAATTTTATACCGGAAACGCTGAAAAAACCAATTGAAGATCTTACAAATTTATTTTCTAAATTAAGAAAAGATAAAAAATTTCTAAAAGAGAGAGATTATCATTTTCACACCTATATCGGTGCACCTACTCCATTTATTAAACTTGAGAATCTGACTGATTATCTTGGGGGAGCACAATTATATGCAAAAGTTGTTTCTGAAGCCAATGGCGGAGCTCACAAAATTTATAATGCAACTGTTCATTGCTTGCTAGCGAAAAAAGCAGGAAAAAAGTATATCGTTGGCGACACGGGTGCTGGATATGCTGGAAAAATGCTTTCTATGGCAGCTAAAAAATTTGGTCTTAAATGTAAAATTTTTATGGGAGCTAAAGACATAAAAAGACAGAGACCAAACGTTCTGGCCATGAAAAAAAATGGGGCAAAGATAATTCCAGTAACCACAGGAAGTCAAACCCTTGTAGATGCCGTAAGTGAATGTATGAGATACTGGGTTTCTAATTGTGATACTACGCATATGTGTGTTGGATCAACTGTTGGACCAAATATATTTATAAAAATTTGTGCATATAGTACTGCCCAAATTTCAAGAGAATTAATTAAACAAGTGAATGAAGAATTTGGAAAAATCCCCGATAAATTAAAATTAATTAATTGTGTTGGTGGCGGGAGTTCCGCTGCAGGTTTTTGGAACGAATTTATTGATACACACGCTGAATTGATTGGTGTAGAAGCTGGAGGTCCTCGAAATAGTAAATTACATGCTGCTCCTTTAACAAATGGTTCAAAAGTTGGAATACTTCATGGTGCTGCTCAATATGTTATTCAAAATAAAGAAGGTCAAATAGGTGCGACCGAGTCTATTTCTGCAGGACTGGATTACCCCGGTATTTCTCCGCTGCACTGTTTTCTTAAAGATACGAAAAGAGCGAGGTATACCTCTGCAAGTGATGAGGAGGCTTTGAAAGCTTTCCAATTAGTATCAAGGTTTGAGAATATTTCTCCTTCACTTGAACCATCTCATGCATTTGCAGAAGCAATAAAATTGGCTCCAAAGTTAAAATCTTCAGAGGTAATTATTGTAAATTCTTGTGGAGATAGTCTTAAAGACAAGGATATTATTAAACAGAGATTAGGATCTTACATTAGATGAAATCAAAAATTTCTTTAGCCTTTGATAATTGTAAAAAAGAAAAAAGACCAGCGTTAATTACATACGTAGTAGCAGGTGATAATAATAAAAATAACTCTATTAACATACTTAAAAAAATTTCAAAGCATGCAGATATCCTAGAGCTTGGATTTCCGCATAACACTCCTATAGCTGATGGAGGTCAAATTCAAGGAAGTTCACATCGAGCACTTAAAAAAGGCATCAAACTAAAAGACGTTTTTCAAATAGCTGAAAATTTCAAAAAATTTAATGCAAAAAAACCTTTAATACTTATGGGTTACTACAATATTATATATCAAATCGGAGAAAATGCTTTTTTAAAGAACTGTAGAAAATCCGGAGTAGATGGTTTAATTGTAGTTGATCTGCCCTATCCAGAAAACAAAAATTTTTCAAAAAAATGTAAAAAAAAATCTATTAGCTTTATTCAGCTTATTTCTCCAACAACATCTCATCAAAGGATGAAACAAATTTTAAAAGACTCACATGACATGGTTTATTATATATCTATGCTATCAACTACAGGGGGTAGGCTTAAAGTTTCACCTAGCAAAATTCTTCAAAATTACAGAAAGATAAGCAGAATCAATCCAAAAAAAAATATAGTTATTGGGTTTGGAATAACTGATAGAACCATTTCAGCTCTAAAATCTGCTCAAGGCCTAGTTTGTGGATCTTTATTGTGTAAAACTATAACTAATTGTCTCAAAATGGGACAAAATCCTGTCACAAAGTTAGATAAAGTTGTGTACAATCTTAAAAATAAAATTTTATGAATTGGATAACAAAATTTATTAAACCAAAAATTAAATCTCTTTTCGAAAAAAGATCTTCAAAAATAGAGGAAAATCTTTGGACTACCTGTAGCTGCAAAAATTTAATCTATAAAGAAGATATGAGTACAAATCTTATGGTTTGTCCAAAATGTGGTGAACACCATAAATTAACCTGTAAAGAAAGATTCGAAATTTTTTTTGATAATAAAGATTTTGAATTAGTACAAACACCTCTTCCAAAAGATGATCCGTTAGAATTTGAGGACAAAAAAAAATATATAGATAGATTAAAAGCTGCTAGAAAATTGACTGGACAAGACGATGCTGTTCTAATCGCATCAGGAAAAGTTCAAGGTTTAGATGTAATTGTTGGAGCACAAGATTTCCGATTTATTGGAGGTTCTTTAGGTGCAGCTAGCGGAGAAGCATTTATAGCTGGAGCTCAAAAAGCGATAGAAAAAAATGTTCCCTACATTTTTTTTAGTAGTTCTGGTGGCGCTCGTATGATGGAGTCGATGATAAGTTTATCCCAAATGAGTAGATCCTCACTAGCAGTGCATGAGCTCAGAAGAAAAAATATTCCATTTGTTTCTGTATGCTGTATGCCAACAACTGGAGGGGTAACGGCAAGTTATGCAATGCTTGGTGACTTCATAATCTCCGAACCTGGAGCAACTATTGGTTTTGCTGGTCGAAGGGTAATACAAGATACTGTTAAAGAAACTCTGCCTGATAATTTCCAAACATCAGAATGGGCTAGAGATGTGGGACAAATAGATTTAGTAGTTGAGAGGCAATACTTAAATTCAACTATTTCAACTTTGCTAAAAGTTTTATTGAAAAAGGCAGAAGCTCAAGCTAAACAAGAGTCTAATGTCACAATCGATCAATCTTTACAAACAGCTAGCTAGACATAAATTATTTTACAAAACTGTTAATTTTGGTCTTAAAAGGATAAAGCTTGCTCTAGATCTATTAGGAAATCCTGAAAGAAGATTAAAAAATGTCATTTATGTTATTGGAGAATCAGGAAAATTTACAACTTTATTTTCTTTAAGATCTTTTATTGAGGCAAGTAATAATACAGTAACGACTCACATTTCGCCCTCAATACGAGATATAAGAGAGAGATTTTATATGGGCAAAGGCAAATATCTTTCCTTTAGAGAAATTAGAGAAACCATTAATCAAATTAAAAAGTTAAAAATTCCTTTAACAATATTTGAGTGCCTCACTTTAGTTTACGTAATTAATGCTTCTAAAATTAACGCAGATTACAATATACAAGAAACAGGAGCTCTTTGGAGGTTTGACTCAAATAATTTAATTAATTTCCCGATTATTCAAATTTGTACAAATATTAATAAACAACATTTAAATTTTTTGAAAAAAAAAACATTGGATGAAATTATTAAAGAGGATGTGGCTTACTTAAGTAATTTTACAAATATTTATATCGGAAAACAAACACCATATGTGTTAAAGGTTATTAAGAAACACTTAAAGAAAAATTTTAGTAATAAAATTTTCCCAAATACATGGAAACTAAAAAAAATTCAGAATTCTTTCTATTATCAAGATAAAAGCAATAAAATTAAGCTTAATAATAAAAACATACACTCGAGAGGCATGAGAGAGAATGTATGCCACGCAATTAAAATAGCGCTTGATATTAATATTAGTAAAAAAGTGATTGAAAAGACGTTGCCTTCTCTTAAATTTGAGGGAAGATATCAATATTTAAAAAGTGGAAAAATCAAAAATAAATTAAAAAAAAATGAAGCTATTATGATTGATGGAGCTCATTCCGTAACCGATGCAAAGAATTTAGCAAAATATTTGAAAACTCTAAAATTACCTTTGTATGGTATTTGGGCAATGACAAAAAATAAAGAACCTGATTTATTTATTAAAGAATTTAAAAATATCTTTAAAAAAATTATAACAATACCAATTGAAAATGAAAAAAGTGCCGTTTCTGCTAACGATCTAAACAAAATAGCTTTAAAAAACAAAATTAATTCTGAGGCAAGTCATTCTTTAGAAAATGCTTTAAAAAGAATAAGTAATAACAGAAAAAAAATTATTGTTTGTTTTGGTAGTCTCTATAGTTGTGGAAATATTTTAAATAAAAATTAAATATGCGGTTTTATAAATTCAAGCATGTCTTTTTCACTCGAAGCTCCAACTTTTGTCCCTAAAAGTTTTCCTTCTTTAAATAAAAGAATCGTTGGTACACCTCTTACAGAATACTTAGTAGGCTCGTTAGGTTGACTTTCAATGTCGTGATAATAACAGTCTATTTTATCTGACATATCATTCGATATTTTTTCTACAATCGGTCTAAGTTGCTGGCATGGTCCGCACCATGAAGCTGAGAACTGAATTAATGAAAGTTTACTTCCACCAATTTGTTCACTGAATTTTTCATCTGTAGAATCTTTGAATGCCATAACCTTTAATTAAGTATTTTTCATTTTTTGTCAACTACGCAGATGAATAATATTTTTCTAAATCTTCAACGTATGCGTTAATATCGTCTAATATTTTTAGTTTTTCTGGTTGGTTTTCTTTTTCGAATTTTGCTCTTAGAGTATCTATCTCTGAATATGTTCTTGGAATTGTATTCCAGTTTTCATTATCAGTGCTTAAAAGTTTTTTTGAGATGTCTTTATGAATTAAATTAAAGTCAGATTTACTCAAAATCTCAGGTTTCTCCATGTAAAGAAGTTTTTTTCCAAAATACTGTAACCTCTCATCTTTAAATTTTGAGATAACCTGAAGTTTTTTATCCCAATCGACAATGTGAAACTCTGGCATTATTTTATTATCCTCTGTTGAAGTAAATTTAGCGTAAATACTTTCCTCATTATATAAATCTTCTTGTGACTTTGTTTGTTCTTTTTCATCAATTTCAGATCGTTTTACCGAAGAAACCTTTTCCGCAAAAGCTTCGTTGTTTTTTATCATTTTAGCTCTTTCCTCTAATTTTTTTGTACCAATAAGTTTGTACTCATCAAATTGATTTCCATAAGAAGGATTCATAATAACTGGATGTTTATTGTGTCTAACAGTTCTAATGAATTTTGGTTGTTTTTTCATCGCTGCAGTTAACTCTTTAATTGGCATTTCCAAATATGGAGATGGATCATGTCTCAAATCAAAACATAATGGCCATTGATACTGAGGATGCTGACAAATAAACGTTTGAACATATGGTCTACTTCTTCCATAAAAATATTCATTTGTACAAAAAAGTAATTCTTTTTTAATTAATTCTAAAGACTGATTTTTATCCATTGTTAACATGCTTGCTTTCCAAACATTTGGGGCTTTTTTAGATATTAATTTCGCTATCCCAATAGTAGCTATCACATCGCCAATTGCACTATGTGCATCTCCATGTTCAATTCCGTTTAAAGGTGCCATTTGATCTAATTTGTAAACATCGTTCCCTTTTTCATTTACGGAATTTTTAAGTGTATTTGGGTAATACAAGTTAGCGGCTCTTGCCAAACTTAAGATATCTCCTCTAGTGTTTCCGTTTGTGCTGGTAATATAAGGATATTCTAATGTTTGAAACAAAGTGCACCTTAAAAATTCCTCATCAAACTCAATGCTATTGAACCCAATATAAGTAGCCTTACCCCATTTTTTTAGTGTTTCAACAAACTGCCTAATCATTTCATAATGAGAGAGGTTAGATTTTTTTAGCATTGAGGGTGAGGTCTTGTTCACGATCAGCGCCATTGCTTCTGGAATTATTCCAGGACTTAATCTACACCTAGCATCAAAACGATCTAGTTCATCTAAATTGTCATTTGTTAATACAGCGCCAATTTGAATTATTTGACCCCAATATTTATTAGATGAACTGGTCTCAAAATCATAAAAGACAAAGTTAGACATAATTTATCTTTACTTTAAAACTTTTATCTTTTCTGGATTTTCTTTCAAGGAGTCTGTTACTTGTTCTGGATCTTTTATATTCCCAAGCGTATTCATTATAGATCTAGCATCTCTACCAAAACCATCAGTTGCAGCCATGGCCTGTTCTAATTTCTTTCTTAATTCTTTAATCCCATCAAAATGTTTTTCAAACCTAGAGCTTATATTTCTTAAATCAGAATAGATTTGAGTTGCATGCTGTTGAACTTTTAGTGTCTGAAATCCTAAATGATAAGATTGCAACAAAGCAGATAAAGTATTAGGACCAGAAACTGTTACTTTATATTTTGTTCTAAGCTCTTGTAATAAAAGTTCTTTTGTTTTTGGATCTCTATAGCTTGAAAGTTCTGAGAATAATCCTTCAGTAGGAACATAAATGATCGCAAAATCTGTGCTTTTAGGAGGCGCTATATACTTAGAGTTTACCGTTTTAGCTTTCAATCTAAAAGCTGCGGCTAAATCCTTTCTCGCCTCTGCTTGAGCCTCTTTGTTATTAGAATTGTAAGCGTCATCAATTGCTTTATATTTTTCTACTGGCCAATGACTGTCTATTGGTAATAAAACATCTTGAAGCTTAATAGCAAATTCAACTGTCTCGGACGTATCATCTTTCATTTTTGCATTAGCAATAAATTGAGATGCTGGTAATAAATCTTTAAGAAGGGCGCCTAATCCAAATTCTGCAAGTGTTCCATATGTTTTAACACCGCTTAAAATTCTACTAAAATTATCTTGGCTTTTATTAAGCTCACTTACTTGCTGGTTAAAAACTGAAACTTTTTCATCAACTTTAGTTAAAGCACCAGTCATATCTTTAGCAATTTCTTTGCTCATAGAACCAAAGGATTGGCCGAAGGTTTCTTTAAATGAGTTAAACTCATCTTTAAAAGTTTGCTCTGGGTCTATTGTTTTTTCAGGCTTATTTCTTATTAAGAAGAAAATAACTCCAATATTAATAACAACTAATAATATGACTAAAACTATGATTAACGAATCCATAAATTAATATACCACATTAAGAATTAATATATTTCAAAATATTTTTTGCTGGCAAAGTTCTTCTAATCCAGTGGTTTGGAATACTTTTTGGTTTTAATGCTGCAAAATATGCTCCAACAAAGTTTGCTCTTGAACAATTGCAACCACCAGCTTTAATCGTTTTTATAATAGCAGATTTATAATTTTTGGATGTTATAATCGCATGAATTGACCCCATAAATGTGCCAGGATAACTACAAGCTTTTCCAAATTTTCTTACAGTCATTATATGATTTTGATTTTTTAGTCTTAAAACTTTTTTAATATTAGTAATTACTTCTTTGAAATATTTATTTTTTTGGTATTTTTTAACAAAAGATTGAACAGGATTTCTATCTTTTTTATTAGCTAATTCTATAATCTTTAATTTAGATAAAGCATATTTTTCATTTATTCTTGAATTAGCTACAGATGTAATAATCTTTTTAAGTTCTTTTTCTTTATCATTGAAAAGAAAATAAGGCAGAGCAGCACAATAACCGTCGGACTCGTTTACTTTAGTACCACCAGTAATAATTTTCTTAGATTTGATATTTTGTATAGTCTCTAAGATATTTTGATGGATCCACGGACCATTCATAGGCTTTTTCCATTTCACTTTTTTGTATTTTTTTCTTAATTTTAAATTTTTCCAATAATTTGACCCTGGCCCAAAGTGTTTTATGATATTTTTTTTGAAATTCTTAAAAATTTCTGATTTTTTTTTTGAGGAAATCAAAGTTTGAAACATTACTTGAGCAATATCATTATACCCTGAAACCATTCCAGTTTTAATATTATAGAAAGGACTTCTGTTTTTTTTCAAAAAAACTATTTCTTTTTTTCCCTTAATATATTTCTTTAACTTTTTTGGATCGTAAACCCAATGTAGAGGTCTAGTCGCTGCGTCCGCAACTGTTGCGCCTAAAAAAATATGTAAATTATCCATTAAGTATAGCTTTACTATTCGCTAGCGATCCACAAGATGCATTTATGTCTCTACCCCTGCTTCTTCTAAACAAAGAGAGAAATCCAGCTTCTTGAATTGTTTTAGAAAACTTATCTATATTTTCTTGAGTCGCTGGTTTGAAATCTTTGTTTGAAAGAGGATTAAATTCAATTAAATTTAATTTTGAAGGAACTTTTTTCATAATCTTTATAAGTTCTTTAGCGTGTTCATCTGTTAAATTTTCATCTAAACATATCCACTCAATAAAAATAGGTAATTTTGTTTTTTCATAATATTTTTTAAGTTTTGGTAATAATGAACTAATTGAATATTTATCATTTATTGGCATTAATTCTGATCTGTGTTTTGGTATAGAACTATGTAAACTCCATGCAAGATAAACATCTAACTCATTTGCAGCCCACTCTATTGCATCTAAATTATCTTTTTTTGTTCCTACTCCTACTGTGCTTACTGTAATTCTAGTTCTTCCGTATTCTAAGCCATCTTTATTTTTTGAATTGTCTATAGCAACTTTAACATTATCTAAATTCAAAAAAGGCGATCCTTCACCCATCAATACTTGATTGGTTATTTTTTTCTGAGTTGACCAATCATTTATATAATCTTTACTTAAAATTATTTGGGAAATTATTTCTCCTGGCGATAAATTCCTTACTATTTTTTTTGAAATTTGAGCTGTTGCGCAAAATTCGCAGGAGAGATAACAACCCACTGACACAGATAAACAAATTGTATATCTACTTTGAGATTTATCTGGGATAAGGACTGTCTCAACATTACGTTTATCTTTAAGCTCTAAAAGAAATTTTATAGTCCCGTCCTTAGATTTTTGAACGTCTATAATTTTTGGTTTTTCTAAACTAATCAAATCTTTGATCTTACCTCTAAGTTCAGTTCCAAATGTAGTAAGCTCATCAAAACTTTTAATATTTTTTTTGTAAACTGCGTTAAAAAGTTGTTGAGACCTCATCTTTGCTTTTTTTGGCTCAACTTCTCCTTTTTCAATTAAAAAAGCTTTTAGTTGATCAAAATTAAGATCATAAAAATTTTGTTTTTCCATTAAGAGGATATTAAAGACTTAAGTGGGGATTTTAAAGTCCCCACCCTATAAAAGTTTAAAGCTGATTTTTATCAGTTTTTAAATGCTTCAAAATTTTTCCGGAATTTTTTCCATTCTTAACCAAATAACCAGCTGTTCCATTGGCGTTTGCCTCGGGGGCTTTTTGGTTTTTACTTAACTGCATTGAGAGTTTCTGCTCAGCTTTTTTTACGGCAGAATTTCCATACAGTTTGCTAAATCTATTCATAGCAACTCCTTTCATTTCTACCGACTTTACAACCTTTAATAGGTCCGGCATGTCGAATGCCGAGTCTTTTTTCCCATGACAGATGGGTAAGTAAACCTTAATATAAGGTTTATATTTGTCAATGGATAATAAGCTTTTAGGAGTAATCATTATAGGTTTTGGCCTATTAGTTCTTTTCAGCGAACAAGAATACTCTTGGATTATATCAGCAATAGCAGTGGGGATAGGTTCAGGATTTCTAATACGAAAAAATGAAAAAAATGATATAGACAATTAAAGATGTCTAAGAAAATTTTTATCGTTTATGGTCATCACAATATAAAAAAATCATTTAATGCTTCTGTAAGAGATACTTTTATTGAAGAAGCAAAAAAATTAGGTCATCAAGTTGATTTGATTAATTTACATGAGGAAAAACCAATTCCTTTTTTTGATGGTTCTGGCCCTAATGATCAAATTTTAGATTATAGAAAAAGATTAGAAGCAAGCGATGTATTATTTATGATTTCACCTTGTTATAATCTTAGAGCAACTGCAATTTTAGAAAATTGGATTGATTTAACTTTAGCTCCAAAATGGTTTTTTTCATTTAAAAGACTTGTTGGTAATTGGGGTTACCCTGTTGCAGGCGCGATGAAAGGTAGAAAAGCTATAATGTCGATGTCTTACGGTGGAAATTGGTTTTCAATTCAAACCTGGTTTCAAAATATTCCATTTAGAAGAATTAAAGCAGGAGTTTTAAAGCTTGGAGGAATGGAAACAACCTACATAAGATTTTATGAGGTTTTGCCAGGTATGACACAAGAAAAATTTAATTTACATATGCAAAAAGTAAGAAAACTAGTGCGAAATTTATAATAATTTAAATTTCAATTTAAAAAGTATATAAAGCATTTATGGAAAGTTTTAAAAATTGGATGACTGAAGCAGCTAACATCATGTTTGATGATAGTAAAAACGACTTAAGAAGCTTGCCAAAATCTGTAAGGCTTCAAATCTTAATTGTTTTGTCTTTTGTTTGGTCCACTGTGTTTAGCCTCTATGTATTTAGCGTAACCTCTTTTATTTTTGGATGGGCTGGAGTAGTTATGGCGCATATTGGATTAATCATAGCAGTTTACTTAACATTTAAATTTTTTCATAAAAAACAAGAACAACCAGTCAGTGTTTTTCAATCTGGAAATTATAATCCTGCAAAAATATTTGCAGTCTTTTTTATTGTTTTTTTTATCTTTATTTTTACTAAGGGGATTGATGTACTAACAAGAACCAATAGCTACGAAACACCTTACTCTGGTCCTGAAACTACTACTGAAGAAAGAATCAAAAGATTTGTAAAATAGCAATTTCAAGACTAAAATTGTTTAATGAAATTATTAAGAGTCGGTAAGTTGGGAAGTGAGATTGTTGCTGCCTTAGACAGTAATAATATCATTAGGGATCTTTCGGATCACATTAAAGATTTAAATCCACAGACTGTAAACGAGGAAACATTAAAAAAATTAAAAAGTATAAAATTATCTGAGCTTAAGGAGATCAACTCAAACATTAGAATTGGAGCTTGCATCTCAAATCCCGTAGATTTTTTAGCAATAGGTTTGAATTATAAAGCACATGCAGAAGGTACCAAATCAAAATTACCAACTGAACCAATTGTTTTCAATAAAAGCTCTGGATGTATTCAGGGTCCTAATGATCAAATAACGAAACCTAGGTCTGCTAATAAAATGGATTATGAAGTTGAAGTTGGTATGATTATTGGTAGGGAAGGCAAATATATTAAAGAGGAAAATGCTCAAGACTATGTGTTTGGCTTCTGTATTGTTAATGACATATCTGAAAGGTCTTGGCAAAAAGAAAGGGGAGGTCAATGGATTAAAGGTAAATCTATAGCAGGACCAACAGGGCCTTATCTTGTAACCAAAGATGAAATAAAAAACTTAAATAATATTAATTTAGCTTTAGATGTAAATGGCAATAGAAGACAAACTGGAAATACAGAAAGAATGATTTTCAATTTCAATTTTTTAATTTCCCATTTAAGTCAATTTATGACTTTATATCCTGGGACAATTATAACTACAGGAACACCTGCAGGTACGGCAATGGAAATGGAAAAACCTGAATTTCTAAAAGCAGGTGACAAACTGCACCTAAAAGTAGATGGACTGGGTGAACAATTTCATGAAATAATAGACGAATAATTATGTCAAAAAGATATTCGGGTAAAAGTCAAAAGGACAGAAGCTTTATGAAAAAAGCAAAGTTATCTTTAAAAGAAAAGAGAAAGCTTAAAAGAGAGAGAAAGAATAAATAATGTGTGGAAGATATAGTATTCGAAAACCAGTTACTAAAACTGCTGATTTGGTAAAAACAAATATAAAGGTTGAAGACTCAGATAATTATAATGCACACCCAACTCAAAAGTTACCAGTAATAAAATCCTATTCAAATGGTAAGGCTCTTGAGCTTTATGAGTGGGGATTAGTTCCGAATTGGTCAAAAAAATTAGACAAGTTTTCTCCCCTTATTAATGCAAGAAGAGAAACTCTTATGGAAAAAGTGACTTTTAAGAATCTTATCCAGACATCAAGATGTATTATTCCAGCTGATGGATACTATGAATGGAAGAGAGAAGATAAAATAAAAACTCCATATTATTTTACAAAGGAAGATGACGAACTAATGTATCTTGCGGGTATATATCAAAATGATCAATTTTGTATAATCACAAGAGAGGCTACTGAAAAAATTAGTGTCATCCATCATAGAGAGCCAATGATTATTAATCAAAGCCAGATTAATAATTACTTGAACGTAAAAAAAGATGCTATAGAAATATTGAACTCTATTAAACCACCCAACTTAAAGTTTCATGAAATTTCAAAAGATGTTAACAATCCAATTAATAATGACCCATCAATAATTAATTCGGTGAACTAAATGAAATCTGTTTCTATAACTCCAGGTAAAAATAACGTAGGTGCTTACATTAACGATATAAATTTAAATAATTTAAATAACGACTTAACGGGTCAAATTAAAGATATACTTAATAAATACGGAGTAATTTTTATCAAAAAGCAAAGTTTGGACTCTGGTGCATACCAGAATTTTGCAAAATCTATTGGGCAATTAGTAGAATATCCAAGACTAAAGGGATTAGAGAATTTTCCTTATATAAATGTTTTAGAGAGAAAACCTAGTGATAAAAGTTTGGCTTTCGGAGGATCTTGGCTACATCAGGACACCTCATATTTGGAAAAAGATAGACCGAGATATACTATGCTTATGGGTATAGAAATACCTGTAGGACAAGGTAATACTATTTTTTCCTCTGGTTTTAATGCTTACAAAAATCTTCCTGATGAAATAAAACAAAAAATTAAAAATGCTATAGGTGTTTTTTCATCTGCTGGACCAATTAGTAAAACTAGAATTGAATTGGAAAAAAGAGCTGGAATTCAATCTTCAAAAGTATTGGAAGCTGAACATCCGATTGTACAAGAGGTTAACGGACAAAAGTCTTTATATGTTTCTCCAGGTCATCTAATAAAAATTAAAAACATCGATGAAAGTGAAAAAATTAAAAATTTTCTTATTGACCATGTAAATAAAGATGAGTTTATATTTTCTTATGAGTGGTCAAAAGGAGATTTAGTTCTATGGGATAATCTCAGTGTGATGCATAAAGCAAGTGAAATAAAAAATTGTAGCCGTATAATGCATCGCATTACTATAAAATAATTTTACTTTTTTAAAATCGTCAAGTGGCCCATTTTTCTTTTTTCTTTAATAATTTTTTTTCCATAATCAAAAAAGTATTCATTTGTATCAAAAGATCGCTTTCTATAGTCTTGTATTTCGCTACCTAATATATTTTTCATCTCAGCATTTGCTATTTTCTTTACATTTTCTTTCTTAAATCCACAAACAGCTCTTATGTGATTTTCAAATTGACTGATATTAAATGCATTTATTGTTAAATGCCCTGAGTTATGAACTCGAGGTGCAATTTCATTAACCAACAAGTTATCTTCTTGATCTATAAAATATTCAACGCACATTGTTCCAATATAATCTAATTTATTTGCAATTAACTTAGCGTTGTCTTTAGCTTTTTGGAAAATATCTGGTTTTATATCAGCTGGAATTTTGGAGTATTTTAAAATTTGGTCTTTGTGAAGATTTTCTATTGGCTCGTAAATATAAATTTCACTATTTTGAAATCTCGTAACAATTACAGAAATTTCTTTTTTTAAATTTACTCTTTTTTCTAATATGTAATCTGCTGTAAAACACCAATCTTTTTTAACATCATCCAAGGTATTTAAAACGTACTGACCATGACCATCGTAACCTAACGTATTTGTTTTTAAAATTCCGGGTAATAAAGTTTTATTTTGCTGTACATCTTTGGCATTCTTTATAAATGCCCAATTTGTAGTTTTGATTCCAAGATCATTTACGAACATTTTTTCTAATTTTCTGTTTTGAATAATCTTATTAATTTCAGGTTTGGGTAAAACTTTTTTTTCTTTATTAATCTCTTTTAAAATATTTATTGGAATATTTTCAAATTCGTAAGTAATGATATCTACTTTGTTTATAAATTCTCTAATCTTGTTTTTGTCATCATATTTTGCAAAAATAAATTTATCTGAATAGTTTTGTGCTGGACCATTTTGATCGTCTGAAATTACTATAGTCTTTATATTAAGTTTTTTTGCAGCCTGGCATAGCAATGAACCAAGTTGACCTGAACCAATGATTCCTAGGACGCTTATTAACATTTTATTAAGGTTTTTTTTTTATAGATTTAGTTTGTAAACGTTTCCATTTTTCTAAGTTTGATTTTATTTTTTCATCAAAATTTCCAATAATTGAAGCTGCAAGTAAACCAGCATTCATTGATCCGTTTATAGCCATTGTAGCTACGGGACAACCTCGTGGCATTTGCGCTATAGATAATAGGCTATCTAAACCCTTTAATTTTTTTGACTCAATCGGAACTCCAACAACTGGCAAGGAAGATAAGGATGCTACCATACCGGGTAGATGGGCTGAACCTCCCGCTCCAGCCACGATAACGCCAAAACCGTTTTTTGAAGCTGATTCTGCAAATTCAAACATTCTTTTTGGTGTTCTGTGCGCGCTTACTATTGATGTTTGAAATTTTATCTTGAGAATACTTAAAATTTTCTCGCATTCTTTCATCACAGAATAATCGGATTTAGATCCCATAATGATTGCTACTTTATTATTCAGTTTAATACGCTTCACAGATTAATTTAACAATATTTGATATAAAAACAATGGCCTAATTAGATTAAGCCATTGGTTTGTTTAGGAGGAAAGATTATGCTCGAACTCTAAAACTTAGAAATTTTGGGCTATTTTGAAGTTCAAAGATGGAGATTTTTTTGAATTTCTTATTAATGTTAGTTTTTAACTTGCTTTTTTTTAGTTGTTTAATTCTCATAATTCCTTTTAGTTTATTTTTAACTCTAAGAGTATTGCTGAATTTGCAAACTTGAGTTGAAAATACTTTATAACGAAAATTTAGGCGGATATTAGGCGTTTCTTAGCCAAATTTAAATTTTTGCAAAAAAATCTTTAGAAAGTTTTTTTATTGACCCACTTCGATCTACCACTGCTAGTTCCACCTCTGCACTAACAAGAACTTCCCCACTTCTTTTTACCTCTTGAAGCAAGTTTAGTCTTACGTTGGTTTTTTTTAAAACAGCTGTTTCAACACTTAAATTATCTTCAAAAACCGCTGATTTTAGATATTTAATATTGCATTTCCTAACTACAAACATTACATCGTGATCATTCATAAGTTGAGTTAAAGTAAGACCAAATTTTTCGTGTATTAGCTCAGTTCTAGCTCTCTCGATATATTGAAGATATCTAGAGTAAAATACTCTACCAAAGTCAATGTCTTCAACAAAAACTTTCAGCTCGTAAATGTGGCTTTTAGACATAATTTCAATCATAAGGCTAAAGTTTATCTTATTCAATAAAGTTTCAATTTCTTTTTTTGGTCCAAATTATGCCAAGCAAAGCACAGACTCTAACTTTAAATTTCGATCATGAAAATATTATCTACTTTTATGTTGTTGCTTGTTTTGACTAATTGTGCTGGAAGCAACATGGCCAAAGTAAAATTTGGCAAAAGATGTACAGCTGCAGATGAGAATGGTTTAAAAGAAAGCTCGTATGTTTGGGTCATTTCAAAAGAAGCGCTTAAATCTTTTGATAAGAGAATAAATAAATCTAATTGTTCAGATATTTAATTTCCTTTTAAATTTAATTGTCTGTGCTAATAAGGGGTATGCGAATACCCCTTATTCTGTGTATATTATTTTCATTAAGTATTAGTTTGAATGCTATGGAAAAAAAACCTTATCATCATATTTATAAAGACGGAAAATTATATGCTTTTAGAAACCTTGAGGGTGGTCCAAAAAGGGACCCTAATTTTAAATGGAATTGGAAAGTTTTTAGGGAGGAAAAAAAGAAACTTAAGATTGATTATCCGCCTGAACATGTAATTGATAAGAAATTAGTTTTAAAAAATCTTGAAAAAAATAAATCTGACTCATATGTGATGTGGCTTGATCACGCGAGCTTTATAATCAAACTTGGAAACACTACAATTATTACTGATCCAGTTTTCGAAAAGAATTATGGACCTATGGTATTTGGACCCAAGAAATATATAGAATCGCCTTTAACTCTTAAAGAACTTCCGAAAATTGATTTATTTTTGCTGACACACAATCATTATGATCACATGAGTATCCGTACGATAAAAAACTTTCCTTATAAGAATACTAAAGTTCTTGTGCCTCTTAAGCTTGGGAAATATTTCACGAAAAATGGATATAAAAAAGATACTGTTAAAGAGATGGATTGGTTTGATAAAATTAAAATAAATGATGAAATCTCAGTAACAATGCTTCCAAGTCAACATTGGTCCAAACGATGGATCTGGGGAGATGGAAATACAAATAGATCACTTTGGGGGAGCTTTTTAATTGAATATAAAGATAAAAAAATCTTTTTTGCTTGTGATACCGGACCAGCGCCGTTTTACAAGGAATTAGGAAAAAAATTTGGTCCAATCGATTTGGGTTTTGGAAATTTGGGCGCTTATAATTTCTATCCACTGGTTCCAGTCAAGGATAAATCTACAGCTCACGCAAATCCTGAAGAGCTTTTATCTTTAATGAAAGATTTAGGAGTAAAAAAAGTTGTAGGAATGCATTGGGGAACAGCAATATTAAGTTTGGAGCCGATCTGGGAACCTCCCGTAAGGTTTAAAGAAAATGCAGAAAAGTTTGGTTATGAAAAGGAAGAAGCAATTATATTTAAAATTGGTGAGATTAAAAAATTAAAAGACCTTATCAACTAACTTTTTTTTTATTTCTTTCTCTATCAAGCAACTTAGTTAGCGAGTCCACCATAAGATCTGAGGCTTTAAATATTTCTTTTGGTTTGAATTCATAAGAGTTATGTTTTTCTGGATTTGATTTATCTTCAATTATAATTCCTTCATCAGGCGAATTATCTTTGATGTATATTAAAATTAACCAATCGTCCTCTGCGGTATCATCCCACTTTATAAATATTTCACCAGTCTCAAATCTTCGATCAACTACCCTCATAATACTCAAATATTTTGGAATATATCTTTTGTTTATTTGAAAGCATAAACTATGAGCGGATCTATAAAAACTTTCTAAAGCATACTCAATTTTTTCTCGTTCTTGATTATAAACTCTCTCCTTTTCTAATAAAGTTTCCTTATTATCTGTATCTTCAATTTTAATTCCAAGTTGAGTAACTCTCTCTCTAATTGCTTCATTAACTTTTTGTTCTCTTAATGATCTATATTTTTCTTTAATTCTATCTATGCGGTGTTGAACTTCTTTGTAGGACTCTCTTTGTTGGCTTAGTACATATTTCTCCAAATTTTTAATTTCTAAAGCCTCTCTTTTTCTAAATTGGTCTATCTTTTTTTCTAAAGCAATTTGTTCTAAAAATTTTCTCTGTTTCTCTGCTTGCTCTTTTCTAAGTTCAGCTTGCTCCAATCTTATAAATTTCTGCAATTCTATCTTTCTCTCACGGCCTAATTTTTCTTCTTCTCTAAGTTCAAGTGCTTTAGCTTTGATTGTAAGCTCTTCTTGTTGTTGAAAACGCTTTTGAGCCTCTATTTTCTCTCTATGCATCGCTTGAATTTTAACTTTTTTTTGTTTTTCTCTTTCCTCTTGAATAACTTTTTTAATATTTGAAACTCGATTAGAAATTCCTTGAAAAAATTTCTGCAGAGATTTATCCAGATTTAAATTAAATCTTAGCATTGATCTCAATTTATCACTTAAACTTAAAATTCTTGATACAACTACTCTTGTTTTTTGAGTTTTTTTGTTTTTAAATTTAGTTAGATTAATTTTCTTTTTTCGTGATTTAGTTTTTTTTCTTTTTTTTTTAATTATTCTTTTTATTTTTGACTTTCTTTTGTTAATTTTTTTTCTTCTTTTAGCGCTTTTTTTTGATCTGAATTTTTTTAATTTTATTGACTTGGCTTTTTTGACTTTTTTTCTTTTTCTTTTCATACCGTTATTTAATTTAATAACAGTTTTTATGAATATATATAGTCTCTTGTTCTATGTGCAGAATGAAAGTTCTTGACAATTTGTAATTGAAAAACAACAAGATCTCTGTATCTAAAAGCTGCAGCACAGCTTGCTAAATAAAATTCCCACATTTTACAAAATTTTTCATCAAACAAATCTTTTATCTCATTCCTTTTTGCCAAAAATCTTTCTAGCCAAGCCTCAAGTGTTTTATCGTAGTGTCTTATTAAAGTTTCTGTATCAGCAACAATTAGACCGGTTTTCTCTATAGGTTTTATAAGCTGACTTAGTGAAGGACATACGCCCCCTGGGAAAATATATTTATTAATGAATTGATTTGGAGCAGAAGGTTTGTCCACAACACCAATTAGATGAAATAGGAAATTTCCATTTTCATTTAAAATACTGTTTATTTTCTTAAAAAAAGTGTTGTAGAACTTTACTCCTAAGTGTTCCCCAAAACCTACTGACACAATACGATCATAGTTTCCCTTTATTAATCTATAATCTATTAATTCAAATTTAACCTGATTTTCTAGTCCTAACTTCTTGGCCTTTTCTTTACAATAATTTATTTGATTGGTACTTAGTGAAATTCCAGTTACTTCACAGTCATTCTGTTTTGCAATCTCAAAACAAAGGCCGCCCCAGCCGCAGCCAATATCTAAAACTCTTTGGTTTTTTTTAATATCAAGTTTTTTTATTATATGTTGGATTTTATTTTCTTGTGCCTCTTCTAATGTTTTTGTTTCTTCTTTCCAATATCCACAACTATATTGACGATGATACTTATCGAGCATCACATCATAAAGAATTTCACCTTTTCTTCCACCAATATCATAGTGGGCCTCAACATTTTTTTTTGATTTACCTGGAAAATTGAAATTAGTAATAAATCTCCATGCTTGATAAACTTTTTTAAAAAAAATACTAGCTGTACTAACTTCACTTCTTCCTAGATTTTTTAAAACTAGCATTAAAAATTCTTTTAATGAGGCATTTTCAATAACTATGTCTCCTCTCACAAAACCTTCAGGAAATTCAAGTTCGGGATTGAGCAAAATTTTCCAATTTAAATCTTTTTTTAAAAGTTTTAAAGTTATAGGTTTTATTTGTCGTGGTGAGCCACAAATATATTTTTGATTTTCAGAGTCAATAAGTATTATTCCTCCTTCTTTAAAAATTTTTGTAAATAATTTTGCTAGGATCATAAATTATGCCGCTATATTTTTTTCACTAATAAATTTTAATTTATTTAATTTTTCAATAAGTTCTTTCAGTTTTTGCTCACTTAATAAAGTAAGTGGAGGCAATACATTCTTATAATTTTCATCTTTTATCGAATGAAAACTATGCAAAGCTGATATTAAATTATAGCCGTCAAAGGTCTCACGAACACTTATTAATTGATCATTTTTTGTTTGTGGCATCTTATTTTCAAAATCATCAAATACTTTTCTGGCTAAGGAGTGTGTTGAGTTAGTTACTGCACTTATAACACCGCTTGATCCTTTTTCTAATCCTTTAAGTAGTTTTGCCTCGCTGCCAGGAAATATTAAAAAATTTTTAATCTTTAAATTTTCATACAAATTATAAGATGAGTCTTTAACTCCAATTATATTTTTAGGGAATGACTCAACTAATTTTGTAATTGCATCAATAGAAAAAATATAACCAGATAATTTTTGAAAATTGTAAATTACAATTTTAACTTTTGGGCATGCTGAAATTATTTTTTTGTAAAATTCAAAAACTCCTTCGTCAGAATTTCCAACATAATATGCGCTTGGCATTAATAAAATCGTATTAAAATTAAACTCACTGGCATATTTTATTAATTCAATGTTTTCATTAAGACTGTTGCAGCCCGTACCTAAATAAAAGTGTTTTCTTTGTTTGTGTGTAGAAATTTTTGAAATTAAGTCCATTTTCTCATTTTTGGAAATTAGCTGTGACATTCCAGTGCTTCCAAAAAAGAAGCATCCATGTAGTCCGTTTTTGATTAAGTTCTCAGCATGGGAAATAGTAGCCTCAACGTTTAACGTTAAGTCTTTATTTAAAACACTTAAACTTGCTGCGTATACCCCTCGTTTCAACATCTTATTGTCCCAATTTATTGAAATAAATTATAATATAAGTTTCAAAAATGAAAGTTCTGATTCTAATAAACAAAGTTGGGCTAGGAGACTGCATAATTCACCTGAATTATATACATGAAATCTCAAAAAAATATGAGAAACCAGTTTCAATATTAGCTAAAGAAAATACTAGAGCAAAAGATCTTTTTCGAGATGATCCTCATATCAAAGAAGTCATGACATTAGATCGCTTAGATGATGAAACTGGTAGCCACGATGGGTTAAATGGATTTATTAAATTGATAAAAGATATTAAAGAAAAAAGATTTGATAGAGTTTTCATATTTAATAGTTCAGTGAGATATTTTTTAGTTTGTAAATTTGCAGGAATTAAAAAAATTGCTCAATACCCACTATTTAAAAAAAAGGGCCAACATGTTGTCAATACAGCTAAAATTTTTACTGAGAATGAAATTGGTAAAATTGTATCAACACAACCAAAACTCTTCGTTAATCAAGATGATATATTAAAAGCTAAAAAAAATATGTCACCGCAAAATAAATGTATTGTATTAGGTATTAGTGCATCTGGGCCAACTAAACGCTGGGAAATAAAAAATTTTATTAAATTAAGTGAAAAAATAAATCAAAAATTTCCATCGACATTTTATTTAGCAGCTGGAAAAAAAGACCAACATTTAATAAATGAAATATCAAATTCAAATATAGGATCTAAATGTATTTCTTTAAATAATTTAAAGATTAATGAAATGCTTCCAATTATAGCAAATTGTAATTTATACTGCGGCAATGACACAGGTTTTATGCATATCAGTGCCGCTCTTAATTTGAAAACTGTGGCTTTGTTTATGGATAGTCCAGTTCTAGCTTATGGAAAGTACTCAAAAAATATAAATGTAATTGTTCCAGAAGGTGAAACTGAAGAAACAACAACCCATGATACTTTGGGTGCAGACAAGATCTCTTTTGATAAAGTTTATACTAAATGTGTTGAGCTTTTAACTAACTAAAATCAGTTTTTAATATTTTTTCTTTCGCTTCATTTACTAATTGACTCAATCTAGAACTGTCTACATTACGGTTCATATCTGGATGAATTTTTTTTTGTAATTGATTAGCTGCTTTTAAAACTTCTTCTTTACTCGCACCCTTTTTTAATCCTAACAATTTATAAGCTTCTTCTGATGTAAGGCTTGATGATCCTGGAGTTTGACCGAACTGGCCTTGGGAAAATCTTCCTGCGTTATTTTTCATGAATTGGATTAATCTCCATAATTGATACATTTGCAGAGCAGTAAATCCTTTAATCTTGAGCCCAGAGAGCAAGATCAACCACATTGGAAGACTGAAGATGAATTTACCGCCAATCGTAAATAGCACAGCTAGAATCAATGATATGTAAATTGCAATTTTTTTTATAGTTGTAGCTATTTTTTTTGAACTAGCCCTAGCGAACCAATTTAGAAAAAGGTAGATTAAGACGAAAATGATAATTCCCAATAAAAACAAATTCATATAATTTCCTAGTATGAATATACCAAAACTTAAAAAAATAAAGACTAAGAAAAATTATCACGGGATACCACTAGAAGATGATTATTCATGGGTTGATCAGCCAAATATCCTTGAAGTTTTAAAAGATCCTAAAAAGTTAAATTCTCAAGTTAAGGATTACATAGAAGCAAACAACAAAATAACTGAAGACTACTTCACAGACGTTAAAGAATTACAGAAAAATTTATTTAAAGAAATTAAAGGAAAAATTAAATTAGATGATACTGGATTAAAATATAAAGATAAAAAATATCATTACTGGTCAAAAACAGAAGCAAAGGGTAATTATGGTAAGAGAATTAGGCAACTCATTGATGGCTCTAAATCTGAGGAGGTTTATTTTGATGGTGATTTAGAAAAGAAGAAGTCTGGTTCAGAGTATTTTGGGGTTGGCGCTGTAAGCACTTCTTATTGTGATAATTTTATTGCTTATTCTTTAGATTTAAAAGGATCAGAATATTACACAATTTATTTGAGAGATCTTAGAACAGGAAAAAATGAAAAAGATGAAATTGAAAATACAAGCGGAAACATCACATGGGCTTTAGATAATAAAAGCTTTTTCTACTCGAAATTAGATCAATATCATAGACCAAGACAAATTTTCAAACATGTACTTGGAACGTCGACTAATCAAGATCAACTGATATTTGAGGAAAAAGATGAAACTTTTACTTGTGGTATTAGTATTACCTCAGATGAAAAATATTTCATTATTGGAACTTCTGATCACATAACAACTGAAGAATATTTTTTTTCTACTGATGCTAAAGAAATTAAACCCACGCTTTTTCAAAAAAGGAAAAATGATGTTCGTTATTCAATAGACTCTTGGCAAGGTTATTTTTATGTTCATACCAATGAAGAGGCTAGGGATTATAAGGTACTGAGATGTAAGAATAGTCAGATAGATAAATTAGAGGTTTTTATCGCTGCTAAAAAAGAGACTGTTATCGGTGGTTTTGAATTTTTAGACGATTATATCCTTAGATCAGAAAAGTCTGATGCTATCCCAAAACTATTTGTAAGAAATATTAGAACTAACAAAGAAGAAGAAATTAAAATTTCAGATGAACCAATAGGTGTTCCTAGTGTTTCTTTAATGCAAAGAGATACAAATACTACAATGATAAGAGTTGGATGGGAGAGTATGGCAACTCCAGGACAGGTTTATGAGTATGACATCGTCTCAAAGCAAAAAAAATTAGTAAAACAAACAGAAGTCCCATCTGGGCATGACTCCAGTAATTATGTTGTTGAAAGAATAAAAGCTGAGTCTCATGACGGTCAAATGATACCTATTAGTTTGGTCAGATTGAAAACAGCAAAACAGGATGGAAAATCAAAAATTCTTTTATATGCCTACGGGGCGTACAAACATAGTATCTCTCCATCTTTTAGTGCCTCAAGATTTTGTTTAATTGATAGAGGAATTACTTTTGCGATAGCTCATGTAAGAGGTGGAGGTGATTTAGGAGATAAACATCATGAAAAAGGTAAAAAAAAATTCAAGAAAAATACTTTTTTAGATTACATAGCTTGTGCCAAACATCTTATAGAGCAAAGATATACATACAAAGGCGGAATTTGTTTTTATGGTGGATCTGCTGGAGGTCTTACTGGCGGAGCTGTAGCTAATATGGCGCCAGATTTATTTTTTGGAATGCTTTTGTTAGTTCCATTTGTAGATACAATGACAACTATGTTAAATGAGAAATTACCGTTAACCCCAGGCGAATGGGAGATGTGGGGAAACCCAATAAAAAGTAAGGAGTACTTTGAGTATATCTTATCTTATGCGCCTTATAACAATCTTAGTAAAAAAGATTACCCGCCGATGCTAATTACAACTTCCCTATTTGACAATAGAGTCCTTTACTCTGAGCCAGTTAAATATATTGCAAAACTTAGAGAAACAAAAACCGATAATAATACTCAATTATTAAAATGCAAAATGGAAGCAGCAGGTCATGGAGGAATGTCTGGCCGTGACAATGCGATCACAGAACTAGCTGAAGAATATTCTTTTATTTTAAAATCTGCAAAAATTTTTAAATAACAATCTTGAAAAAATAAAAATAATTCCCATATCTGTATCGTCGGTTGCCAGATGGGGCTGACATTAACCTTGCTAACAAAGGAGGATATATGACAAGTAAGGATCTATCGGTCTTTAATTCACTTAGACCTTTTAGCATCGGTTTCGACGACATGTTTGATCAGTTCGAATCTATGTTAGGGAATGGCAGTCTTGGTTTACAAACCAATTATCCGCCATACAACATCCGAAAAGCAGGCAAAGATAAGTATGCTATTGAAGTAGCAGTTGCTGGCTTTAACAAAGATGATGTTGAAGTTGAATATGAAGATAATCTTTTAACTGTTAAAACAAAAGACGTTAAAAGAACTGAAGAAAAAGAAGGTGATGAAGTTATTCATCGAGGAATATCGCAAAGATCTTTTGCTAGATCGTTTACAATTGCAGATGACGTAAAAGTGAATGGTGCTGAGCTAAAAGATGGTTTACTGACTATTTCTTGTGAAAAAATCATCCCAGAAATAAAGAAAAAAAGACTTATTGAAATAAAATAAGCTTACCTTACTTGCGGAGTATTTACTCCGCAGGTAATTAAAAGCAGTTTTTGCTGCTAAAACCAACCACAATATTCCTAGGACTCAACTCAAATTTACGCTCACACTTAATTTTATATTTTTCAGTAATATAGACGTAATTTCTATTTCTTGTTTTTAAAAATTCAACTTTATCAGGTTGGCCATGAAAACTTTTAAGATCTTCTTCAGTTTTATTTAACCATTTACTCAATTCCTTCGCTTCTTTTGTTGTCGTATCTTCAATTTTCTTTGAAACAGTTTGGCAACCAATCAAAGAAATTAAAAATAATGTGTATAAAATTATTGAAAATAATTTTTTCATTTTACCCTTATTTTATAACGAAAAGTTATAAACAGATATATTTACTCTTGGTTGAATCAAAGTAGATATGAGGGATTTAGTTAAGATTTTGGCAGTTATATAGAGTAAAAAACTTTAAACGGAGGTTTTATTTTATGATGGATAAATATTTTGAGTATAGAAAACATAAAACAAATTTTAAAACTGAGGTTATAGCTGGTGTAACTACTTTTCTTACAATGGCATACATCATGTTTTTAAATCCCTTTATCTTATCTGGCGAATTTGCTGGAACAGAAAAAGGTTTTTTTGATTTTGGGGCAGTATTTACTGCAACGATATTAGCAACAGCGGTTGCATGTTTCATTATGGCGTTTTACGGAAAAACTTGGCCTATAGGTTTGGCGCCAGGTATGGGTATTAATGCATTTGTTGCGTACGGAGTAGTTGCAGGAATGGGGTACACACCACAAGCAGCATTGGGTGCTGTACTAGTTGCTGGAGTTATTTTCTTAGCTATATCACTCACGCCTTTGAGAGCATGGTTGATTAACTCGATTCCGAGAAGTTTAAAACTAGGAATCGGTGCTGGTATAGGATTATTTTTAGCTATTATTGGTTTAGAAATTATGGGAGTAGTAGGAGACCACCCAGTCACACTAGTTACTCTTGGTGACATTAAGAATCCTTTAGTGCTTCTAGGTTGTTTAGCTTTTGTCTTTATGATTGTTTTAGAGAAAATGAAGATAAGGGGAAACATTATAATTGGTATCCTTTTATTTAGTATAATAGCTTGGGCTACTGGTTTGGCAAAATTTAATGGTGTTGTTGGCTCTATACCGCCAATGACATACTTATTTGATTTTGATCTTAAAGCAGCGCTCACTGCGGGTATGGCTTCAATAGTTTTTACATTATTGTTTATAGACTTTTTCGATACAGCAGGAACATTAACATCTGTTGCTAACGTAGCAGGTAAAGTAGATAAAAAAGGAAAAGTACAAGACATCAACAAAGCAATGTTATCTGACAGTGTGGGAACAGTTGCTGGAGCAATGATGGGAACAACAACTGTAACTAGTTACGTTGAGTCTGGCGCAGGAGTAAAAGCCGGAGGCAGAACTGGAATGACGTCACTTGTAATAGGAGTTTTATTCCTAGCTTGTTTATTCTTTTCGCCGCTTGCTACAAGTTTACCAAAAGAAATAGATGGTGCAGCGTTGTTGTATGTTGCAATATTATTTGTGAGAAATATCACTGATATTGAGTGGGATGATATAGCAGAGTCAGGTCCAGCAGTAGTTGCAATGATAACAATGCCATTAACATATAGTATAAGTAACGGTATCGCTCTTGCATTTATTTCATATGCATTAATTCAAATATTTACAGGAAAATTTGGAAAAACTTCTCCGGCTATTTGGGTAATCGCAGTATTTAGCGTAATTAGTTTTTACGTAGCTTAAAAATTTTAGGGCCAGTTAATTCTGGCCCTTAATTTTTTTGATGTTTATTAATTAAATCCTGAACTTTTATTTCTTCATAATGCTCAAATGGTTGAACTATCCATGGGTTACTATCTAATCTTTGAGCACAAAAATCAGGTTCGAAAGTTGAATCTTTTTTTTTCCAAAGCACAGCAGTTTTAATCTCTTTTATATTTCCTTTAAGGGGTGGATATTTTTTTAACCAATCAATACTTTTATTTAGCGTTACCCCTGTATCAGATAAGTCATCACATAAAAGAATGTTGCCTTTCATGTCTTGAACAGTAGAGCTCATTTCTCTTGAAAAAACCAAATCCCCTTGTTGATCCTCTGTGCCCTCTCCAGAGTATGATTCTACAGCAAGATAAGCACATTTTAATTTAAAAACTCGGCTTAAGACATCAGTAATTGGCAGGCCACCTCTCGCAATACCAATAAGCAAATTAGGTTTAAAACCACTTTCATGAATTTGTATTGCTAATTTTTCAACGATTAGATTATACTCTTTCCAATCAATGATAAGTTTATCTGCCATGAAAAAAGTTAGTTTATTTTAAAGGAGTTGTAAATGAAAGGATATGTAGTTTGTGTTTATAAAAGTATAAGTAATGAGGAAAAGCTAAAAGAATACGCTGTTAAATCTAGAGCAGCAGTTGAAAAATATAAGGGAAAATTTTTAATTAGAGGTGGAAGATCTACATCTAATGAAGGTGATAAATCTCCAAGAACAGTTGTAATTGAGTTTCCGTCCTACGATGAAGCTAATATCTTTTACAATTCAAAAGAGTATCAAGATGCACATTCTATTCTTGAAGGCTATGCAGAACGTCAACATCAAACGATTGAAGGCGCTTAATATTGGATTGGTTCATCGTCAATACTGCGCCAGAGATACCACGTGGCAACTGAACAATAAGGTGTAAATTTTTTATTAAGTTTATTTAAAAAACTTTTTGGAGGAAAGTATTTTTTCTTATAATTGTTTGATATTGCTCTTAATAAGCCAATATCTTGCAAAGGCCAAATATTAGATCGATTGTAAGTGAATAGTAAAATCATTTCTGCGCTCCATCTACCTATTTGTCTCAAAGATGATAAGTATTGGATGGCTTCCTCGTCATTCATGTTTTCGATTAATTTTGGATCAAATTCTTTCTTTACAAATTTAATTGACAATTCTTTTATTCCCAAAGCCTTTTGTCTACTTAGGCCACAAGATTTAAGTTGTGATATTGATAATTTTGATACTTTTAAGGGATTAATCCTTCTAGTTTTCTTTTGAAATTTTTTAAATACTGAGTTAGCAGCTGATACACTTATCTGCTGACCAACAATACTTTTACATAAAGAGTAAAAAATATCTTTTCTAGTAGTCAAAAATTTATCATTGTATTTAATGATTAGTCTTTTTAAAACTTTATCTCTTTTAGATAAAATTTTTATTGCTTTTGACCAGTAACTTGGATACTTGCTCACGGCCTAGGACTAACAACTTGTTTTTTAAGTTGAGATTCTCTCATAAAAATAATTGCAGAACTTGCAATGATTAAACCAGCACCCAAAAGAGTCAGTACTTTTGGTATTTCCCCCCAAATGAAATATCCTAGCAATATTGCAAATACTAAATTTAAATATTTTGTTGGAGTTACTAGTGATGCCTCAGCTATTCTTAGTGATACTGTAAGTAAAATATTAGCTACTGAACCAATTATACCTGTAAAAACTAAAAGAAAGAGTTCAAATTTTGATGGCATGATCCAACCAAAAGGAAGTGTTGCTAGACCAACTATCATGCTTAATAAAGAAAAGTATAAGGCAATTCTATAATTAGGTTCGGTAGATGATAAACTTCTTATACTTAAAGCTACACAAGCGAAGAAAATGCAAAAAATTACTGGAAACAAGTAATAAATATTTAGTTCATCATAAGCGGGTTTGACAATCATTAACATCCCGATAAACCCAATTAAAACTGCAGACCATCTTCTAATACCAACTTTTTCAGATAAAAAAAATATTGAACCTAAGGTAACGAAAATTGGGCCTCCAAAAGTCAAACTTACGACATCTGCCAAAGGTATTTCTCTAAGAGCAATAAAAAGTGCAATAATTGCTAAGGTCCCTGTTACAGCTCTGAAAGCATGTAATTTAGGTCTTGTAGTTTTATAAAAAGTTTTAAATTCATTCTTAGGTACAAGCATTAAAATTGGTATTAAACCAAAAAAAAATCTTGCAAATAATACTTCACCAACAGGAAACTGGTCTAACCATTTAACACAAGCATCCATCATGGCAAAACATGCCACAGATGCTACTCCGTACAATACGCCTAATTGATTTCGTGCTAACAATTTAATATCCTCATAACTCTATATAATTACTTTATGAAGAAATGTACACTTGCTCTTGGCTGTTTTTGGAAACCTGAGGAAAACTTCAAAAATAAGCCAGGTATAATTGAAACAGAAGTCGGCTATGCCGGTGGATTATCCGATAAAGTTACCTATGAAGAAGTATGTAGAGGTGACACTGGTCATGCTGAAGTTATAAGACTTACCTTTGATGAAAAATTAATTTCCTTTAAGAAAATTTTAGATTTATTTTTTAAAATGCACGACCCTACTCAAAAAGATATGCAATACCCTGATGTTGGAACTCAATATCGAAGTGAAATATTTTATGAGGACGACATTCAAAAAGCTGAGGCTCAAGAAATTTTAGAAATTTTTAATAAGGAACTTAATGGAAAAATTCAAACTAATATTTCTCGACTCAAAAATTATTGTAAAGCAGAGGAATATCATCAAAAATACTTGGAAAAAAATAGATAATGAAACAGCTCGTTACCACAGAATGGCTAGAAAAAAATATAAATAAAGTGAAAATATTAGATGCTACCTGGTGTTTGCCTAACTCAGGTAGAAATGCTGAAGAGGAGTTTAAAGAAAATCATATAAAGAACTCAATATTCTTTGATATTGATAAAAATTCAAAGCAAAATTCTTCGTTACCCCATATGCTCCCTTCAAATAAAGAGTGGGAAAAAATTGTTTCAAATTTAGGAATAAATAATTCTGACCATATAATTATTTATGATAACTCAGATGTCTTTAGTTCATGTAGAGTTTGGTATACTTTTATTTACTTTGGACATAACGCTGATCTAGTTTCTGTTTTAGACGGAAATTTTACGAAATGGTTAAAGGAAAATAGGGCTATTTCAAAAGAAGTAATAAAAATCTCAAAAACTGATTACGAAGCCAAGGAAAATTTATCTATGGTAATAAATAAGGCTCAAGTTAAAAAAAACATATTAGATAAAAAATTTCAGTTAATAGATGCTAGAAGTAAAGATAGATTTTCGGGTTTAGTGCCTGAGCCCCGAAAAGGATTAAAAAGTGGTCACATTAAAGGATCTAAAAACATGCCTTTTCAATTACTTTTAAATGATGATCGAACCTTCAAAAAAAAAGGAGAATTAATAAAGATTTTTGATCAAAAAGAAATTGATAAAGATAAAGATATTGCTTTTACATGCGGATCTGGAGTTACTGCATGTATTTTAGGACTAGCTAATTCTATTATAAGTGGTAAAAAACCAACTATCTATGACGGCTCTTGGTCAGAGTACGGATTAGAATAAAAAATGAAAACACCTTCAAAATTAAAAGTTTTTTTAATTATTTTCTTTATTGCTATTTTTGCAATTATTGCTGCAAGGCATTTTATTGGTTTGCACTTTAAAAAAAAATTCAGTGTGAGGCCTGCGCCAGGTGTAATCGTAGAGCAAGTTGAGAAATCATTGTTTTACAAAAGTATAGAAACTTTTGGGACAGCGATTGCGCAAAATTCAAAAACTTATAGAATAAAAACTGGTGAAGTTGCTGGAAAATTAAATATTGATAATAGATTTGTAAAAAAAGGTGAAATAATCCTTAGGCTTAAAAGTGGAGAAGAGGTTATTGCAGATTTTGCGGGTAAATTGGGGAAAAGAGAAATTGCTCAAGGAGTTTTGGGTTCAGAGAGCTTAATAGTAACTTTAGATGATTTAAAAAAAATAGTTATAGATATAAAAGTTCCAGAGAATTATGTAAGTATACTAAAACCAGGATTAAAAGCAGAAATAACAAGTTCAGCATTTGAGAAAGCTTTTAAGGGGAAAATTCAAACAATTAGCTCAAGAATAGATCCTTCTACGAGATCGATTTTATCAAGAGTTATAGTCGATAATTCTAATTTTGATATTATTCCAGGACAATTAATGACGGTAAAAGTTATATATGATGAAATAAACCAAATTGGTGTTCCTGAAAGTGCTGTCACGATTCAGGGTAGTACAGCTTTTGTTTACACAGTAAAAGACGAAACTGCCGAAAAAAAAAACATTGAAATTGGTAAAAGAAATTTTGGAAAAGTTTCTGTTGTATCAGGAATAAATGAAGGCGATCTTGTTATTACAGAAGGTGTCTCAAAAGTAAGAAATAATGCTAAAATCAAAATTATAAATCCAAGAAATTAAATGTTTTTAACAGACCTATCTATCAAAAGACCTGTCGTAGCTTCAGTAATGAGCTTGGTTTTAGTGATATTTGGTCTTGTAACTTTTCAAGAAATTCCAACTGATGAACTACCTGATGTGCAGCCTCCTGTGGTAACTATTCAAACCGAGTATAGAGGTGCATCGGCAGAAATTGTTGATACTCAAATAACTCAAAAAATTGAGGACTTTGTTGGAGGCACACCCGGACTAGAAACGATAGACTCATTTAGTGAGGATGAAAGTTCAAGAATTACACTTACATTTGAGACAAGTTTAGACTTAGATGATGTTGCTAACGATGTAAGAAGCTCTGTTTCTAGAGTGCTTGATAATTTACCAGAGGGCGCGGAACAGCCTGAAATTTTTAAACAAAGTGCAGGTATGAGAACTACTATGTGGTTATCATTCAACTCTGAAACGATGACTGATTTAGAATTAACTGATTACGCCGATAGATATTTAACTGATACTTTCTCCACTGTTGATGGCGTAGGCAGAGTTCGCCTTGGCGGTCAAAGAGAACTCTCATTAAGAGTTTGGTTAGATCCAATAGCTTTAGCTGCAAGAGATCTTACTACTCAAGAAGTTGAGACAATTCTCAGACAAGAAAATACTGAGTTCCCAGCTGGACGAATTGAATCAAGAGATATCGATCTAACTATAAAACTTGATAAAGCTTATAAAGAAGTTGAAAATTATAAAAATCTACCTCTAAAAAGAGCTAAGGACGGATCGATCATAACCTTGTCAGATGTTTCAAGAATCGAATTAGGAGCTGAGTCAACAAGAACTCTTTTTAAAGGAAACGGAAAACAAGTTGTTGGTATAGGGATATATCAACAATCTGATGCAAACACCATTGCAGTAGCAAATGGGATTAAAAAAAAAATAAAAGAACTAAAACCAAGCTTGCCACCAGGAACTACTTTAGAAGTTTCATTTGATAGAAGTAATTATATAAAATCTGCTATTAAAGAAGTTTATAAAACACTGATTATTGCATTAATATTAGTGACTATTATAATATATCTATTTCTCGGCAACCTAAGAGCTTTGGTTGTTCCTTTAATAGCTTTGCCTGTTTCATTAATCTCAACTTTTTTATCAATTTATATTTTTGATTTTTCAATTAATCTTTTTACTTTGATGGCCTTAGTACTAGCCATTGGTATTGTTGTTGATGATGCCATTGTGATGCTTGAAAATATAGTGAGAAGAATAGAGTTAGGAGACACACCTTTAGTTGCAGCTTACAAAGGTGCTAAGCAAGTCTCTTTTGCAATAATAGCTACAACTGTTGTATTAGTGGCAGTATTTGTTCCTCTAATTTTTATTAAAGGAATTACAGGAGTTCTTTTTACTCAAACAGCAATAACTCTTGCATCGGCTGTAATTATTTCCAGCTTTGTTGCATTATCACTAAGTCCAATGTTAGCTAGTAAATTTTTGCAAAAAGATATGCAAAAATCAAAAATTGTTTTAAAATTTGAGAAGTTTTTAAAAGATCTCACTTATCTGTATAAAGTTTCACTATTAAATTGGATAAAGAAAAGAAAAACAATAACTATTTTTTTATTAGGTACTCTTGCATTAACAATATTCTTTTTTAATTTTGCTAAGAAAGAATTAATTGCTCCTGAAGATAGGGGTGCATTTTTTGTAATTGTAAAAGCTCCACAAGGATCTGGTTTTAATTTTACCAAAGATAGAGCAGAAGAAATTGAGGAATTATTACTTCCAAGTGTAGGTAAAGGTGAATATAGAAAATTAATTATGAGAGTTCCAGGTTTTGGAAAGTCAGCCAAACAAGTAAATAGCGGTTTTATAATTGTTCTTTTAGAGCCTTGGGCTAAAAGAGATCGTCATGGAGTCGAAATAATGAGAGAGTCTTTTGGAAAAATTGCGAGAGTGCCGGGTGTTTTAGCTTTTCCAATAATGCCTCAAGGGATAAGGACCGGCGGAATAGAAAGTCCAGTGCAATTTGTTGTTTTAGGCAATACATATGAACAATTGATTGAGTGGAAAGAGATAATTAAGAAAGAGGCAAGAAAAAATCCTGGTCTTACTTCTATTCAAGACGACTTTGATCTGAACAAGCCTCAATTAAACGTAAAGATAGATCAAAAAAAAGCTGCTGATCTAGGAGTTTCAACAGAAGATATTGGTAAAACTATAGAAACAATTTTTGGTTCTAAAAGAGTTACAAACTTTACAAGGGATGGAAAAGAATATTCTATAATTTTACAAGGTGATATCAAAGATAGACAAGAGCCTGATAGTATCAGTAAAGTTTTTGTAAGATCTAAAAATAATGGAAAGCTTGTATCTGTTTCAAACTTAGTTGCATACGATGAAGAGGGACAATCTCCATTCTTAGCAAGATACAATAGACAAAAAGCAGTTACTATCTCGGCAAGACTTGTGGGAGACTATTCACTTGATGAGGCTCTAAAGTTTTTAGTAGGTGTTGTAGAACAAAATACACCTCAAGCAAAAATTGCTTACAAAGGTGAAAGTGAAGAGTATAAAAAAACTAACACTGAACTTTATGTAATATTTGCTTTAGCATTAATTACTGCATACCTAGCCATGAGTGCTCAATTTGAAAGCTGGAGGCACCCACTGACAATTATGTTAACTGTACCCATGGCTATTCTTGGTGGATTAATTGGTTTACTAGTAGTTGGGTCCTCATTGAATGTTTATAGTCAGATAGCATTAATCATTTTGATCGGTCTCTCAGCTAAAAATGGTATCCTAATTGTAGAATTTGCAAATCAGTTAAGAAAGGAAGGAAAAAATTTAGAAGTTGCTGTATTTGAAGCTGCCGCTATTAGGCTAAGACCTATTCTCATGACAAGTATCTCAACAATTATTGGGGTTTTACCGCTAATTCTTGGAACTGGACCTGGTGCTGCGAGTCGATTAACTGTTGGTATAACAATTTTTGGTGGAATGTTATTCTCAACATTTTTTACTCTCTATGTAATCCCTACTGTTTATACAATTGTTGGAAGAGGAACCAAGAGGATTGATGCTGTAGAAATTGAGCTACAGAAACAGCTTAAAAAATAATATATTTGTTTTTATCTAGATTTTTTTTACAGAGCGTTAATTGTTTTCTATATTTGCTTGCCATATCCTTAACTGACTTTGCATATATGACGGCCTTTTTGTCTTTTGAATAATTTTTATAATCTCCCCAGCCTTTATAATACGCTAAGTACTGTCGATAAGGATCTTTTTTTGAAATCTTTAATATTTTATTTGTTTTATGGATGTACCATCCTATAAAATCCACTGAGTCTTTGAACCTTGCTCTTGTGGCAAGTGGATTATTTGTTTCTCTTTTATATTGTTCCCAGGTTCCCTTAACTGCTTGGGAATATCCAAATGAAGATGAAGGTCTCTTAAATGGAATTACTTTAAATAATTTAGTTCTTGGAGGTTTTGCGAGCCAATTAAAGTCACTTTCTTTTTTGACAAAGGCTAATTGTAAATGAATAGGCGCCCCCCATTTTTCATAGGAAGCCTTAGAATGTTTGTACCACAAGTATCTCTCTTCAAAGATAGCACAACTATTTTGAGTATTTTTCGGAATTGACGAACATGCACTTAAAATTAAAAAAAATAAAATAAATATTTTCTTTTTAAAAGGAATCACTTAGTAATTTATACTAAAAATTAGTTAAGCTTTCTCCATTTTTCTGGATTCATAAACTTTCCTTGCCATAATCCCAATTTGTTTTCTTTAGCAAAATCCTCATCTGGAACATATTTTTTTGAGTATCTTCTATATGCTATTGCGTATCCATTTCTTACCATCCACTGATTTAAGTTTGTTTTTTCCTTATAACATGTAGCAATATATCTTTTGTATCTGTCTTTGGTTGTAAATATACATTTTATTTCTGATCCTCGAATTTTGCTTGTTAATTTTTCTTTTGAAACTTTCCCGCAGTTATAATCTTTGTAAAATGTGAAACCAATGATAGACGAAATTTTTAAGGACTCTTTTTTACATTGTTGTCTCATTTCTGGGGCATCTATACCTTCTAGTCTAAATTTTTTACCATTAATATGGACAGTATCTCCATCTACAATTTTTGGAACACCAGATATTTCTTCTGCTATTGTATTAGAGAAAAAAGTCAAAAATAAAATTATAATAAGTAAAGGCATTTAGTTCCTATTTTTCCTAAAAAGTTTAAATATTAAATAAGTCAATAGTACTCCCGAGCTATTTGCGTATAAATCATTGAGTTCAAATGCTCTATTAGGAATAAAATAATGCAACAATTCTAAAATTATTGAAATTAAAAATAAAAAAGAAAAACTATTAATAAATTTTTTTTGATTGCTTCGAAATATAAAACCTAGAATACTTAAATAAACAAAGAATATTAAATGATTAATAGAAGTTCCTATTGGGTTTGAAATAAAATCAGGTTGTTGCCCCAAATCTCCATATAAAATGTAACCAATTAAACTTCCTGGAAACAAATAAAGAATTAGTAGAATTATAAACGAAAAATAGAATAAATATTTTGAAGCTGAGAAGAAAATATTTTTCATTTAGATTTTTATATAGTACATAATAACTTAATTAACTTATATGAGTAGACTAATCTTAACAAGACACGGTCAGAGTACCTGGAACGCTGAAAATAGATTTACAGGCTGGGTAGACGTTGATCTTTCAGAGAAAGGTAAAGAAGAAGCTAAAAAGTCGGGTAAGTTAATTTTAGAATTGAATGTTAAAATAGATATTAGTTACACTTCTTATCTTAAAAGGGCAATTGAAACTCTTACAATCATATTAAAAACTTTAAACTTACCAGTAAAGTTTAATACCTCTTGGGAGTTGAATGAAAGACATTATGGGTCATTAACAGGTTTAAATAAGGAGGAAACAAAAAAGAAAATTGGTGAAGAACAATTTAAAAAGTATAGAAGATCTTGGGACGTGGCACCTCCTCTAATGGCTAAAGATAGTAGCTACCTTGAAAATTTCAGTCCCTTAAACGGTGGAATACCCCAAAATAAAATACCATTGGCAGAATCTTTAAAAAACACTTACGAAAGAGTAATTCCTTTTTATGATACTGAAATTAATAAGAATTTGAGAAATGGAAAAAATATTTTGATATCAGCTCATGGAAATTCATTAAGAGCATTGTGTAAATATCTCTTTAAGATTTCAGACACAAAGATTAACGAACTAGAGATTCCAACAGGAAATCCACTAATAATCGAATTCGATAATCAATTAAAAATTAAAAAATATTTTTATCTAGATGACTCCAGGGCAAAAAATATAATTTTTAATCAATAGAGCTTAGAGAAGATATTTTTTCAAACATTTCTATGGTGTTTAAATGGTAAAATTTTTGATTACTTTCCACTCCACCAAGATTGTTTTCAGTTATTAATTTTGTCCATACTTCATTCATAGAAAAAATATTTCTATTAAAAAAAGCAAACTGATCATTTTTCATTATTTGTAGACCAGTGTAAATAAATTGGTTCTTTTCATCTTTAGTAATTATATTATTTTTTAAATTAAAGTCGCCTTTGAAAGAATTATCCAAAGATAATTCTTTTTTGACCAATAATAAACACGGTCTTTTATTTGTGAAATACTCTTTTTCTAAAGATTGTACTTCTTCAGAATATTTATTGCTCCAGAGTGTATCAGGATTTATTACAAAAAAAGGATTATCTTTAAATTCTTTTGTTCCCTTTTTTACACCACCGCCAGTATCTAATAACAAATCTTTTTCGTTTGATATTTTAATTTTAACTTTTGATTTAAAATCTGAGATAAATTTTTCTATTTGATTAGCGAGATGATGAACGTTAACAGTAATCTCTTCTACACCATGATTAACTAATAGACTAATTGCTCTCTCAAGAAGAGTACTACCTTCTATTTCTATTAATGGTTTTGGTTTTTTATTAGTAAGAGGTTGCATTCTTTTCCCCAAGCCAGCGGTCAATATCATACCGTGTTTTATTTTCATAAATTATTTATTTTTTTCAGTTTTTTTATTTTTAAATGTCTTCTAAATAATAAGTTTAGATTCTTAAAAAGAGGGTTTTTTAGACGTTTCTCAATTAAATTCCAAGTATAAGGTAAATATTTAAGATAATTAGGTTTACCATCTCTTTTAAAAAGTCTTACGAATATTCCTAGAATTTTCAAATTTCTTTGAACAGATAATATTTCAAAATCATTTTTTAAATTTTTATATTCCTCCTTTTTTAATTTTGATTTGCTATAATAAAAATTTAATAATTTTTCTTTTAAATTTGAAGGCAATTTTATTCTTACATCGTCAATTAATGAAGCTACATCATATAATGGATTTCCGATTATTGCATCCTGGCTATCTATCAAACCAAGTTTATTTTTATTTACCATTATATTTGATGCATGAAAATCTCTATGTACGAAAGTATCATTTTTAAAATAAAGTTTTTTATATATTTTTGTCAATTCTTTTTTAAAAATATTTTTAATCTTTTTTAGATTCGGGCTTTTAAAGCAATACTTTAAATACCAATCAAAAAATAAATCAGATTCTTTATGAAGATTCTTAATTGAATGATTTTGGAAATTAATTTCGAATTTTCCTAAACGATAATTTTGTTGAAACTTTATATTTTGTAGTTTTATAATAATCTTAATGAGATCTTTGTAATCCTTAAATTTATTTTTTTTTTTAATAATAGAATTGTAAAAAGACTTTTGTCCCAAATCGGTAATCTCAATAATACTGTGCTCATAATGATTAGTTATCAACTTTGGAGCGTATATTTTATATTTTTCCAAAATTTTGTTGACGGCAGTATAGGTAATCAAATTTTTAAATTTTTCTTTTTTTGCTTGAATTATAATTGATGTATTCTTTCCTTTTTGTAATCTGTAAAATTCTCTAAATGAGGCGTCTCCTGAAATTTTTTTAAGTTTATAATTCATTTAAAGTTTTCCATTTACCTAAGCCTATAAATTTAATCTCTCTTTCTTTTTCATTTTTAGCATAATCTAAATGTATTTCTAATTTATCAGATAGTGGAATATTTATGAGTTGAGGCCATTCGATAATCTTAATAGTATCTTGATTATCTAAAAAAATACCTAGTTGCTTTAATTCTTTTTCATCTCTTATTCTGTAGAGATCATAATGCATAATCTTAATTCCGTTTAAGTCATATTCATAAAGAAGGTTAAAAGTAGGGCTAAGTACTTCTGTAATCTTTTCTCCATTTTTTTTTTGTAAATAATTAATCAAGTATCTTGTAAAGGTGGTTTTTCCTACCCCGATTTCACCGATTAAAAAAATACAATCATTCTTATATAGCTTTTCAGCTACTTTTTGAGATAAAGAATTGAGATGTTCTAAAGAATTAACAATCATTAGCTACTGTTTAGTAGCGGTAAGTATCTGGTTTAAATGGTCCTGATGGTTTAACGCTAATATAATCTGCTTGCTCTTTTGACATTTTAGTTAATTTTGCACCTACTTTTTCTAAATGAAGCATAGCAACTTTTTCATCAAGATGTTTTGGAAGTACATAAACTTTCTTCTCATACTTATCTGAGTTGTTCCATAATTCAATTTGAGCAATTACTTGATTTGTAAATGAAGCGCTCATAACAAAACTTGGGTGCCCTGTAGCACATCCCAAATTAACCAATCTTCCTTCAGCTAAAAGAATGATCCTTTTTTTACTAGGCAATTCTATTTCATGCACTTGTGGTTTTATTTCATCCCATTTGTAATTTTTTAATGCCTCAACTTGAATTTCATTATCAAAATGACCTATGTTACAAAGTATTGCTCTATCTTTCATGTCTCTCATATGATCAGCTGTAACTATATCTTTATTTCCTGTAGCAGTTACGACAATATCAGCATCTTTGATAGCTTCATCCATAACAACAACTTCGTAACCTTCCATAGCAGCTTGTAACGCGCATATCGGGTCTGTCTCGGTTACCATAACTCTTGCACCTGCTTGACGTAAAGAAGCGGCACTTCCTTTGCCAACATCGCCGAATCCAGCGACAATAGCTACTTTGCCTGACATCATTACATCGGTTGCTCTTTTAATTCCGTCTACTAAACTTTCTCTACAACCATAAAGGTTATCGAATTTAGATTTTGTTACCGAGTCATTTACATTTATAGCAGGTATTAGTAGCTCTTTATTAGCCTCCATTTTTTTAAGTGCTAAAACACCTGTTGTAGTTTCTTCTGAAACACCCTTAACATCTCTTAATAAATTTTTATATTCTTTGTGCATTAAAGCTGTGAGGTCACCACCGTCGTCTAAAATTATATTTGGTTTCCAGTCTTTTTTTCCTTCAATAGTTTGCTTAACGCACCACCAATATTCTTTTTCTGTCTCACCTTTCCATGCAAAGACAGGAATACCCGCTTTGGCTATTGCCGCAGCTGCATGATCTTGTGTTGAGAAAATATTACAAGAAGACCACCTAACCTCTGCTCCCAATTCCACTAAAGTTTCAATTAATACTGCTGTTTGTATAGTCATATGAAGACAGCCTACGATTTTTGCACCCTTTAAAGGCTTTTTACCTTTATACTCTTTTCGGAGAGCCATTAGTCCTGGCATTTCTGTCTCTGCTAAAGAAATTTCTTTTCTTCCAAAATCTGCTTCGTTAATATCTTTTACTTTGTAATCCTGGACCATATTGAAGATGTTATTATCAACATAAATTAACCTTAGCAAGAAATAATGTTAGGACACTTTAGGAAGCAAAACCTCTACCTGTGCTCCTTTAGCATTTACCCTATTTGAGGCTGCGACTGTGCCTTTATGCAATTGAACAATATTTTTTACAATATTCAAACCTAAGCCAGAGTGTTTTCCAAAACTCGAGGGTCTATTGCTATAAAAACGCTTAAAAATTTTCTGAGGCGATGTTTCTGCAAAACCTGGTCCCTCGTCTTTTATTGAAATTAATAAATTGCTAGAAGTTTCTTCCAGACCAATCTCAATTTTTTGATTATCTTTACTAAACGAAATTGAATTATCTAATAAATTAGCAACTACTTGTTCTAATCTATTGCTTATACCGAATATAAAATGACCATTTTTACTTTTAATATTATTGATAACACTTATCTCAATTTTTTTATTTTGATTAATAAGATCTTGGTTAAAGTCTTCTACTACACTATTAACAATTTCAACTAAATTAATTTTACTCATTTTTTCTCGGGATAAAGATGCTTCGTCTTTTAACATTTGAGTGTAATCCGTTATTAATCTTTCTATCCTTTCCACATCATGATTTATGATTTTAAGAAGTTTTTCTCCCTCATTCTTTTCAGTAGTTTTGTCTAAAAGTTCTGAGGCACTTTTTAAAGATGCAAGTGGATTTCTTATTTCATGAGCTAAATCATTTGAGAATGTTTCTGCTCTATTAGTTCGTTGTTGTAATTCTTTAGTCATTTCATCAATTGACTGTGTTAGTTTTCCAATTTCATCATTTCTAATAAAAACTTTGTTTATATCAATTGTTTGATTAGATTTTTTTTTAACTCCGTCACTAAATTTAACTAAAAGTCCAATTGGCTTAAGAATGTATTTATTTAAAAATAGAGAAAAGATTAAAATCACAATCGCAACGGCAATCATAGTTCTTATTATAAATGCTTTTCTCTCTTTCACAGCTGTGGTGATGTCATTTGCTTGCTCTGAAACTACAATATAACCGATATCTTCGTTTTGGAATTTAATTTTGCTTAGTGTGCTTACAAAAAAATTATTTTTTGTATCATTAGTTACAATCATTATTTCATCATTATATTTATTTGTAATAATATCTTTTATCTCATCTATTTCCTCTTCTTCGAGCCTCTCTTCAATATTTGGCTTAATTCTTTCACCACCCAAAGCCTCCTCGAAAATTATATCTGATCTTGTAAAAACGCTTTGATCTAAATCTAAAATGTTTGTGTCTCCAATTAGATTTCCTGATAAATCATAAAATTGGACACGGTCTAGACTTTGAAATAAAAATCTTGTAGAGAGCAAGAAATCTCTAATTCCCTCTTTAGTGTATTCTATATTTAGTCTTTCAAGATTATCTTTGGTATTATTAATTACTATTTTATGATTATCTGATCTTTCTTTTACTAAATTTGGCTGAATTGCTTCAAGGTATATAATCGTAAAAAGTCCTAAAACAGAAAAGACCGTAAGGTTAATAATTAAAAACTTCTTTAGAATAGAAGCTGATTTTTTTTGTTTCATTAGCTAACATTCCATCTATACCCGCTTCCATATCTAGTTTCAATTGCAGAAAACTTCTCATCTACCTTTTTAAACTTTTTTCTTATTCTCTTTACATGGCTATCAATAGTTCTATCTTCGATTTCTGTATTTTCTTTATATGCTATGTCCATTAAATGTGCTCTTTCTTTTATAACTCCTGGTCTTTTGGCTAATTCTTTAACGATTAGAAATTCTGTAGTGGTTAGCTTATCCGGCAAAGCTCTACCATTCCATTCACACTCCAATTGAGAAGGATCTAATTTTAATTTACCATGACTAATTACATTTTTTGTGTCATCGATAGTATTAGTTTTTTTCCTTAATTGAACTCTTATTCTCTCTATTAAAACTTTTGTAGAAAAACCTCCAGATTTTTTGACAAAATCATCAGCACCCAACTTCAAACCAAGTAATTCATCAACTTCATCATCTTTTGATGTTAGAAAGATAATTGGAATTGACATCTTTTTTTTAAGCTTTTTTAATAACTCTTCTCCGTCCATCCTTGGCATTTTAATATCCAAAATAGCTAAGTCAGGTGGATTTCTAGTTAGTCCTATTAAGGCAGACTCCCCATCGATATAAGTTTGAACTTTAAAACCTTCTCTTTCCAAAGCAATACTTATACTAGTTAGTATATTTCTATCGTCATCTACTAAAGCTATTGTTTGACTCATATTTTTATTTTCTTAATTATGTTGTCAAAATTTAGGCGTTTAATGGGCTTCTCCCCAGTTGTTTCCAGAGTTAATACTTACTTCTAAAGGTATTGAAAACATATGATGTTCTGAACTTGATACTGACGTCATAACTTCTTTAACAATTTTTTTTACTTCACTTTCATCTTTTTTAAAACATTCAAAAATGAGTTCATCATGTATTTGTAAAAGCATTTTTGCTTTCTTTTTTTTTTCAAGGATACTATCAATTTTAATCATTGCTAGTCTTATGATATCCGCAGCTGACCCTTGTATTGGAGCATTAATTGCTGCTCTTTCTTGAAATGCGCGTACACTAAAATTTTTATCATTAATTCCTCTTAAATGAATTCTTCTTCCAAAAATGTTTGTAACAAAGCCTTGCTTTCTGCAAGTTTTGATTGTCGTGTTCATATAATCTTTAATTTCAGGAAATTTTTTAAAATATGAATTAATGAAACTTAAAGCCTCTTCATTTGAAACTGATATTTGTTTTGCTAATCCATATTGTGTAATTCCATAAATAATTCCAAAATTAATTGCCTTAGCTTTTCTTCTAAAATCATCTGTCACTTTTGCAATAGGAACATCAAAAACTTGGCTCGCCGTTAAAGAATGTATATCTTGTTTATTTTTAAAAGCTTTCTTTAATTCTTTTACATCAGCCATATCAGCAAGAATTCTCATTTCTATTTGATTATAATCTGCTGAAATTAATAAATTATTTTTATCTGCTATAAAGGCTTTTCTAATCTCTTTACCGTCTGAAGTCTTTATAGGAATATTTTGTAAATTAGGATCACTCGAAGCTAGCCTACCGGTATTGGTTGCAGCTAGTAAAAAAGAAGTATGCACCCTTTTTGTTTTTTTACTTATATGGTCTTGCAAGGCATCTGTATAAGTACTTTTTAGTTTCGAAACTTGGCGCCATTCTAAAACTAAATTAGGAAATTTATGTCCAGTTAATGCTAAGTCCTCTAGAATTTTAGCGCTCGTAGCTAAACTTCCTTTCTTAGTTTTTTTCAATTTTGCTATCTTTAAGTCATTATAAATAATTTCTCCTAATTGTTTAGGCGATCCGATATTAAATTTTTTACCCGATATTTTATAAATTGCTTTTTCAATAGTTATTAACCTTTCCTCAAATTTTTTTGAAAGTTTTTTAAGATAAGCATCATCAACTTTCACACCACTCGACTCTAGTTTGGAGAGAATTTTTATCATTGGTTTTTCAAATTCCTCATAAATTTTTTCTAATTTTTCCTTGGATACTCTCTCAGATAAAACTTCATATAATCTTAACGTTATATCTGCATCCTCAGCAGCATATTCAGTGGCTGATTTAAGATCTACTTCTGAAAAATTTAACTGCTTTTTTCCAGTTCCTACCAACTCTTTATAAGATATAGTTTTATGACCAAGATGTAATTCAGATAACGTATCCATATTATGTCTATTATTTCCCGCGTCTAATGTATACGAAAGTAACATCGTGTCTTCCACCGAGCTTAATTCGATGCCATGGTTTTTAAATATTATAAAATCATATTTTATATTTTGGCCAACTTTTTTTATGCTTGGGTCTTGTAAAAGTGGTTTAAGTTTCCTCAAAACAATATCCTTTTTTAATTCCGTTTTTTCTGTATGACCTATCGGGATATAGAAAGCTTCGTTAGCCTCATAACATAAAGATATACCAACAAGATCTGCTTCTTGGGGATTTAAGGATGAGGTTTCCGTATCAACTGCTATAACTGATTTTTCATTTAATTTTTTTATTAATTCATCCAGTTGTTTCTCTTTGAAAATAGTTTTGTAGGTTTTAGTATTTATCTTATTGTTTTTTTTTATAGGATTTTTCTCATTAAAATCTTTGCTTCCAGGTTCTCCATAAAAACTAATTGCCTGGCTCAACAATCTATTAAATTCCATATCCCTTAAAAAATCGTATAGTTTATCTTTATTAATATCTTTAATAATAAAGTCAGCAGCATCATTTTTAAGTGGAACATCATTTTTTAAAGTTACTAATTGCTTACTAATCACAGCTTTATCTTTGTTAGACAATAATGTTTCCCGTCTTTTGTTCTGAGGTATTTCTGATGCCTTCTTTAATAAATTTTCTAAGGTTTTATATTTATTTATAAGTTCTGCTGCTGTTTTAACTCCAATACCAGGAACACCAGGCACATTGTCTGAACTATCTCCAGCAAGTGATTGTACGTCAATTACTTGACTTGGTTTAACTCCAAATTTTTCAATTACATCTTTTTCACCTATAACTTTACTTTTCATAGGATCAAATAGTCTGACTTTATTTGATACTAACTGCATTAAATCTTTATCCGACGATATCACGGTAACCTTTGCACCAGCTTCGGTAATTTTTTTTGCATAAGTGGCTATGAGATCATCTGCTTCATAATTTAAAAGTTCAATAGACGGTAAGTTAAAAGCTTCAACAGATTTTCTGATGTACTCAAATTGAGGCGCTAAATCGTCAGGCGCTTCTTCTCTGTTCGCTTTATATTCACTGTAAATTTCGTTTCTAAAATTTTTTCTAGCTGAGTCGAATATAACAGCAAAATGGGTTGGTTTATTTTTTGAGTCATCGGATCTAGCATCCTCCAAAAGTTTAAAAAGCATCGAGCAAAAACCACTTACAGCTCCTGTAGGTAACCCGTCACTTTTTCTTGAAAGAGGAGGGAGAGCATAATAAGCACGAAAAATATATCCAGATCCATCCACTAAATAAAAATGATCTGTTTTTTTTATTGAACTCATATATACATATTACATTGAAATCTTGATGAATTATAAAAAAGTATGTATAAATTAGCTCTATCTGTTGAAAATCTTACAAAGGTTTACTCTAGCCCTAAAACCAAGAGACATAATAAAGCATTAAATGAATTAAGTTTTGAAGTCAGACAAGGTGAAGTATTTGGATTATTAGGACCGAATGGAGCAGGAAAAACTACATTTTTAAGTATTCTAGGGGGAACCGTCATTAAGACTAGTGGAAAAGTAAATGTATGGGGATTCGATTTAGATCAAAATCCACGTCAGGTTAGAGCGTCAGTAGGAATAGTCCCCCAAGAAGTAAACTTAGATGCTTTTTTTAGTCCAAAAAAACTACTGGAACTTCAAGCAGGACTTTACGGTATTTCTAAAGAAAACCGAATAACAGATTTAATATTAAAGATGGTTTCTCTTGAAGATAAAGCTAATGCATACTCCAGAAGCTTATCGGGCGGAATGAAGAGAAGATTACTTATTGCAAAAGCAATGGTTCATCAACCGCCAATTTTAATTTTAGATGAACCTACAGCTGGTGTTGACGTTGAACTAAGAAATAATCTTTGGGAAAATGTAAAAGCTCTAAACAAAGAAGGAGTAACAATAATATTAACCACGCATTATTTGATCGAAGCACAGGAAATGTGCGATCGAATAGCGATAATCAATAATGGAAATTTAGTTGCACTCGATACCACTAAAAAATTATTAGAGAGAATTAAAACTAAAAGAATCAATTTTAAAGTTAAAAATATCGAATTAAATAAGAATTTAATAATGAAGGATATAAATTTCAAAATAATCTCTGAAAATTCAATATTAGTTACGTATGAAAAAAATTCACTAGATTTTGGAGAGATAATCAATTATTTAAATGAAAATAATATCAAAATTGAGGATATTTCTACGGAAGATGGTGATTTAGAAGATGTTTTTGTTCAATTAACAAAACACTAGATTTTAATAAAAAAAAAGTTAAATTGTATTAATGGAATTTGTAAAAAGTTTAAAACAAACAAAAATAATTAAATATATATTTGTTGCTTTATTAGGATCCATACTTTTAGCTATATCGTCGAAAGTTAAGATACCATTTTACCCAGTCCCCATGACTATGCAAACTTTAGTTGTCTTATTAATAGGAATATGTTTTGGATGGAAACTTGGTGTAGCAACTATTTCTTTATATCTATTTGAAGGTATAATTGGTTTACCAGTATTTTCAGGAACTCCGGAAAAAGGTATGGGAATAGTATACTTCACAGGACCAACGATGGGTTATTTGATAGGTTTTGTGGTAGCTGGATTTTTAGCAGGAAAATTTAATTACGATAATAATTATTTTAAGAATTTTTTCAAATTAGTTTTTGCCACTAGCTTTATTTATGTATTGGGGATGTTATGGCTAGGTACTTTAATAGGTTGGGATAAACCAATATTCAAATTGGGAGCACAACCTTTCTTGTTAGCTGAGTTATGCAAAATTTTAATTGCAACCCTTGTAACAAATCAAATTAAAAAATTTAGAAAATTTGTTTAAGTTATCTTGGAGATCTTTTAGAGAGAATTCTTTGCAATGTTCTTCTGTGCATCTTAAGTCTTCTAGCTGTTTCGGAAACATTTCTATTACATAACTCGAAAACTCGGTGGATATGTTCCCATTTCACTCTATCTGCTGACATTGGATTTTCAGGGGGCTTTGCTTTTGATTCTGGCGATGCTAATAAAGCAGACTCAACATCGTCCGCATCAACTGGTTTAGCTATATAATCGATTGCGCCTTCTTTGACTGCAGCTACAGCCGTAGGTAGATTCCCGTATCCCGTTAACATTACAATTCTGCAATCTTTTTTATTTTTTGAGAGTTCTCTAACAACATCCAATCCATTGCCATCATCAAGCCTAAGATCAATTACAGCAAATGCTGTAGGAGCTGTTTTAGCAATATTAAGACCCTCAGCTACTGATTTAGCCTCCTTAACTTGAAATCCTTTCTTCTCCATGGCTCTTGCAAGCCTACCCCTTAAGGGATCATCATCATCAAGGATTAATAGCGATTTATCAGCAAAGTCTACTAATTTTAGCTGCTCTGGGACGTTTTTTTGTGCTCTCATAGAAGATTATATAGGTACTGTTGACGAAATTTCAACACGACAAAAATGTCCTTTTTTTCTTTACATAGAGTCAAAAAAACCTTAAATGCGAAATAAATAAGGTTTTTTTTATTAAATTTTTTAAAAAATCTTTGTGTAATTAAACGAGGAACACATGAAATGGGAAAATTTAAAACAGTTAACGAATTAGTTAACTCATTACAACCAGATTACCCCGTATATTGTATACGGCCAAACGAGATTAAAAAATCCGTAAAATTTTTTAAAGATAATTTTCCTGGAAAAATACTCTACGCTGTTAAAACGAATCCAAACGAAAAAATTATTAAACAGATTATTGCTAATGGTGTTAATGAATTCGATGTTGCTTCTCTAAATGAAGTTAAGCTTCTTAATAAAATTAAGTCGGATGCGAAGTTACATTTTATGCATACTATTAAAAGTAAAGAAAGTATATCATCGGCTTACTTCGATTATGGTGTTAAAAGTTTTTCTCTTGATAGTAAAGATGAGTTGAGAAAAATTCTAGAGGCCACTAAACAAGCAAAAGATTTAGAATTGTTTGTAAGGATTGCAATTTCGAATGAACACGCTGAAATAGATCTATCTAGAAAATTTGGTGCGCTTCCCTCTGAAGCTTTGGGATTAGTAAGATTATGTAAGGAACATTCAAAAAAACTTGGAATAAGTTTTCACGTTGGCTCTCAATGTATGCACAAAATTTCTTACTCTAAAGGTATTCTTGAAATCGGAAATATAATAAAAAAAACAAAAATAATTCCAAATACAATTAATGTTGGTGGGGGCTTTCCATCAATATATCCAGATCTAAATCCTGAGCCGCTTATTAATTATATGAGTGAAATTAAAAAAGAGCTTAATAATTTAAAACTAAGTAAATTACCCGAAGTAATATGTGAACCTGGTAGAGCTCTTGTAGCAGAAAGTGGTTCAACGATTGTTAAAGTTATTTTAAGAAAAAAAAATAATCTTTATATTAATGATGGAACCTATGGATCTTTATTTGACGCAGGTGGACCAAATTTTGTTTTACCTTCTAAAATGATTACGGATGGAAGAATTCAGTCAAAAAAACTTACCGCGTTTAGTTTTTTTGGACCCACGTGTGATGGACTAGATTACATGAAAGGTCCTTTTTTACTTCCGAATAACATTAAAGAGGGCGATTACATTGAGTTAGGTCAGTTAGGCGCATACAGTCTTACTTTCAGAACCAACTTTAATGGTTTCTATTCAAATGAAATTCACGAATTAAGTGACAAACCAATTATATCTATGTACGATGATACAAAAGATAAAGTTGGTTCTTTAGTAGCTTAATGAATAAAAAAAATAGTCCAAATATTGGACACAACAAAAAATCTCTCCTTGATTCCCCAGTTGAACACATCGACATAAAATCTTTTGACGCTCGTAAAATTATTGATGGAATGAGTAAAATGTCTTTCACTTCTAGAGATACAGCAAGAGCTGCGAGTATTTACAACGAAATGCTTGCAGATAAAGATTGTTCAATTTTTTTAACCTTAGCAGGTTCAACTTCGGCAGGTGGATGTATGGATCTATACACTGATTTGGTCAAACATAACATGGTCGATGCTATTGTTGCTACGGGGGCTTCGATTATTGATATGGATTTTTTTGAAGCGCTAGGTTTCAAACATTATCAGGGATCTCAGTTTCAAGATGATACTGAGCTAAGAAATAATTATATTGATAGGATTTATGACACTTATATTGATGAAGAGGAGCTACAAGCATGTGACAAAACTATATGTGATATTGCTAATACTCTTAAACCTAAAGCGTATACTTCAAGAGAATTTATTAGAGAACTTGGAAAATATCTAAAAAATAATTCTAAGAAAAAAAAATCATTAATAGAAACTGCTTATGACAATAATGTTCCTATTTTTTGCCCAGCTTTCACAGATAGTTCAGCGGGATTTGGACTTGTCATGCATCAGGAACAAAATCCTAAAAATCACATCACTATAGACTCTATAAGAGAGTTCAGAGAAATAACTGAAATTAAACTCAAATCAAAACAATCAGGATTATTAATGGTGGGGGGTGGAGTACCCAAAAATTTTATTCAGGATACAGTAGTTTGTGCGGAGTTATTAGGTAAAAAGGTAGATATGCATAAATATGCTATTCAAATAACTGTTGCAGACACGAGAGATGGTGCTTGTAGTAGTTCTACTTTAAAAGAGGCAAGTTCATGGGGTAAAGTAGATATCACAAAGGAACAAATGGTGTTTGCTGAAGCTACAAGTGTATTGCCACTAATAGCAAGCGATGCCTTTCATCGGAAGCATTGGCAAACTAGACAAAAAAGAAATTTTCAAAATTTATTCAATTAAAAAATAATGAGTAAAACAAAGATAGCATTAGTACAGATGAAAATGTCATCTGACCCTAAAAAAAATATTCAAAATGCTATCAACAAAATTAATACTGCTGCAAAAAAAGGTGCAAAAGTAATTTGCTTACCAGAATTATTCTTAACAAAATACTTTTGCCAGGTTGAAAGTCATAAGAACTTTAATTTCGCTGAAAAAATACCAGGGCCTAGCAGTAACTTATTTTCTGCACTTGCTAAAGAACTGAAAATTATTTTAATAATTTCGTTATTTGAGAAGAAAACTTCTGGGCTTTATCACAATAGTAGCATTGTAATTAACGAAAAAGGGAAACTTTTAGGAAAATATAGAAAGATGCATATCCCTGATGATCCACAATTTTACGAGAAGTTTTATTTTGCTCCTGGAGATTTAGGTTTTAAATCTTTTAAAACTTCAAAAGGAAATTTAGGAACTTTAATTTGCTGGGATCAATGGTTTCCTGAGGCGGCAAGATTAACGGCGCTTAAAGGAGCAGAAATTATTTTTTATCCAACCGCTATTGGATGGCATCCAAAAGAAAAAAGGGAATTTGGTAAATCACAACTCGAGTCCTGGCTTTCCATACAAAGGTCTCATGCAATAGCTAATGGTATTTATGTTGCTGCAATAAATAGAGTTGGAATTGAAAAGCAAGGAAATAAAAAGATAGAATTCTGGGGGAATAGTGTAATATTTGATCCAAGTGGTAATGTTGTTAAGAAAGCTAGTTTAAAAGAAAACATTTTAATATGTGAAATAGATTTTAAAAAAGTAGAAACGTCAAGACAACATTGGCCTTTTTTTAGAGATAGAAGAATAGACTATTATAAAGGACTACTTAAAAATCCAAGAGATGCCTAGAGTAACAAAATCTCTTTTCAGGATGCCAGCTGAATGGGAAAGACAAAAATCTACTTTAATAGGATGGCCTTATAATAGAAATGATTGGCCAGGCAAGTTTTACAATATTCCTAAGATATTTGCTAAAATAATTTCTAAAATTACCAAATCTCAAGAAGTAAATCTTTTAATTAAAAACCATAAATCTAAAAATATAATTAAAAAATTACTTAGGAAAAATAATGCAAGAATACGTAATATAAAATTTATAATTTGTGAAACAGACAGAGTATGGATGAGAGATACAGGCCCAATATTTATTAAAGATAAAAAAAATAAAAATATTTTATTAAATTGGAAGTTTAACGGTTGGGCTAAATATAAAAATTATAAAGCAGATAATAAAGTCAATTTCAAAATAAAACATCATTACAAAGGAAATATCATCAGTCCGAAATTTAATAAAAAATCAATAGTTCTTGAGGGTGGTGCGATAGATGTTAATGGAAAAGGTTTACTGCTCACAACAAAAGAATGTTTATTAAGTAAAATTCAACAACGAAATTCTTTCTTGAAAATAAAAGATTATAATCATATCTTTAAAAAATTTTTTGGTGCAAAAAAAGTTATTTGGCTGAATAAAGGAATTGTGGGGGACGATACGCATGGTCATGTTGATGATATTGCGAGATTTGTAAAATCTAATAAAGTTTTTCTTGCTTACGAAAATAATAAAAAAGATAAAAATTTCAAAAATCTCAATGAAAACTTCAAAATTTTAAAAAAAATCAAAATTAGTTCATCGCAAATAAAAATTGTTAAAATTCCCATGCCAAGACCTATTTACATAAATAAAGTCAGAGTTCCAGCATCGTATCTAAACTTTTATATATTTAATAAATTTGTTTTATTGCCAACTTTCAATGATCCTAAAGATAAAAAAGTAATCAAAATTTTTAAAAAAGAATTTAATAATAGAAAAATTATTCCAATAGATTGTTCCGAATTAATTTGGGGTTTAGGAGCAATTCATTGTTTGACACAACAAGAGCCAAAATAATTTTGCTCTTATAATAAAATATTTTTAGGTGACCAGCTAATAATTACTGAAGCGCCACCTAAATTTTTATCATCTTTGAATGTAAGTTTAGCATTTTGTCTCTCTAATAAAGTTTTGCCTAAGAAAGTTCCTAGGCCTAAGCCTGAATTTGGATTTAATTCTGATGATCCTGATTTGATATATGGTTCTCCCAACTTATCAATAATGTCTTTAGGAAATCCTGGTCCGTCATCATTCACAGTGATTTTAATTTCTTTATCATCACTTATCAAAAAAACATTCACTTTACTTTTTGAAAATTTAATTGCGTTGCCTATAAAATTTCTCAACCCGTAGATCATTTCCGCTGAGCGTTGGATGTCAATTTTATTTTTATCATTATCAGATACTAAAGTAATTTCTTTGGAGGAAGTTTCCCTAAAAGAATTTATGATTTCCTCAAGTAAATTTTCTAATTTTGTGGAACTAAAAAACTTGTCTTCTTCTATCTGTTTTTTTGAAATTCTTTTTAAAATTTCACTACATCTTTTAGATTGGCTAATTAACAGATCAACATCTTTGGATAGCTCATTGTTATCTCCAATTTCTTTTTTTAATTCTTTTGCAACCACACTTATTGTAGCTAGAGGTGTTCCTAGAGAGTGTGCGGCTGCTGCTGCTTGCCCTCCTAAGGATTCTAATTCATATTCTTTATAAATCACCTCTTGAAGTTTTTTGAAAGCTTCCTCTGTTTTCTTTTTTTCTCCAGAAAAACGAATACCGAAATAGCTCAAAAATATTAAGCCAATAAATATAGAAATGACAATTCCAAATTTATAGAAGTTTGGAAAATGTAACAAATTCATATCCTCACCTGGTAAAGGTAAATAAAAAAAGGATATGGTTAATAAAAGTAAAGATGTTATTAATCCTAAAATAATTGTGGTTCCCATACTTAGAAATGTTGAGGAAACTATTGCGGGAATCACCAATAAAAATGAGAAAGGATTAAAAATTCCTCCTGTCAAATAAAGAAGAGCACTTAATTGCAATAAATCGATAAGAAGGAAAGGAGCTGCATAAAAATCTTTTAGCTGATTAATTTTAATCCCAAATTGAAGATACAAATTTGTAGCTAAACCCAGTGAAATAATCAAATAGCTCTCAATGATTGGGAACGGTAAATTTAAGTAATAAAAAACTATACTAATTGCTAAAATTTGACCGATAATGGCTATATACCTTAGGATTGTTAATGTATTCTTATCTAAGCTTAAGTTCTCTTTAGTTCGAAAGAGAGTTGTAAAATCCATAAAAAACTAAATGTCTAGATTTGTTACTTCCAAAGCGTTATTAGTAATGAAATCTTTTCTTGGAGCAACTTCATCGCCCATAAGGACTTCAATCATCTTTTGATCTTCTTTAGATTTATCCTTGGTACCTTTAGTGTATTGAACTCTAAGCATTGTTCTGTTGTCAGGGTTTAAAGTAGTTTCCCATAATTCCTCAGGGTTCATTTCACCCAAACCTTTAAATCTTTGGATAGAGAGTTTTTCTTTATGGTCCTGAATTAATTTTCTGTACTCTGGAGAGTTTTTTTTGATCTTTTTATCTATTTTAGCGACTTGTAAAATGTAATCTTCTAGTGATTTTTCATCTTTTATATAAACGCTTTTATTAGATTTAGTAATTTTAAATAGTGGAGGCTGTGCAAGATATATGTGCCCATTTTCAATTAATGTATTGAATGGATGGTTGTTAAAAAATGTTAATAGCAATGTTCTTATATGTGAACCATCAACATCTGCATCAGTCATAATTACGATTTTATCATACCTAAGATTATCAATATTAAAATCTTTTGAGCCAGTTCCCAAAGCATTTATTAATGTAACTATTTCACTTGATGACATCATTTTTGATAAAGCTTTTGTTGATTGATCTTCTCCATTTTTTTTACCGTTCACATAAGTATTTAAAATTTTTCCTCTGAGAGGTAAAACTGCTTGGAACTCTCTAACTCTTCCTTGTTTAGCAGATCCTCCAGCTGAGTCTCCCTCAACTATAAATAATTCTGTACCTTCCCTTTTTTGAATTTGGCAATCAGCTAATTTCCCAGGCAAACCTGATAATTCAAAAGTTCCCTTTCGTCTAACGCTATCTCTTGCTTTTCTTGCAACGTCTCTGGCCATTGCGGCTTGAGTAATTTTTTCTATAACCGTTTTGGAAATTGAAGGGTTTTGATCAAACCACGTCGAAACTTTTTCTCCAATAATATGCTCAACTATGTTTCTTATTTCTGAAGAAACTAATTTATCTTTAGTTTGAGAAGAGAACTTTGGGTCAGGCATCTTAATAGATAGAACTGCTGTTAGACCTTCCTTTATATCCTCTCCAGATAATGTAATTTTATTTTTCTTATTATTTTTTTCACCTGCATATTTATTTACAACTCTTGTCAAAGCACTTCTAAATCCTAACAAATGCGTTCCTCCATCTTTTTGTGGTATGTTATTTGTAAATGGTAAAACTTCCTCAGAATATCCAGCATTCCATTCGAAAGAGCATTCTACGACAACATTACTCTTAGTTGCTGTTATATAAATAGGTTTTTTAAAAACCTCTTTCTCGTTCTTGTTTATTAAAATAGGTTTTTTTTTGTTTATATATTTTACAAATTCTGTAATACCACCATCATACTTATGATTTAATTCTTTAGAATTTTTTACAGTTTTGTCTACTAAAGAAATAGAGATACCCTTATTAAGAAAAGCTAACTCTTGAATTCTTTTTTCGAGGATGTTTGAGCTAAACTTTAAAGATGAAAAAATTTCTTTTGAAGGGAGAAAAGTAATTTTAGTACCTGTTTTTTTTGTTTTGCCAATTTGTTTTAAGGGTCTTGAAGTATTTCCGTTTTCAAATTTGATTGCATACTCTTTACCATCTCTAAAAATATTCAATTCAAGTTTTTCAGATAAAGCATTTACTACTGAAACTCCTACACCATGCAACCCTCCGGAAACCTTATATGAATCATGATCAAATTTTCCACCAGCGTGAAGTTGGGTCATTATCACTTCAGCAGCTGACATTTTCTCACCTTTATGGATATCAACCGGAATTCCTCTGCCGTCATCTTCAACAGTAACGGTATTATCGCTGTTTATTGTAACAGAAATATTTTTACAATAACCAGCTAAAGCTTCATCAATTGAGTTATCTATAACTTCAAATACCATATGATGTAACCCTGAACCATCGTCAGTGTCACCTATGTACATGCCGGGTCTTTTTCTAACAGCGTCTAAACCTTTAAGAACTTTTATCGAGTCCGCACCGTATGATTTATTGGTTTTAGCTTCTAAGTTTTTCGACATTTTTAATTTTTGAAAATTTTAATATATCATTTTTTTATAACATTATAAAATGTAGCTGAGTGCTCATGATCTAAAAGTATTCCATACCAACACTTTTTAAGCAAAAAATAAAATATTTTCTAAATTTAGAAAAATTAGATTTTCATAGGCATTATTACATAATAGCTATTCTTATCGTTGGTGTCCTCTATTAAAACTGGAGAGACAGAGTCTTTTAAATTCATTCTTAATTCTTTAGCACTCACTTCAGAGGCGATCTCGATTAAATATTTGGAATTAAAACTTATATTTAGGTTTTCTGAGTTAAAATTTGCTTTTATTACCTCATTTCCCTCTCCTGAATTGGCACTATTTACTGTCAATTGGACATTATTGTTATTGATTAAAAGTTTTACTCCCTCTTTACGATCAAGTGAAACACTGGTTACTCTTTCAATCGAACTTATAAAATCTTTTGTAGGTAATGAAAGAATCTTCTCATTATTTGAAGGAACTACCTTCCTATAATCAGGAAATTTTCCATCTATAACTTTTGAAATTAAAGTAATATTACCTAAAGAAAATTTTATCTTATTTTCACTTGATTGCATGCTCAGTTGATCTGTATTGTCGGCTAATAAAGAACATAGTTGATAAACAGTTTTTCTTGGTAAAATAAGTGGAGAAAAATCATTCATATTTTGAACTTCTAAGCTAGATGATGAAAGTCTATGGCTGTCAGTAGCTACACCGGTTAAATAGTTTTTCCCGTTCAAATTATTTGTATGTAAGTAAATTCCATTCAAATAATGTCTTGTATCATCATTTGAAATAGAAATTTTTGTTTTATTCAAAAGTTTTAAAAAGCTACTATTATTTAAAATTATTTCACTAGAGTTAAATTGATCTGAAAAAGTTGGAAAATTATCTGTTGGTAAACATAATAAATTAAAATCAGCATTATCGCTTTTAAGACTAAGTTTATTTTGAGACTTTAATTCAAAGTTCAATTCTGAGTTAGAAGAAATTTTTCTCAAAATATCGTAAAGAATGGCAGCAGAGGTAGTTGTGCTACCCTCGTTTATTATTTTCACATCACTTATAATATCATAAAAAACTATATCAAGGTCAGTGGCTACGACGGAGAGTTTTTTATTTTTTAATTGAAGTAAAACATTAGACAAAATAGGAAGTGTATTTTTTTTTTCTACAACTCCTTGGACATAGTTTAATGATTTTAATAAGATATCCCTTTTAATGACAAACTGCATTATTTACTGTTCTAATAAAAGGCTCTTAATTTGATTAATATTTTTTTTCATTTCATCGTCTTGTTCAGAAAGTCTTGTAATTGTTTTTACGGCGTGTATTACAGTGGTATGATCTCTATTAGCAAATCTTCTTCCAATTTCTGGAAGAGATCTTGTAGTCATTTTTTTTGCTAGATACATAGCAACTTGTCTGGGCCTTGCTAACGGCCGTGATCGTCTTTGGGAAAGCATTTCACTCAAAGCGATATTAAAATAGTTTGAAACAACATTTTGAATTTTATCAACTGTAATTACTCTAATTTGATTAAAAACGTCTTTTAAAATATTTTTACAATCAGCTATCGTAAGTGTTTTATTGTGTACTCTTGTAAAAGCTATAACTCTGTTAAGTACTCCTATAAGTTCTCTTATATTTGTTTTGCTCTCACTAGCTAAAAAACTTATTACATCCTCTGAAAGAGAAATATTTTCGTTAAATTGGATTTGTATTTCCTGTAGTTTCTTTTTAATAATTTTGATTTTGAGTTCTAAATCTGGTGATTCAATATCAACGACCAACCCACCTGCAAGTCTTGATTTAATTCTGTCTTGAATACGTTCTAGTTTCATAGGTGCTCTATCTGCTGAAATTATTATTTGTGATCCTTTATCTATAAGGCTATTAAATGTATGAAAAAATTCCTCTTGTAAGCTTTCTTTACCACTTAAAAATTGAATATCGTCTATAATAAAAACTGAGGATTTCCTGAAAAAATCCTTAAAATTCACCATATCATTTTTCTTAATTGACTTTATAAAATGATACATAAATCTCTCTGCTGAAATAAACATTACGTTATTGACGTTTTGAAGATCAATGCCAATAGCGTTTAATAAGTGCGTTTTACCTAGTCCGACTCCACCGCAGATATAAAGGGGGTTGTATCTCGATAATTGCTCACATACCTTTTTGGAATAGGATAAAGCAATATCATTACTTTTGCCCTGTATGAAATTTTCAAAATTTAAATGAGGATTTAATCTGTTGTAGTTCAAGATAGAGTCTTTTATCTCAGTGACTTTACTAATTTGATCTATTTGTATTGAGTCTTTATTCTGCTTATTTTCTTCAATTATTTTAAATTCTATTCTATTTAAACTTAATTTAAAGCTCTTAACTTGTTCTAAGATTTTATCAAGATAACGCGACACTATCCAATCTCTGAAAAAACGCGTAGGCACACCTAGTATTAAATAATCATTGAATTCTTTTTCTAAGGAAATCTTTTGTAACCAACTGCTATATATTTCATTACCAAATGTTTTTTTAAAAGAGCTTTGAATTTCTTCCCAGTTTAAAGTCTTTTCTTCTTCATTAACGTAAAGATTCTGTTTTTTGATATTGTTTTTTTCCATGTAGAGTATTTAGTAAGAGATTAACTTAAACTCTCTTTTTAAAAGTTTTGCAAGATTTTTTTTAGTTTTGAAAAAAAAAAAACGTTTTCGGTTGTACCTTTATCGCTCAGATAGAAAGTTTAAAAAATTTTTTACAACTTTAAAAAGAAACTATATTTTGATTTTGAAAAAAAATTTTATCCTAAATCTAGGTTTAAAAATTTTTAATCAACTTTAGATTGATGAAATTATTTTATTTTTTTTGAAGTCTTAGAAATTTTTCTAGCTGCAGTTTTTTTATTTACTACTCCAGATTTAGCAACCTGCATTAGAATTGATTGAAATTTTGGAAAAAATTCTTTTATTTTTGCTTTTTCACCTGATTTGAGTAATAAATCCATTTTTTTAACAGCGGTTTTATACTTACTTTTTCTTATTCTATTAATTTGAGTTTGCTTTTTAACTCTTCTTACTCTTCTAACAGCTGATTTTGTATTAGGCATTTTTTAAGATTGTATATATCTCCAAATAATGCTGGTCAACTTTATTATTTTTGACAGCGACGACAATAAAAAGATGCTCGATTTGAGATAACAATTTTAGAGATTTTTTTTTTGCAATCTGTGTTAGAACAAATTTCGCCTTTACGTCCATATACAGCAAATAGTTGTTGAAACTCTCCTTTTTTTCCATCATCGCTGTAGAAGTCTTTTATTGAAGAGCCACCTAGTTTAATAGAATTTTTCAAAATTTTTTTAGTATTTTTAATAATTCTAGATATTTCAGAATCATTAAGATTTTTAACCTTTCTTTTAGGGTTTATACCGCTAAAAAAAAGAATTTCATTTACGTATATGTTTCCCAAACCAGAAACGCATCTCTGATCCATAAGAGTATTTTTTACGTTTCTTTTTCGACCATTCATGTATTTTTTAAGATATAAAAAATTATACTTTTTCTCGAGAGGTTCTGGACCCAAGTTACGCAGATGTATATTTTCTAGGAATTTTTTTTTCTTAACAAATTTGATAAAACCGAACTTTCTTATATCATTATAAATTAATTTTTGATCGTTCGAGAAATAGAAAATGACTCTATCATGTTTTTGATCTTTTTTATAATTTAGATCATAATAAAAGCTTGTTTTAAATTTTTTTTTTTTTCTGTCAATATAGAAGAATTTGCCTGTCATTCCAAGATGGACTAACATGTGAAAATCTTTATTAAGTTTAAAGATTAAAAATTTTGATCTTCTTTTAATTTCTATAAACTTTCTACCAATCAAATTCAAAATTTCTTTTTTGTTAATTTTGTATCTTAAATTTCCATCATTGATTGTTACTTTTTTAATTGCCAAATGGAGGATTTTTCTCTCTAAGGACCTTTTAACAACTTCAACTTCGGGTAATTCTGGCATATAATTCTTCTATGAAAAACACTATTCAAGATAAAAATAATTTAGTCAATTCTGTATTTTCAAAAGTTTATAAAAATTATGACTTGATGAATGATATAATGTCATTTGGGATTCATAGGTTATGGAAAGAAAGTTTCTTAGATTGGATGAATCCTCGTCCCCATACCGAATTAATTGATGTAGGATCCGGCACAGGAGATATTGCAAAATTATTTCTAAAAAAAACAAATTTTTCCGGGACTGTAACATGTGTTGAACCAAATCTAAAAATGCTTGAAAAAGGAAAAAGTAAATTACATAAATATGATAATGTTAAATGGATTAATTCTTCGGCTGAAAAAATACCAATTAATGATAATTCATTCGATTTTTACTCTATAAGCTATGGAATCAGAAATGTGACGAACATTAATTTAACGTTAAAAGAAGCACTGAGAGTTTTAAAACCAGGGGGACGGTTTATGTGTTTAGAATTTTCAAAAATTGATAATGAATTTCTTGATTTTCTTTACAAACAATACTCAAAAACAATACCTTTTATTGGAAAACTTATAGTTGGTTCTGATAAGCCGTACAAATATTTAGTTGATAGTATAGAAAAGTTTTATAATCAGGAAGAATTAGTTAAATTGATGCATCTTAATGGTTTTTCAAACATTGAATATAGGAACGTTTCTAATGGTATTTCGGCTATTCATTCAGGTTGGAAGATTTAAATGTTTAAAAGAGTTATTAGACTATTTTTAATTGCAAGAAAATTATCGACTTCAGGAGCAATTGAAATAATTAATGATGTTCATAAATTGCCATTTAGCTTAAACTTATTTTTCAATTTTATATCAATAGGGTCAAATTCTAAACAAGTAGGTACTCGTAAAAACTCAGGAGAAAGCCTATGTTATGCCTTACAAGGGATGGGGACTACATTTATCAAACTTGGTCAATTTCTTGCAACAAGACCGGATATTATTGGTGAAGAATTAGCAAAAAGTTTAGAAAAACTTCAGGATAAGGTTCCAGCATTTGATTTATATGATGCAAAAAAAATTATTAAAAAAGAAATAGGTGAAAAATATTATCAAGAAATCACTGATATAAGTGAGCCGATCGCAGCTGCATCTATAGCTCAGGTACATTTAGCAAAAATAAAAGTTAATGATGAAGAAAAACAAGTGGCCATAAAAATATTAAGACCAGATATTGAAAAATTATTTAATGAAGAGCTTGACGCTTTAATGCTTTTTGCTTATGTCGTCGAAAATACTGTATCTAAGGCTAAAAGATTAAAGTTAGTAGAAGTTGTTCACTTATTAAGAGAAATCACAAATATAGAGATGGATTTAAGATTTGAAGCAGCTGCAGCTAACGAGCTTTTTGAGAATACTAAAAATGATATTGGTTTTAATGTTCCCGCAATATACTGGAACTACACAACCAAGAAAATATTGACATTAGACAAAGTTAAAGGTGTCTCCATAAGAGAGATTCGAAAAATAAGTGACTTAGGAGTTGATTTAAAAAAACTAGCTGAAAATTTAATACAATTATTTTTAACACAAGCAGTTCGTGATGGTTTTTTTCATGGTGACATGCACCAAGGAAATTTATTTGTTGATGATAAGGGAAATATAATACCCGTTGACTTTGGAATAATGGGTCGTCTAGATAAAAACAATAGGAAGTTTTTGGCAGAAATTTTATACGGTTTCATTAAAAGGGATTATGTAAAAGTTGCAGAGGTACATTTTCAAGCAGGCCTAGTGCCTCAAAACGCGTCTAAAGAGGAATTTGCTCAAGCATTAAGATCTGTTGGTGAACCAATATTTGGTCAATCTATCAAGGATATTTCGGGTGGAAATTTACTATCTCAATTGTTTGAAATTACTGAAAAGTTTAACATGCCTACCCAGCCACCATTGCTGCTTCTTCAAAAAACAATGGTAGTTGTTGAAGGTGTTGCACGAAAACTATATCCTGAAACAAATATTTGGGAAGTTTCAAAACCTGTTTTAGAAAATTGGTTAAAAGAGGTCAAAAGTCCAAAATCAACGATTGATACTGCAATCAATACTTCCTCAGAAATTCTAAAAAGGATACCAGATTTGCCTATTTTAATGGATAGAGCTGATTATGCCCTTAAATTGATGTCTGAAGGTAAATTTAACTTTGCTATGGAGAGTAATAAAAACCTAGAAATAGAACAAATGAAAATTAAGAATTTTAGAAATAATATTCTTCTTAGTTTTTTTGGTATTGTAATTATATTTCTGTTAGTGTTTTAATTAATAATGAGAGTAAAACATAGAAAAATACTTATAATAATTGGAGGTGGAATAGCTGCCTATAAATCTTTAGATTTAATAAGACTGCTTAAAAAAAATTATAATGAGGTAAAAGTTATTTTAACAAAAAGTGGGAAAGAATTTGTAACTCCTTTATCAATTAATGTTTTATCAAAAAGTAAAGTTTTTGAAGATATTTTTGATAAAAATACTGAAGCTGAAATAGATCATATATCTTTATCAAGATGGGCTGACCTAATTATAGTCATGCCAACGACTGCTAATTTTATGACAAAATTAAGCGCTGGGAAAGCTGAGGATTTAGCTACAACAGTAATTTTAGCATCTAACAAAGACATTCTATTAGTGCCAGCAATGAATGTGAGAATGTGGGTTCACAAGGCAACTCAAAAAAATGTGAAGATTTTACAAGATTATGGCTATCTTTTTATCGGTCCTGAGAAAGGTGAAATGGCTTGTGGTGAATACGGGGAAGGTAAAATGTCTAGCCCTAGACAAATTATTTCTTACCTTGAAAAATATTTTAATAAAAGAAACTTAGTGAAGGACAAAAATCTTAAGGCAATAGTCACAACTGGTCCAACAAGGGAATATATCGATCCAGTCAGATTTATTTCTAACGAGTCAAGTGGTAAACAAGGGTATGAAATTGCCCAAGCCCTAAGCAGACTTGGGATTAAAACTACTTTAATTTCTGGAGCATTAAATCTTTTAGAAAAAAAAGAAATAAAAATGAAAAAAATCGTGACTGCAGATGAAATGTTTTTAGAAGTTAAAAAATCTCTTCCAGTAGATATAGCTGTATGTGCTGCAGCAGTGTCAGACTTTAAACCTTTAAAAAAAAGTAAGAGTAAAATAAAAAAAGATCAAAAACTTAAATCAATAGATTTAGAAAAGAATGTTGATATTGCTGAATACCTTGGAAAAACAAATAAACATCGACCCAAGATAGTAGTTGGATTCGCAGCCGAAACTGAAAATCTTAAAAAAAATGCAATGTATAAGTTAAAACAAAAAAATTGTGATTTGATAGTTGCTAATGATATTTCTAAGAAAGATAGTGGATTTAATTCTGATTATAATAGAGTTTCAGTAATTGACAGTTCAGGAAATATAAAGACTTTAAAAAGAACAAAAAAGAGCTTGGTGGCAAACACAATTGTAGAATTAATTTTAGATAAACTATCAATTAATGACAGAAGTTTTAATTAAAAGATTGTCAAATGATGTAAAGTTACCTAAATACGAAACAGACGATTCTTCTGGTATGGACCTTGCTGCAAACATCGAAGAGCAGATAAAAATTTTACCTGGAAAAACTTCAATAATACCAACTGGGATATCATTAGCGGTTCCTAAAAATTTTGAAATACAAATTAGACCAAGATCAGGTTTAGCAGCAAAAAAACAAATAACAGTTTTAAATACTCCAGGAACTATAGATGCAGATTATAGAGGAGAAATAAAAGTAATTTTAATAAATTTAGGAAATGAAGTTTTTACTATAGAAAAAGGCTCAAGGATTGCTCAAATGGTTTTATGTCCAATAACTAAAGCTGTTCTCAGAGAAGTGAGTGATTTAAATGAAACCAATAGAGGTTCGGGAGGTTTTGGTTCTACTGGAACCAAATAAATTTATGAGATTAGCATCAAGTGATTTCGAAAAATTTGAGAAGCATATCATTTTAAAAAATGTAGGGATAAATGGTCAGAAAAAGATATTTAATTCTAAAGTATTAATTATTGGTGTTGGAGGTTTAGGTTGCCCATTGTTAACATATTTGGCTGCTTCGGGAGTTGGAAAGTTAGGTATTGTTGATCATGATAAAATTGAAATGAGTAATTTAAGTAGACAAACTCTTTTTTCTGTTAGTGATATTGGAAAGTTTAAAGTCCTTGAAGCCAGAAACAAAATTAATAAAATGAATAAAAATATTTTAGTTCAAGCATTTAAAAAAAAGATTACAAAAAGAAATATAAAATCAATTTTGAAAAATTTTGACATTATATGTGATGGAACCGATAACTTTGAGACAAGATATCTAATAAATGACCAATGTAAAAAAAGTAAAAAAATACTAATCTCAGCTGCAATAAATAAATTTGATGGTCATTTATATAAATTTAACTTTAAAAAAAAAAGTTCATGTTATAGGTGTTTTATGCCTGAGAAGCCTATCGTAGAAAATAATTGTCAATCTGACGGTGTTTTCTCACCATTAGCAGGAATTTTAGGGACTCTTCAAGCAAATGAAGTTTTGAAAACTATTTTAGGTTTAAGTGAAAACTCAAAAAATCAGATTGTTGTTTTTGATTCTATCAAGCTAGATTTTAGAAATATAAAGTTAAACTATAATCCAAACTGCATAAATAAATGCCTAAAATAGCAAGTAGCTTCTTTATATTTTTTTTTTTTCTTCAAAATATTTTATTAGCAGAAGAATATTTTTTAACATTAAGAAATGACAAAGTTAATCTTAGGCAGGGTCCTTCATTTGAACATCCTATAAAATTATTTTACAAAAAAAAATACTTACCAGTATTAGTGCAAGATGAATTTGAAAACTTTAGAAGAATTAAAGATCATGAAAATAATACAGGCTGGATACACGTTTCACAGTTATCAAAAAAAAAGGCTGGGATTATTATAATACAAAAACAATTATTATTTAGAAAGCCATCTATTTTTTCAAAGCCAAGCGCTATTCTTCAAAAAGGTAGGCTTTGTAAAATAAAAAAATGTAAAAAAGATTGGTGTAAAGTTCAAATTAATAATTATGTAGGCTGGGTTAAAAAAGATAGTTTGTGGGGAAGAGTAAATTAATTATTTTTTTTTATATTTTGCTGTCCAAATTTTATCTAGAACAAAATACCATACAGCGTTAGCTATTGGCTCCACTATTGCGTCTGTTAGAGCTATTATAAATGGAACATCTGCAATAAGCATTAAAACTGTTATTGCAATCGCGAAGTGGCCAATTGTATAAATTAGAGTTCTTAATAATGAGCCCTTATTATTTTCATAAATATCTTTAGCTGTTATGTATATGCCTTTATCGAATTCTGCCATGATCTTTAAACGGATTTTCTAAAACACATGCAACTAGATGAATTCTATCTTGTTCACCACCGTTGAAAAAATTGTGATATTTTGTATTATTAGTAATTGTTACTGATCCGTCTGCTGGCATATGCTTACAAACTTCATCTATCACCATCCTACATCCTTTGTTGGTAATAATTGGAATGTGAAGTCTTGGCTCAGGATCTCGATGCCAGCTAAGAGTAGATCTTGGTTCTTTTAATAAAATTCTTACTCTACCAAGTTTAAAATGTTTTTTTAAAGTGTTGTAAACTTCCTCAAAATAAGTTCCTTTGAATTCTGGGACAATTTCGCTGTATTTTGACTCATCTATTGGCTTATCTCTCTCAATTTCTTTTCCTTTTTCGTCTGGTATAGTCCAATATGTTCCTCTCACGTTATGGCCTTCTGTAGAGGATTTATCCCCTGGAATTTGATTTAATGAGATTGCGCCAAAATTTTTAATACCCAACGTGGCAAATTTCTTTTTTTTTAAAACAGAATTTAAATCAGCTCTCATTTTGTCGATATCAAATTCTAGATTTGGAACTTTGTAAAAATCATCTTTGATATTTTGATTTAGCGTTTCTAAATTTGGTGTTTTAACAATTTCCATATTAATTCAATTTTTTAAGGTTTGGTCTATCTGCATTCATAACTTTTGTCCAAGCTTTAACAAAATCTTTTACGAATTTTTCTTTATTATCGTCTTGTGCATAAACTTCTGCATATGATCTAAGTATTGAATTTGATCCAAAAACTAAATCTGCTCTTGAAGCAGTAAACTTTATATTATTAGTTTTACGGTCGATTATATCGTATGAATTTTTACCTGTAGGTTTCCACGAATATTTCATATCAACTAAATTTACAAAAAAATCATTTGTTAATGCTCCAACGTTATCGGTCATTACGCCTTTATCTTTGGCTGTTTCGTGGTTCGTGCCAAGCACTCTCATTCCTCCAATAAGACAAGTCATTTCTTGCGCTGTTAATCCCATCAAAGACGCTCGCTCTAAAAGAAGCTCCTCAGGCATGACTGAATAATCAGATTTTACATAATTTCTAAATCCATCGTGTAAAGGTTCTAACCATTTAAAACTTTTTATTTCTGTTTGGTCTTGAGATGCGTCTCCTCTGCCCGGATTGAACGGAACTTTTACTTTAGACCCTCCTTTTTTTATAGCTTTTTCGAGCCCTACATTACCTGCTAAAACAATTGTATCTGCTAGAGTCGCGCCTGTCTTTTTTGCTATCCCCTCAAGAACTTTTAAAACTTTTGAGAGTTTTTTTGGTTCGTTGGCTTCCCATTGCCTCATAGGCGCTAATCGAATTCTTGCTCCGTTAGCACCTCCTCTTTTATCTGTTCTTCTGTATGTTCTCGCGCTATCCCACGCTGTATTAATCAATTCACTTGTGCTTAATTTTGACCCTGAAATCATTTTCTTTAATTTTTCTACGCTATATTTCTTTTTTGGTTTAGGAATATTACCTTGCCAGTAAAGATCCTCTTTTGGGGCCCAAGGCCCAATATAGTTTTCTTTATTTCCCATCGTCCTATGTGTCAACTTAAACCAAGCCCTTGCAAAAGAGTCTTCAAAAAACTTTGGATCTTTATAAAATCTTTCAGAAATTTTTCTATATTCTGGATCCATTGCCATAGCCATGTCAGCATCAGTAAACATTAATCTTGCTTTCTTTTTAGGGTCACCAAGATCTCTAGGTTTTTTTTCTTCTTCAAGGTTGATAGGTTCCCACTGCCACGCTCCAGCTGGACTTTTTTTACTTTCCCATTCGTAATTAAGCAAAAGATCTAAATATTGGTGATCCCACTTATCAGGGTTAGTTGTCCAAGCACCTTCAAGACCAGAAGTAATTTGATTTGCTCCTGTTCCATTTTTTTGATTCCAACCAAAGCCTTGTTCATGAATATCTGCGCCAGCTGGCTCTGGTCCTAAATTATCTGGGTTACCATTTCCATGAGCTCTTCCTATTGAGTGTCCTCCGACAGTTAGTGCTGCTGTCTCTACATCGTTCATTCCCATTCTTCCAAAAGTTTCTCTCACATCCATAGCGGTTCTAATTGGATCAGGTTTGCCTTCAACACCTTGCGGATTTACATAAACAAGTTGAAAATGTGATGCTGCAAGTGGAGCTTCTAGAGAAGATCGATCTTTTGGGTCTCCATATCTATTAACAGCTAGCGGTACTGTTTCTTTTCCCCAATAAACATCTTTTTCAGGTTCCCATATATCTTCTCTTCCAAAAGAGAAACCAAAAGTTTTAAATCCTGCATGTTCGTAAGCCATAGTTCCAGCTAAAACCATTAAATCAGACCAACTTAATTTATTTCCATATTTTTTTTTGATCGGCCATAATAATCTTCTGGCTTTGTCGAGGTTTGTATTGTCTGGCCAAGAGTCTTGAGGTGAAAATCTATGAGAACCTACATTCGGCCTACCGTCAAATTCTCTGTAAGTTCCTACTTGGTGCCAAGTTAATCTCACCATAAGACCACTATAAGTTCCTAAATCTGCTGGCCACCACTCTTGGCTATCAGTCATTAGTTTTAATAAATCTTTTTTAAGCGCTTTGAAATTTAATTTTTTAACTTCTTTTTTATAGTTAAACCCCGGTAGTGGATTAGTTTTAGCATCATGTTGATGTAAAATGTCTAAGTTAATACTATTTGGCCAGAGTCTTGCAGTATTGGACTCTCCCGCTTTTGTGACTCCGCCATGCATTACAGGACATTTTCCGTTACTGTCTTTTTTATAATCTACACTCATGTCTATATCCAGTTTATAATAATTCTAAAGTAAAACAAGCGACAAACTGTCAATTTTTTAAATTTATAAAAACCTCAATATTTTTAATTTTTTTGCCATTAGGCGCTTTTGGAATTTTTTGTATCACAACATCGTTTGAATCAATATCAATTAACTCTGAATTTTCACTATCATAAAAATGATGATGATTTGATACATTTGTGTCAAAATAAGTTTTTTTTCCTCTCACCTCTACTTCGCTTAAATGTCCTGCAGATTTAAAAGCATGAACTGTATTGTAAATTGTAGCTAGTGCAAACTTATTAGAAGTTTTTTTTTCTAAAAGTTTATTTAAGCTTTCAACTGTAAAATGAAATGTTTTATCTCTTTCGAATAAAAATTTTGCAATTTCTACTCTTTGTTTAGTCGGTCTTAGACCTGAAGTTCTTAATTTTTTTAAAATATCTATTTTTTTCACGTTTTTTTGCAAAATTTAACTAGTTTATAATCATTCTAAACACAAATATATATGAAACGTTTGTTAAATCAAGTAAAACAGTTTCTAAATCATGCAAAAAAACAATTACAACTATGATGACTTAATTTCGTGTGGAGAGGGAAAGTTATTTGGTGAGGGTAATGCTAAACTTCCGTTACCTCCAATGTTAATGTTTGATAGGATTACAGAGATTAAAAAAGATACTGGTGAGTTTAATAAAGGTTTTATTAAAGCTGAACTTGATATTAAAGACAGTTTATGGTTTTTTGATTGTCACTTTCAAAAAGACCCAGTTATGCCTGGTTGTCTTGGTCTGGATGCTATGTGGCAATTAGTTGGTTTTTATTTGGGTTGGATTGGAGAGCCGGGAAAAGGAAGAGCTTTAGGAGTAAATTCTGTTAAATTTACTGGTGAAGTTTTGAAGAATATTAAAATGGCTACATATGAAATAAATATGAAAAGAGTTTTAAAAAAAGAAGGAACTACCGTAGGACTTGCAAATGGATTATTAAGTGCTGACGGTAAAATAATTTATCGAGCAGAAAATTTGAAAGTAGGTTTATTTAAATCATGAAAAGAGTAGTGGTCACTGGAATTGGAGTTGTCTCTTGCTTAGGAAATAATCAAGATGAAGTTTTTAAATCATTATTGAATTCAAAATCCGGTATTTCATTTTCCGAGGAATATAAAGAATACAATTTAAAAAGTCACGTACATGGGAAACCAAATATTAAATTGGAAGATCATGTTGATAGAAAATTTATTAGATTTATGGGACCAGGATCTGCTTATAATTATATATCAATGAATGAAGCGGTCAAAGACTCAGGATTGGATGAGAAAGATGTAAGCAATGTATCGACAGGGATGATAATGGGTTCAGGAGGACCATCAATAGAAAATGTAATACTAGCAGCTGACAAAACAAGAGAAAAAAGTCCAAAAAGAATGGGTCCTTTTGTAGTGCCAAGAACTATGTCGAGCACAGCCTCGGCTACTTTAGCAGTACCATTTAAAATTAAAGGAGTTAATTATACTATTAGTTCGGCGTGTGCGACTAGTGGTCATTGTATTGGTAACGCAATGGAATTGATACAACTTGGAAAACAAAAGATAATTTTTGCAGGTGGGAGTGATGAAGTTCATTTTGCTATGACTGCAATGTTTGATGCTATGACAGCATTATCATCAAAATATAATGATACACCGTCCAAAGCATCTAGGCCATACGATAAAACTCGAGATGGTTTTGTAATATCTGGGGGAGGTGGTGTTTTAGTTTTAGAGGAATATGAACATGCTAAAGCAAGAGGTGCAAAAATATATGCTGAATTGACAGGATATGGTGCTACGTCAGATGGTTATGACATGGTTGCTCCGTCTGGTGAAGGTGCGGTGCGATGTATGAAAATGGCACTAAGCACTGCAAAAAATAAAATTGATTACATCAACACACATGGTACATCTACGCCTGTTGGAGATATAACCGAGTTAAAAGCTGTTGGAGAAGTGTTTAATAATTATAAACCAAAAATTAGTTCAACAAAATCTTTAGCTGGACATTCTTTGGGCGCAACATCAGTCCACGAAGCTGTCTATAGTTTAATTATGATGAAAAATAATTTTATAGCCGCGTCTGCTAATATTACAGATATAGATGATGAGGCAAAAAAATATCCTATTGTTACAAAAGTTGAAAAAGATGTAAAATTGAATGCTATAATGTCTAATAGTTTCGGTTTTGGTGGAACTAACGCTACATTAGTTTTTGAAAAGGTATCGTAATGAATTTAATGAAGGGCAAAAAAGGTTTAATAATGGGCGTTGCAAATGAGCGCTCTATTGCTTGGGGAATATCGCAAAAACTTGCAGAAGCAGGAGCAAATTTGGCATTTACTTATCTTGGAGATGCTTTGAAAAAAAGGGTTGTTCCTTTAGCAGAAAAATTAAATTCAAACATAACTTTTAGCTGTGATGTTGAAAAAAAAGATGATGTTTCCAAACTTTTCTCTGATATCAAATCTAAATGGGGTGAACTTGACTTTGTAGTTCATGCAGTTGCGTTTTCTGACAAATCAGAGTTGTCAGGTGAATATTTAAATACTACTAGAGATAATTTCTTAAAAAGTATGTTAATTTCATGCTTTTCATTTACCGAGGTTTCTAAAGAAGCTTCAAATGTTATGAAAGAGGGTGGAAGTTTGCTTACTCTTACTTATGAGTCCACAAAAGCAATTCCTAATTATAATGTGATGGGAGTTTGTAAATCTGCTTTAGAAGCAAGCGTTAAATATTTAGCAAGAGACCTGGGTAAAAAGAAAATTCGTGTCAATGCTATTAGCGCAGGACCAATTAAAACCTTAGCCGCGTCAGCAATAGGAGATGCAAAATTTTTATATAAATGGAATGAAGATCATTCATTTTTAAAAAGGAACGTTGATATTCATGACGTGGGAAACTCAGCATTATATCTGTTGAGTGATCTTGCTGCAGGAGTTACTGGAGAGATCCATTATGTCGATGCTGGATACAATAAAGTTGGAATGCCGGATCCTAAAAATATTTCCTAGGCACTTGCTTGTTTCATTGATAATTTAACTTTACCTCTATCAAATCCAACTACTTTTACAGAAACTTCATCACCTTCTTTAACTACATCACCGACTTTTGCGACTCTTTTATCTGCTAGTTCTGAGATATGAACTAGACCATCTTGTTTACCTAAAAAGTTAACAAATGCACCAAATTCCATAATCTTTACCACTTTACCTTTATAAATTTTTCCCATTTCTGGTTTAGCAACTAAGCTCTTTATAAAATTAATTGCTTTTATTCTAGACTCTTCATCCGATGCAGCAATTGTTACTTCACCAGTATCTTTCACATCAACTTTTGCACCAGAAGTCTCAACTATTTCTCTGATAGTGGCTCCTCCCTTTCCAATTACAGTTGCGATATCTTTTTTATCTACTTTTATAGTTTCCATTTTTGGAGTGTGTTTTGACAATTCTTTTCTTGAAGATTTAATAGCCTTGTTCATTTCTTTTAAGATATGCTCTCTTCCAGCTTTAGCTTGGTCTAAAGCCTTCTCCATAATTTCAAAAGTAATTCCAGTAATTTTAATATCCATTTGAAGTGATGTAATTCCATCTTTAGTACCAGCTACTTTAAAATCCATGTCTCCTAAATGATCTTCGTCGCCTAAAATATCTGATAACACAGAAAAATCGTTACCTTCTTTAATTAGTCCCATAGCGATCCCAGCTACAGACTCTTTTATAGGAACACCAGCATCCATTAACGATAATGAAGTGCCACAAACTGTAGCCATAGATGAAGAACCATTCGACTCTGTTATTTCTGAAACTACCCTTAAAGTATAAGGGAAATTTTCTTTGCCTGGCAAAGAAGAATTAATTGCTCTCCATGCTAACTTACCGTGACCAATCTCTCTCCTACCTGTTCCGATTCTACCACACTCACCCACAGAAAAAGGTGGAAAATTGTAGTGAAGCATAAAATTTGATCTCTGCATTCCATCTAGGCTTTCTAATCTTTGTTCATCGTCAGCCATACCAAGCGTTGTTACTACAAGAGCTTGGGTCTCACCTCTTGTAAAAAGAGCTGAACCGTGTGCTCTAGGCAAAACCCCAACTTCACATTGAATTTGTCTAACATCGTCCAGTCCTCTACCGTCAATTCTTTTTTTATCTTTTAAAATTGCTGTTCTAACGATGTCTTTTTCAATTGATTTTAATTGTGCCATAACTTGATTTTCTGTAATATTTTCATCATCGATAAACATTTCTTTACATTTAGTCTCTATTTCTGAAATTGCTGTAGACCTCTTTTTTTTGTCGATTTCTTTAAAAGCAAGTCTTAAATCTTTTTCAAATTTTTCTCCAATTTTCTTTTTCACATCAGAATGATCTACTTCCTCTACCTCCCATTTTGTTTTGCCAGCTTTTTTCGCTAATTTTTCTATTGCTTGAATAACTGGAACAAAATTCTCATGTCCAAATTTTACCGCGTCGAGCATTATTTTTTCTGATAAACCTGAAGTCTCTGATTCTACCATTAAAACAGCATCTTTAGTTCCAGCTACCACTAAATCTAACTCTGATGTCTTCAGTTCCTCTTGCGAAGGGTTAAGTAAAAATTTTCCGTCTTTATAACCGACTCTGCTAGCTCCTATTGGACCCTGAAAGGGCAATCCAGAAATAGCCAATGCTGCCGAAGATGCGTTGATAGCAAGAATATCAGGTTGATTTTCTCCGTCATAGGACAAAACTGTTGGAAGTACTTGCACTTCGTTCATAAAACCTGATGGAAACAGAGGTCTTATGGGTCGGTCAATTAATCTAGAAATCAAAGTTTCGGACTCGGTCGGTCTCGCCTCTCTTTTAAAATAGCCGCCTGGAATTTTTCCGGCTGCGTAATATTTTTCCTGATAATTTACTGACAATGGAAAATAATCTTGCCCCTCGGCAACTTTTTTAGCACCCACAGCTGTAGCTATTACAACTGTTTCACCTAAAGTTGCTATTATTGCTCCGTCTGCTTGTCTTGCTACTTTTCCCGTTTCAAAAGTTAACTTTTTACCATTAACTTTTATTTCTTCTTTATTTATTTTGAACATTATTTCCTTAAATTTAATTGTTTAATTACTTTTTGGTAAGACTCAGAATTTTTCTTTTTAAGATACGCAAGAAGTTTTTTTCTTTTATTAACTGACTTAGCCAAGCCTAAAGTAGAATGTTTATCTTTTTTATATTTATTAAAATGCTCTGATAATTTAGAAATTTTATCAGTAAGCAATCCAATTTGTATTTCGGTAGACCCTACGTCTTTTGTGTGTAAAGCTAGGGATTTAATTGTATCCTTTTTTTTCTTTGTCATTATCCTTATTTTTCTTAATTAATCTTTCAATCTTTTCAGCATATTCAAATGAGTTATCTTCAACAAAAGTAAGTTTAGGAAGAAACTTAATATCTAGCCTTTTAGACAGAGCTTTTCTAACAAGATGTGAGTATTCAGTCAAGATTTTTACTGTTTCCTTTGTTTCTACGCCACCTAAGGGAATTACGTAAACTCGAGCAGTTTTGAGGTCAGGTGTCATTCTCACTTCTGTTACTGTAATGAGTTTTGAATTAACTTCAGGAATTTTAGCCTCGTTTCTAATGAATAATTCGCCTAAGTTTTGTTTTACTAGTTCTCCAACTCTCAACTGTCTTTGTGAATATTGATTAGCCATTAAATCGACCTCTTTATCTCTTCAGAAATGAAAGACTCTATTAAATCTTTTTCTTTAAAATCTATAAAATCTTTTATTCCAATCCCACATTCTAGTCCCGTACCAACTTCTTTGACTTGATTCTTTTCTCTAAATATTGAAGAAATTTCACCACTATAAACAACTACTCCATCTCTTATAATTCTAGCTTTTGATTTATTTTTGATTTCTCCACTAATTACTTTAGATCCTGCTATTTTGCCAGCATTAGAAACTTTAAATATTTTTTGAATTTCTGCGCTACCTAAAACAGTTTCTTTTAAATCGGGTGCAAGTAAGCCTGATAAAGATTTTTCAACGTAATCTAAAGCTTCGTAAATTATATTAAAATACATAATTTTAATTTTTTGCTCCTCAGCTAGTTTCTTTGCTTCTCTATTTGGCTTAACATTGAAGCCAATCAATATTGCATCTGATGCTTTAGCCAAAGAAACGTCGGTTTCGTTTATCATTCCAATATCTGAAAGAATAATTTTTGCCTCTACCTCATTGTGTTCTATTTTATTTATTGCCATCTTTAACGCTTCACTCGAACCTTGAACATCCGATTTGAGTATTATATTCAACTCATCTTTGTTCTTAACTTTATCGAATAAAGTCGTCTTATCGTTAGAAGGAAAATTATTTTTATTTGAATAATTAGTTTTTTGTTCAGCAATTTTTTTAGCTTCGTTTTCATTTTCCGTAACAGCTAACTCTGCTCCCGCAAAAGCTGTGTCATTCATTCCTAAAATTTCTACAGGTGTGGAAGGTAGAGCTTCATCCACATTTTTTCCTTCAAAGTTAATCATTGCTCTAATTTTTCCCCAAGTATTTCCGCAAATAAAATAATCCCCTTTTTTTAATTTTCCATTTTTAATTAATACAGTTGAAACTGGTCCTTTACCTTTATCAATCTTAGATTCTATAACAACACCTTTAGCTTGATCAGAAAAAGAAGCTTTTAAATCTAACATTTCTGATTGCAGTAAAATTGACTCTTTTAATTTATCTAAGTTAATCTTTTTTAGAGCAGAAACTTCAACGAAAAGAGTATCACCACTTAGGTCTTCGGCGATAAGTTCATATTGCATCATCTCGTTTTTAATTTTACCAATATTTTTTTCTGGTAAGTCACATTTGTTAATAGCGACAATTATAGGTACTTTTGCTGCTTTGGCGTGTTTGATCGCCTCAATTGTCTGGGGTTTTATCCCGTCGTCTGCTGCTACAACTAATACTACTATGTCTGTTATTTTTGAACCTCTAGCTCGCATTTCGGTAAAAGCTGCATGCCCAGGTGTATCGATAAATGTAATTAATTTATCATGTTTTGAGCTTACTTGGTATGCTCCGATGTGTTGAGTTATTCCACCATACTCACCTGATACAACATTAGTATTTCTTAGAGAGTCGAGCAATGAAGTTTTACCATGGTCGACATGACCCATAATTGTTACAACTGGTGGTCTTGATTTTACTTCACCGATTAATTTTTCGGTAACTGATTCAGATTTTATCGATAAACTTTCTTCTAAAATAGGATTATGGCCAAATTCTTTAACAATATACTCAGCTGTATCTTTATCAATATTATGATTAATAGTTGCTACTACTTTCATATTTAGTAGAAACTTGATTATATCACTAGATTTTTCTGCCATTCTATTTGATAGTTCTTGAATTGAAATTTGCTCTGGAATATTTACTTCTCTAATTACTTTCTTAAACTCTTTTTTCTCCTCAGTCTCAGGTTTATTCTTCTTATCTTTAAGTCTGGCTCTTTTTACTGATGCTAAACTTCTTTGTTTGATTTCTATTTCTTCTACATTTAAAGCTCGTGAAACTGTTAATTTAAAATCTCTTTTATCAATTGGACTTTTAAGCTTAAGTTTACTTTTTCCTGAAGGTTTTTTGCTGTCTTTATTAATAAAATCTTTGGTTGCTTGTTGCTCAACGAATTTTCTTACGAAACTTCTTTTTTTTGAGAAATCGTTTTTGTTTAAATTATTTGTGGTAGTTGATTTGTTAAAATTTTTACTTTCTCTGAATGGTTTCTTTTTTTCAATCGAATAAGTTTTTTTTCCATCTCTTGATATTGTTGAAGTATCTATTTTCTTTTTAAAATTTGAGGAAATTGTAAGTGTTTTCTTTTTATTTTTATCCATAACATTATTTGTAGGCTATTTCCCTGGCTGCCATAATTAGATCATCTGCTTCTTTTCTTGAAAGCGAGAACTCTTCTAAATAACCATCAACTCTAATTTTTTTTCCTTTAATTTCGTCGAACCCACCTATTAGTTCGTCAGATGAAAGATCTGCAAAGTCAGTTAGCTTTTTGATATTTTTCTGTCCTAAAATTACTAACATTCCTTGCGTCATACCTTTTAAACTTATCAGTTCCTCTTCAACACCGAGTTCTTTTAGTTTTTGAGAGATAGCCTCTTTTTCTTTTACCAACGTTTCTTTGGATCTCTCAATCAATTCTTTAGCAGTATCAGTGTCTATTGCATCAATTTTAGAAATATCTTCCTCATTTGAGTTTGCTATCTCCTCTATAGAGTAAAACCCTTCTGAAACTAAAAGTTGCCCTAATGTTTCGTCTACTTCAAGATTTTTAATAAGTGTCTCTGTTCTCTCTTTAAACTCCGCTTGTCTCCTTTCAGAATCCTCTTTATCGGTTAATATATCTATCTCATAATTTGTGAGCTTGGACGCAAGTCTGACGTTTTGACCTCTACGTCCGATTGCTTTGCTTAAATTTTCCTCTGTAAGTATTATGTCAATTCTTTTATTATCTTGATCTATTAAAACTTTTAAAATTTCGGCAGGAGATAAAGATTCTGAGATTAAAGTTGGAAGATCCTCAGTCCATTTTATAATATCAATTTTTTCCCCATGTAATTCGTTTACAATAGTTTGAACTCTACTTCCTCTCATACCAACACAAGCGCCCACAGGGTCAATCGAAGAGTCTTGTGAATGAACGCAAATTTTAGCTCTGCTTCCCGGATCTCTTGCCACAGACTTTATTTCAATGGTACCTTCATAGATTTCTGGAACTTCTTGAAAAAATAGTCTCGCTAGAAATTGAGGGTGGGCTCTTGATAAAAAAATTTGATGCCCTTTAATCTCTTTTTTGACTTCATAGCAATATGCTTTGACTCTATCTCCTGTTTTCAATATTTCTCTTGGGATAAGTTCGTCTTTTTTAATAACTCCTTCTGCTTTACCTAAATCAACAATAACATTCCCAAATTCAAGTCTTTTTATAATACCGCTCAATATCTGTCCCTCTTTGTCGATGAAATCTTGGTATTGTCTATTTTTTTCTGCTTCTCTAACTCTTGAACTTATCACTTGCTTTGCGCTTTGAGCTGCAATTCTTCCAAAATCTACCTGTGGTAATTCCTCAAAAACTTTTCCACCAATTTTTAATTCGTCACTTTTTTCAATTTTTTTTGCTGCATCTAGCGTAATTTCTCTAGATGGATCCTCAACGTTTTCTACGATGTTTAAAACTTTTTGAATAGTAATTTCTCCAGTGTCTCTATTAATTTCAACTTGAATTTCGTTCTCGCTTCCAAATTTGGTAAGTGCAGCTTTTTGAATTGCGCTTTCCATTGATCCAATTACAAGTTCTTTGTCTATTGATTTTTCGTTAGCAACAGCCTCTACAATTCTTAAAAGTTCAAGTTTATCTAATCCTCTATTTAACATTTCTTTGCTCCTAAAAAAAAATGGGCAAAAGCCCATTTTGTAATTATTAATAATTTTAATTCTTTTAGAAGAAAATTAAGTCTTTTTCAAGATTACAACTTAAATAATTCCACTTTATCTGTTTTTTCCCATGAAAATTCACCTTTATTACCAGGTTTTCTTCCAAAGTGCCCGTAAGAGGATGTAACCTCGTATATAGGATTATTTAACTTCAACATCTCTCTTATTCCTCTTGGTGATAAATCAAAATTTTCATCTATTATTTTTTTAATTTTATTAACTTTAATCTCATCTCCATCATCGAGCTTTATAAATATTGATAAAGGTTTGGATACCCCAATTGCATACGCTAATTGTATCAAACATTTATTAGATGCTCCTGAAGAAACAATATTTTTTGCTAAATATCTAGCCGCATAAGCTGCAGATCTATCAACTTTTGTAGGGTCTTTCCCAGAAAAAGCTCCGCCGCCATGCGGCGCAGCTCCGCCATAAGTATCAACTATAATTTTTCTTCCTGTAAGGCCAGTATCTCCGTCGGGCCCACCAATTATAAATTGCCCAGTAGGATTTATATAAATTTCTTTTGAGTCAATATTTTCTAAATACCTTTCAGGTATTGATTTTTTTATATAAGGAATAACCAGCTCCCTTACTTTTTCCTGGTTTAAATCTTTTGAATGTTGTGTCGAAATTACGATTGATGTAACTTCCGTTGGTAATCCATTTTTATATTTCATTGTAACTTGACTCTTAGAGTCAGGCTCAATACCTTTTAAAATTCCTTTTTTTCTATCATTTGCCATTAATCTTAATATTTTATGAGAAAAATCTATTGGCGCTGGCATTAAATCAACTGTTTCTGTACAAGCATAACCAAACATAATCCCTTGATCTCCTGCTCCCTCATCTTTGTTATCTTTAGAGTCTACGCCCATTGCGATATCTTTGGACTGCTCATGTAAAAACGTTTCTATTTTAGCAGTTTTCCAACTAAATCCTTCTTGATTGTATCCTATGTCTTTAATACATCCTCTAATTTTATCAATTAACTCCTCTTTTTGAATTTTAGGACCTCTAGTTTCACCTGCCAAAATAACTTTATTAGTTGTTGTAAGTGTTTCACAGGCTACTCTCGCAAACTGGTCTCTGGACAAATACAAATCTACCACCATGTCAGAAATTCTGTCACAAACTTTATCTGGATGTCCTTCTGAAACGGACTCACTTGTAAATAAAAAGTTATTTTTTGACATTAATTTTTTCGTAATATTTAAAGATTAAAATATATGTAAATAAAAGAATAAAAAAGATCAAATCATTTTTATTTTTATTTTTTGATCTGATTAATGGAACTTCGAGATCAATATTTCCAGACTCATGGATATTAAGTTTTTTAATAACTTCACCTTTGTTGTTTATAATTGCGCTTATTCCTTTATTAGCAGATCTGACTAAATAAGAATTTTGTTCTATTGCTCTAAAAATCCCTTTTGCGAAATGCTGATAAGGTCCTAAAGAGTTTCCGAACCATCCGTCTTCAGATATATTAACTATAAGATTTGTTTTTTGAGGAGAATGTTGAACAAATTCAGGAAAAATTAATTCATAACAAATTAATGGCAAGATACTCATATTTTCTATTTCTATATTATTTTGTTTTTTGCCTTTAGAAAATGAACCATATCCTTCTGTAATTTTTTTAAGACCAAAATTGCTCAAGATTTTTTCAAAAGGCAAAAACTCTCCAAATGGAACAAGTTTTTGTTTTCTATATTCTCTCAATATCTCAAGATTATTATCTACAACTACTAAACTATTAAAAACCTTACCTGTTTCTATTTCAAAATTATTAACACCAAACAAAATTAAATGTTTATCATCAAAATTTTCGAGAAATATTTTTTTAAATTTATAAATTTGAGAAAAGTTATAGCCACTAAAAACGCCTTCGGGCCATATGAAAATAACTTTTGAATTCTTTTCTGGTGCACTGAATCTGATCAATTTTTTTAGCCTTTCTTCAATATCTTCTTCAGATAAACCGTAATTCAGTTTAAAGTTAGGTGATATAATCTTTATATTAAATTTATCTTGGTTAAGCTTTATTAGTCTGTAATTTTGGTTAATAGAGTGATTACCATAAATATATAAAATTAAAAAAATTAAAGGTAATAAACCTAAAAGAAAAATTTTTTTTAAAATATTTATTCGTAAAAATAAAATAGCAGGTAGCATGAAAAGAGTGATAATAATTAAATTAAACGCAAATATACCAACAAGATCTAATATTTGAAGAACTTCAGTTGCCCATGAAAGACTATAAGACCATAAATTCCAGGGAAAGCCTGTAAGTATTTTCGCTCTGAGATAATCAGAAACAGCTAAAGTACTAGAAAAAAGAAATATTGAGCCAAAATTAAGATTTAAATATGGGCCAATTAAAACTGTTACGATTGCAAAAAATAAACTTAAAAAAAGTGGGATTAAAAGTAAAGCAAAAGGAATTAAAATCATGAAATTTTCGTCAAAAGTTAATGAATTTGAAATCCAGTGAGTACCACTTAAGTAAAAACCGAATCCAAAAGATACCCCAAAAATAAAAAGATTTCTCCTGAAGGGTCTCTTTCTAAATTTACTTTTTGATTTTTTTTTTATGTAAATAATAAGATAAAAAAAAATGGGTAAAACTATAAAATTAACAAATGTTAAATTAAAGGGCTGAAACGAAAAAACTGTTATACTGCCAATTATAAAAGGCAATAAAAACAATGTAAAAAATTTTTTATCTAAATATTTTTCGAGCATTAATTGAGAAAGGACAAAAGTTTTTTTTCTACTTTCATCATTTTTAAATAATCTTTATCTTTTTCATGTTCATGACCAAAAAGATGAACTAAGCCATGTACCCAAAGTTTATTGAACTCTTTTTTAAAATTATTAATCTTATTTTTGTGTTTAATTTTATTAAGATTTACTATTATATCTCCTAAATAAATTTCTTTTTCTCGTTTTAATTTTTTTTTCAACTCCGACTTTGTATAAAAAGGAAAGGATAAAACATCAGTTGATTTATTTTTATTTCTAAACTTTTTATTTAATTTTTTAATCTCATTATTTCCTGAAAGTAAGAGCGTACAAAAAATTACTTTTTTTTTAAAACTATTGTCTTTTTTATTAATAATCTCTAATTTTTTTTCAATAAAACTATTTGGTTTCTTGATGTACTTTTCCCATTCAAAATTGCTTAAAATAACATTAAATTTTATCATCAGTGCTTTTTTTTTGGTAAGCCCTAATTATTTTTGAAACCAGCGGGTGTCTGACCACGTCATTGTGGTCAAATTCAATTATTTTAATCTCTTTTAAATGTTTTAAAATATTTTTTGATTTAATAAGGCCAGATTGGGATTTATTTATCAAGTCAATCTGCGAGGGATCTCCATTTACAACTAATTTTGAATTTTCGCCAATTCTAGTCAAAAACATTTTTATTTGAGTTTCAGTAGCATTTTGAGCTTCATCTAAAATAGCGAAGGAATTTTTTAATGTTCTGCCTCTCATAAATGCTAAAGGCGCAATCTCAATTTCCCCGTTCTCAATTTTTTTGTCAATCTTTTCAGCACCAAAAAGCTCATAAAGTGCGTCATATAATGGTCTTAAGTATGGATCCACTTTTTCTTTCATATCGCCGGGTAAAAAACCAAGTTTTTCTCCGGCTTCAACTGCTGGTCTCGACAAAATAACTCGCTCAATCTTTTTTTCCATTAAAAGTGTTACTGCTACAGATACCGCTAAAAAACTTTTTCCTGTTCCAGCAGGGCCTAGGGACATTACAATATGATTCTCTTTAAGAGCTTTTATATACTCAGACTGTTTTTCTGAACGAGCGATAACTGACTTCCTTGGAGTCTTTATTAGCTGTTTAAAAGATTTTACATTTGACTCTGTTTGGTCAACATTTTTTTTTACTGACAAGAGTATATCTTCTTTTTCGATTATATTTGTTAACAAATATTTATTTACTAAAAATTTTATCGCCTCGCTAAAGGCTTTGATTTTGTTTTCTTTTCCCTTGCATGTAATGGAATTACCCCTAAAAAAAACTTTTGTGTTAGTTAATTTTGCTAAGTCTTTTAAATTTTGATCGAATTGACCTACGATAGACTGTAACATTTCATTATTTATAACTTGCAAATTTATAGTTTCTTTATCAATTTTTTTCGTAATTAAATTTTGAGTTAACTTACTAATTTCTGACATTTATGCAGCATATTCCTTTTTAAGTGATTCATTACATATTTTTCCGAATAAAGTGTTCTGATTTCCGCTAAGAATCTTTATTTCAATGATTTCTCCTGTTAAATCTTTTTCACTTTTTGTGATAACAGAATTAGAAAACATATCTCTACCAAAGAATTCATTTTTTTTTCCAACTCTATTTTCAAATAAAACGTTTGAAGTTTTTTTTAAAAGTTCTTTTCTGTATTTTAATTTTATTTCTTCACAAAAATTTTGAAATATAATCAATCTTTCTTTCGAAATTTTTTCATCTATTTTTTCTAGTTGAAAAGCAGGTGTTCCCGGTCTAGGACTAAATATAAATGAATAAGAATTTATAAATTTCACTTTTTCTACAAGTTCTAAGCTGTCCTTAAAATCCCTATCGCTTTCGCCAGGAAACCCAATTATAAAATCGCTAGAAAATTGAATTGAAGGATTAACTTTTTTTAATTTATCGATAATATTTAAATATTCCTCTATTGTATGTTGCCTATTCATTTTTTTAAGAATTTTGTTAGAACCACTTTGAACTGGAAGATGAATTAAAGGCATTAATTTATCAAAATTCTTATGTGCTTCAATTAGATCTTCTGAGAAATCTTTAGGGTGTGAAGTGGTATACCTTATTCTTTTAAGATCGTCGATTTTTGAGAGTTCATTTATTAAATTAGAAAGTTTATGCCCCTCATAATTAAACGCATTTACATTTTGACCAAGTAATATGATCTCTTTAGCGCCATTTTTAACTAGTTCTTTACTTTCTCGCACTAATTCAGCTATTGATCTAGAAAATTCTGGACCGCGTGTGTAGGGAACAACACAAAACTTGCAAAATTTATCACATCCTTCCTGGATTGTTAAAAAAGAGGAAATATTATTATTAGAATTTTTTGTTGTATTTAAATTATCAAATTTTTCTATAACATCGAAATCTGATGAAATTATCTTTTCTTTATCTTTCTCAATTTTTTTTATTATACTATTTATTTGATGATAAGATTGAGGGCCTATAACAGCATCAATATATTTTTCTTTTTGCAATAAGATTTCTCCTTCAGCTTGAGCTACACATCCTATTATGATCACTGTTGGTTTTTTTTTATTCCTAAACTCTTTCTTTACCCTACCCACATCGTGGTAGACCTTTTCTGTTGATTTTTCTCTTATATGACACGTATTAAGAATATAGCAATCTGCATCACTTAAAATTTTTGTTTTCTTATAATTAATTTTTTTTACCAAATCCGAAATACGATTACTATCATATTCATTCATTTGACAACCAAATGTTTTTATAAAAAATTTTTTTTCCAAATTATTTTTTTATTTTTGAACCATAAAGCTCAAGTTTGTGATCCACTAAATTATAACCCAATTTTTTTGCAATTTTCTTTTGTAATTCCTCTATATCTTTATCTACAAACTCAACGATTTCACCACTATTAATATCTATTAAGTGATTATGGTCATCATTGATTTCATAGCGAGCCTTGCCAGCTTTAAAATCGTGTTTGACTAATATACCAGCCTCTTCAAAAAGTTTAACAGTTCTATAAACAGTTGCGATGCTTATCTTGTCATCTAAGTCTGATACCCGTTTGTGCAACTCATCTACATCTGGATGATCTTTTGAACCATATATCTCTTTAGACTCTGAGAGAACTTTGGCTATAACCTTTCTTTGATCAGTTAGCCTTACTCCTTTTTGTTTACATTTTTCCTCAATAATACTCATATCTTAATTTAACTTAAATAGATGGGCTGAATCAATTTTTTTTCGATTAAATTTTCATTTAATAATTTCTCTACATTTTCTTTGTTAAATTCACTTAAATCAGTGTTTTTAAACCCGAAAAGTTTTACATTTTTTGTAATTTCAAGTCCTTTAGCGATAGCTAGAGATATTCTAACACCTGAAAAGCTGCCTGGGCCTTGGTTAACGATAACACTGAAATGTTTATCTAATTTTGCACCTTTGGATGTAATAAAATTAAATATTTCTGTAACAAGATTATTGTATTTGTTTTTAGAATGATTGAAATTATGAATAAAAAATTCTTTATTTATCCTCAATCCTAATTTATCATCTTTGCCAATGCAACTTATAATTAAAAAATTATTAATCATTGTAATTTTTATTATAACTTTTAGCTCCTATCAATCAAAAGTATTATCTCAAAATAATTATACTTTTGACGATTTTGGTCTTATTTCAATTATGTACCATAGATTTAATGAAAGCAAATATCCCTCTACAAATATACAATTAGATGTTTTTAAAAAACAATTAAAAGTAATTGAAAAAGAAGGTATAAAGTTTATCCATCCCAAAAACTTTGAAGAAAGTCTATCACAAATGAAAAATGAGAGAAAAGTTTTATTAACTATAGATGATGGTTTACTTTCATTTTATGAAAATGCTTGGCCAATTTTAAAAGAGAAACAAATTCCATTTATTTTATTTGTAAGCACCAGAGAGGTCGGTGCATTTAATTTCATGAACTGGACGCAGATAAAAGAGCTGCATGATAATGAAAATGTTGAAATTGGGAACCATAGCCATACTCATGAATATCTGGTTGAAGAAAACACAGAAGATATTAAAAAAGATATTTTAAAATCCATAAAAGTTTTTGAGGAAAGACTTGGCAAAAATTCAAGTTTTTTTTCCTATCCATTTGGCGAATACAGTCTTGAGTTTAAAAATATTATAAAAGAATTAGGCTTTAAGTATGCATTCGGGCAGCATTCTGGAGTAATAGATGAAACAAAAGATTTTTGGGAACTTCCTAGGTTCCCTATAAACGAAAAGTACGGAAAATTAGAAAGATTCGAAACCTTAATGAAGACTTTGCCTTTGAAATACGAGAGTATTGAACCTAAGGATAAATATCTTCTTCAATCAAGTAATCCTCCAGTTGTAAAAATAAAATTTGAAAAAGATATTAAAAATTTAAAAAATATTACATGTTTTTCCAATGAAGGTGATAAGTGGAGAAATTCTAAAACATTCTTCGAAAATAATGAAAGTATGATAATTGAAATATCAGAAAAGTTTTTAGGTGAACGTGGAAGAATTAATTGCTCACTTAAAGAAAAAGATAATTTTTGGAGATGGCTTGGAATTCAATTTGTTGTTAGTGATAAATAAATTAAGATTTTAATTCAACTTGTTTTATAGAATTTACTAATCTTACAGGTTCAAAATCGGTAAGTCTATTTTGAGTTATTATTTGATTCAATATTTTAGTATACTCAGATCCTGTTTGTGCATAATTTTTTAACGTGTTTGTCAATGCAAGGCCTGTAATATCTTTATTTTTATCTCTTAACGACTTTCTTTTTTCTCTAAATTTCAGATAACTTTTATGAGTGTTCAAATTGTTTTTGTATGCTTTTACTGATGCTCTGAGTATTGGGAACTTTAATATTTTATGGTTTTTATCACCATCTCGATTTAAGGGAGCTATTCCTTGACCATCCCAAGTCCACTGGCCAAATATTGCGTTACCCTCCAAAGCAAATCTCGATGTCCCCCAACCACTCTCTTTCGCGGCTTGAGCTAATGCTATTGAAACTGGGATCATGTCCATTCTAAGTAATAATTTTTCAATATTTCCTTTTTTCACTTTATATTCTAATAATTTTTGTCTTAACCATTGTTTTTCTAAATCAGAGGTGTATTTTTTTTCAGAAAGAGTTATTAGTTTTTTTCTATCATCTAAAATTTTTTCATTTTCTGCTACTATTAGTGGCAAAACAATCTTTATAAATGTTTCTTTTTTAAGTCTTACACTTTTTAAATCATCCAGGTCCCTAGGAAATTGCGTGAAGTATATTGGCTTAACCAATTTTTCATTTCTAACTTTTCTTAAATCATAATCTACATCTTTAAATAATTGAATAACTGTCTCAGTCTTCAAATTTAGATCAGGTAAAATGACCTCAGCAACATTTTTCTCTTTTACTTTTAGCTCAGGTTTTTTTGATTCCTTTTCAATATTAGTTTTAGGCGCTGTAGATTTTTCTTTGATTTTTACATCAGGCTTTTTAATCTCTTTTTTAACTATTTCTTCTGTTTTTTTTACCTCTAATTTAGTTTTTGAAAAATCAAAGTTTTTGTAAGTGCTGAGCCCAGCTATTACTGCTGTAGTGACCCCAATGACAATAAAAAATCCCGTTATTACTTTCCTCGCGCTTTTTTGGTCTATTTGCTGGTTATAAATTGAGTTGAAAACATCAGTAAAAAGTTCCCCAAAAAATTTTCCAACTGCGTTACCTAATTTTGGGATTATATTAAGAAAATTAATACCTACATTTCCAAAGCCCCGCCATAAATTATTAATACCGTGATTTACTTTTCTTGAAGTGTCGTATTTATAATTTTCAACTCTTCTAAAAAATCTATTTTTGTCTTTAATTTTTTCTTCTTTAAAATTTTCGATATTGGACTTAATCCTAGATATTGGTTTTACAAAATTTTCTTTTATAAAGTTGGTTTTAAATTCTTTAGGAATAATAATTTTATTTTTTTTTAAAATTAACTCTATTTGCCCTGTAGTAAGATTTTTTCTTCTTTTAGTATATTCTTGGATTTCTTTTACATTGTAAATATAAGCTAATTCTAAAAGTTTATCTCTATAACTTAATCGTTTTTTCATATTTTAAATTGCTTCAACGGAGTTAACCTCTTTTACGTAATGTTTTAAAAGATTTTGCACTCCTTGTTTTAGTGTCATAATCGAACTCGGACAGCCCGAACAGCTTCCTTGTAGCTCAACTTTAACAACACCTTTGTCAAAAGATTTAAATTTTATATCACCCCCGTCTCTTGCAACAGCGGGTCTAATTTTTGTATCTAGCACATCTAATATTTTTTGCACTGTTTCATCGTTTTCAATAGATACGTCAGAGTCTTCATTTTTTTTTAAAATTGGTTCATTATTGTTTTCAAAATAATGATTTAAATGTGAGATTACCATTGGCTTCAAATCATTCCATGAAACATCGTCTGTTTTTTTTACTGATAGAAAATTTTTTGACAATAGAACTAATTCAACTCCTCGGAAGCCGAGTAATTCTTTAATAAATTTATTGTCCAAACTGTTTATATTTGACTTTTGAAATTCTTCAGTTCCAATTGTAGATATAGTTTTCTCGGAAAGAAACTTTATAGAATTAGGATTTGGTGTTGTTTCAGTTTGTATCATGAGAAATTTATATTATATCAATCCTACTTTTTCACGAACAATTTTTAGGTTTTCCTCAGCTATAATATTGGCTTTTTCCTTACCTTTTTTTAAAATCTGCTCTAAATGAGCTCTATCACTTAAGAGTTTTTTAATTTCTTTTCCAACAGGAGTAATCTCGCTGATTAAAAGTTCAGTTAATTTCATTTTTAAAAAAGAATATTCTTTTCCAGACATTTCATTTAAAACTTTCTCTAGATTTTCTTTAGAAATTTCTGAGTAAATGTTAAGTAAATTCAAAGCTTCTGGTTTTTTTTCTAATATTTTTAAGTTATCTGGTATCTCTTCAGAATCTGATTTTGCTTTTTTTACTTTTTTACTTATTTCATCTGCAGTATCTTTTAAATTTATTCTTGAGTAGTCCGAGTCTTCTGACTTACTCATTTTTTTAGTCCCATCTCTTAAACTCATGACTCTAGATACATTTTTTGGAATTAATGGCTGAGGCAAAGGAAAAAAATCTTTACAATCAAAATCATTGTTAAATTTTTGAGCAATATCTCTTGATAGCTCTAAATGCTGTTTTTGGTCTGCTCCAACTGGTACATGTGTTGCTTTATATAGAAGAATATCGGCAGCCATCAAATTTGGATAAATGTATAAACCAACACTAGCTTTTTCTTTATCAGATCCAGCTTTATCTTTAAATTGAGTCATTCTATTTAACCAACCAATTCTAGATACGCAATTTAAAATCCAAGCTAATTCTGTGTGACCAGGCACTGCGGACTGTTTGAATATAATGCTTTTATTTGGATCTAGACCAGTCGCTAAAAAACTTGCGACTGTTTCTAAAACATTATCTTTTAGAGCCTGTGGCTTTTGAAAAGTAGTCATAGCATGTAAATCTACAACACAATAAATACAATTCATTTCTTTCTGGAGTGATACAAAGTTTTTTAAAGCTCCAAGATAGTTTCCTAAATGTAAATTACCTGTTGGCTGGACCCCAGAGAAAACTAATTTTTTTTTACTCATTTAATTTGTTTTATAGTTTTTAATTTTTAATAATCCTAATAAATAACAAGATAACAAATAAACAACTCCTACGAAACCTACAATAATTATCAAATAAACTGACTTATAAGTGTAAGAATAAGTAAGATAACTTGAGAATTTTTCTAGAGCTAATACGAGAACTAAAGCCATTATTGTAGAGGAAATTAAAATTTTAAAAATACTACTGAATAGTTTATTTTGTAAAAGTAAATAATTTTTTTTCTTTAAATAATGAAAAAATATCAAAACACCTACCCATGTTGAAATAGATGTTGCAATTGGAATAATTAAAAATCCCATATAATTAAAAAAGACAATACTAATTAATACGTTTAAAAAGACAATAAAAGAAGAAATATAAAATGGTGTCTTAGTGTTATCTCTTGCAAAAAAGAAGTTAGCTAAAATTTTTATTAATGCGAATGCAATTACCCCGTACCCAAAAAACATTAATGCTTTTGATGTCATTTCAACATCTTTAGGTGAAAAAGTACCATAGCCAAATAATCCACTTATAATTTCTTCTGAGGCAATTATTAATGCTAAACTAGCAGGTATTGAAAATAATAAAGATAATTGCAAAGATTTACTTTGAATATTTGAAACCTTTGTATATTTTTTCGATTGAAATGCTTTAGAAAGAACTGGCAGTGATACGGTTCCAACAGCTATTCCAGCAATAGCTAAATTTATTTGATAAATCCTATCTGCATAATATAAATATGATACTGCTCCAGACTGAAATGACGCAATAATTGTTCCTACTAAAATATTTATTTGAGTTACGCCTGAAGAAAAAATGCTTGGTAATAATTTTTTAAAAAAAAATTTCACTTTAGGTGTAATTTTAAAAATTAGTTTTATATTTGGCTTATAAAACTCTAGGGTGAAAAAAATTAAAAAAACTAATTGTATAATACCAGCAATTGTCACTCCGTATGACAGCTGCTTGGCAATATTCAAACCATAATAATAAGAAAGAAGAATGCTACTTATTAAAATAACATTCAAAATAATCGGTGCTGCTGCTGCAGCTGCGAATTTATTATTGGAATTCAAAACACCAGAAAAAAAGGATGATAAACTTACAAATAATAAAAAGGGGAAAGTAATTCGAGTGAACTCAACAGCAAGATTGAATTTTAATTCATCGGCTATAAATCCAGGTGCAATTAAATAAACCAGAAAAGGAGTAAATATTTCAGCAAGTGTTACAATAAAAAGTAAAACTAATAAAAGCAGGCTTAAAATATGATCAGCAAATAATTTTCCTTCCTTTTGATTTTTTAACTTTGCAGATGTGTAACTAGGTATAAAGGCTGCATTAAAGGTACCCTCGGCAAATAAACGTCTAAAAGTATTGGGCAGTCTGAATGCAACGAAAAAAGCATCTGCGAAAATTGATGCTCCTAAAAAAATGGCAATCAAGATATCTCTGAAATAGCCTAAAATTCTGCTAAAGAGCGTGAAAAAACTAAATATTGTGGCTGAAGAAAGTAAGTTCATAAAATATCCAAATTAGGCCATAAATTTATAGTGAATTAGTTTTCTTTATATTACATACTCATAAAAATAAATGCCAAAGAAAACAGAGATAGACCACTATACTGATAAAGAAGCACTTGATTTTCATATAAATGGAAAGTCAGGCAAAATTGAGATTAGTTCTAGTAAACCCTTAATTACAAAAAGAGATCTTTCTCTAGCTTACTCTCCTGGAGTAGCTGCTCCGGTTAAAGAAATTGCGAAAAATCCCGACTTGGCGTATGACTACACCAGCAAGGGAAATTTAGTAGCGGTAATAAGTGATGGATCAGCCATCTTAGGACTGGGAAATTTAGGTGCTTTAGCCTCAAAACCAGTCATGGAAGGAAAGTCTGTTTTATTTAAAAGGTTTGCAGACATAGACTCGATTGATATCGAGATAAATAATAATGATCCAGATTCTATTATTGAAACAATTAAAAATATCGGCGGATCCTTTGGTGGGATAAATCTTGAAGATATAGCTGCTCCAAACTGTTTTATCATCGAGCAAAAATTAAAAGAAGTTTTAGATATTCCGATTTTTCATGACGACCAACATGGTACGGCTATAATCACGACAGCCGCATTAATAAATGCTTTGGATATTTCAAAAAAAAAAATCGAGGAAGTAAAAATTGTTGTAAATGGAGCAGGAGCCTCTGCTCAAGCTTGTGCTAATTTATTTAAAAGCTCAGGTGTAAAAAATGAGAACATTGTTATGTGTGATAGCAAAGGAGTCATATACAAGGGACGTAAAAATATTGACCAGTTTAAATCCGCTCATGCAATAGATACAAAGCTTAGAACTCTTGAGGAAGCTATGAAAAATGCAGATGTTTTTTTAGGATTGTCTGCAAAAGATGTTGTTACAAAAGAAATGGTGAAATCGATGGCTAAAAATCCTATTATCTTTGCTTGTGCTAATCCTGATCCAGAAATAAAGCCAGAATTAATTGAGGAAGTAAGATCTGATGCAATTGTTGCAACAGGTAGATCCGACTATCCTAACCAAGTAAACAATTTGATTGGCTTTCCTTATATTTTTAGAGGTGCACTTGACGTCAGAGCAAAAGAAATAAATGAGGACATGAAAGTAGCAGCAGCAAAAGCTATTGCTCTGTTGGCTAGAGAAAACGTTCCAGATGAAGTAGTTTCAGCTTATGGTGGTGACAGACCTAGGTACGGAAAAGATTACATAATTCCTTCAACCTTCGATCCTAGGCTTATAAGTGTAATCCCATCGGCTGTAGCACAAGCTGCTATGAAAAGTGGGGTAGCAAGAAAAAAAATATCTGATTTAGAAATCTATAAAGATCAACTTACAAATAGACTTGACCCGACAATGTCATTAATGCAGGGAATAAATGCAAAAGTGAGAAAAAATCCCAAAAAAGTTATATTTGCTGAAGGGGAAGATGAAAACATGCTTAAAGCAGCTATAGAATTCGGTAGAAACAAATTAGGAACTCCTATTCTTATCGGAACAGAGAAAAGAATTAAAGAACAACTAAAAAATATAGGTCTTGATGAGAATTATAAAATTGAAATAGTAAATTCTACAGATCGAGAGAAGAGGCAGAAGTACGTAAGCCACTTATACAAAAAGCTTCAAAGAGAAGGACAACTAGAAAGAGATGTAGATCGTTTAGTTAGAAATGATCGGATTGCTTGGGGTGCCTCAATGATAGCTTGCAAAGATGCTGACGCAATGGTGACTGGGAATATAAGACATTACGCTGCCTCGATTGAAAAACTTAAAAAAGTTACTGAACCTAGACCAGGTGAAGAAATATTTGGAATGACGATGATTACATTAAAAGGAAAAACAATTTTAGTTGCTGATACAAATGTTCAAGATTTTCCTTCACCTGAAAGATTAGTTAAAGTCTCAAAATCTTGTGTAAGAGTAGCCAGGTTATTTGGATTCGATCCAAAAGTTGCTTTTTTATCCCACTCAACTTTCGGAAAACCGATCTCAAAAAATACAAAGCATGTCAGAGATGCTATCGAACTGCTTAAAAAAGAAAAAGTAGATTTTGATTTTGATGGAGAGATGCAACCAGACGTGGCTTTAAATCCTATTTATAAGGAAATTTATCCTTTCTCAAAAATTGTAGGCAATGCTAACATTCTAATAATGCCGGCACTTCATAGTGCTGCCATTTCTACAAAATTAATGAAGGTATTCGGAGGAGGTAAATTAATTGGACCTCTTTTAATTGGTTTAGGTTCCCCAATAGAAGTAGCTCCTTTGAGAGCGAGTACTTCAGAAATTTTAAATCTTGCCTCTATTGCAGCTTATTCCGCTCAAGTGATCGATTACTCAAACTAGAGTTTATTTCTACTTAAATCCGTAACAAGATATATCGATGGAAATACTTTTTTTACATCAAAGATTTTATTTGCTTCATTAATCACTTCCTCTTTTTCCTTTTGATCCATTGCAATGCCAAAAATATAAATATTCTTATTGATTGTCTCTAAAGTGTAATTACGTGATTTTGTTTTTTTGTTAAAAATTAGGGCAGATCTAAGTTGGCTGGTAATTAAAATATCTTTTGCTGTAGATTTGAAATTGGTTTCACCTTTAATTGTGATTGCATTTTTTACTGAACGAACACCCTTTGTTTCCCAAGCCATTTTAGTTATTTTAATTTTTTCCTCAGGTTCATCTACTTTTCCAGATAAAAAAATTCTTCCATCTATTACTTCATTTTGAATAGTAACAAAATATTTTTTTTGAGCTAAAGCCAATCTAGCTGAAAGATTTTTTTGCATAATTGTATCGTCAATTTGCATCCCAATAGTTCTTGGGTCAAAAGTGATATCTACTCCAGTGCCAAATCTTCCAGCTGAAGTACATGAAGCAAGAATTAAAATCAAAAATATACTAGTAATTTTTTTGATCTTTGATTTGAAGGCAAATTTCATAAACTACTTTTTTCTTTAATTTTTCCGTTTCTAAAATCATATTAACAGTATCTTTTAAACTATATTTCTTTAAATATTTTCTAGCTTTTTTTATTATTTTTTCTTTATCTAAAGCTTTATCCTTAATATTTTTTTCTGAAATAACAACAGTAAGTTCTCCTTTTACTACACTTTTAAACAACTTTAAATTATTAATATCTTCTCGATAAAATGTTTCGTGAATTTTCGTAATTTCTCTAGCTATCAATAATTTTCTTCCATGAAAATAAATTTTAAATTTTTTTAAATAAAAATTTATTTTAATAGATGGAATGAAAAAAATTAGAGAATTAGTATTTTCTGAAATCTGAGATAAAACTTTGTCTAATTCGTTTTCGGTTTTGGGCAAAAAACCATAGAATGAGAACTGATCATTAAAACCAGAGACACTCATTGCTGCTGTAATTGACGAAACACCAGGTATCGGAATAATTTTTATATTATTCTTAATACATTCATTTATCAAAATCCGCCCTGGATCTGACAGAAGGGGTGTGCCAGCGTCAGAAATTAAAGACAAAATTTTGCCCTCTTTAATATATTCAATAATAGATGATAATTTTTTTTTTTCGTTAAACTTGTGATATGAAATCAATTTTTTTTTAATGTTTAAGTGATTAAGTAACTTCAAAGATCTTCTAGTATCTTCGCATAATATGATGTCAGATTTTTTTAATACTTGGATAGCTCTTAGTGTGATATCATCAAGGTTTCCTATTGGAGTAGAAACAATGAATAACTTTTTTACAGGTAGATCCATAAAATGAATAAAAAATTTATAATAATAATATCTTATATAATTTTGTTTCTTAATTCTAACCTTTTAAGCAATGAAAGAGACAAGATTTTAAAAATTGGTTTACTCGCTCCGTTAACTGGCGATTATGCCGAATTAGGAAATTCTTTATTGTATTCACTTCAATTAGCTCTAGATGAAATAAATGATAAAAATGTTTTTATTTTTCCAAGAGATGCGGGCTTCAATGATAAAGAAAAACTTAATCTTGCAATAAGAGATATACGTTCTAAAGGAATAAAAATTGTAATTGGTCCCATAAGCTATGATGATTTTGATGAAGTAAAAAAATATAATGATCTGATTTTTATTTCACCGTCAAATATTTCTCCAGAATTTACTAATAATGTAATTAGTGTAGGCATAAGTTTAGAATCTCAATTAAAAGCTTTAAAAAATTTTATTAGTAAACAAGGCAAAAAGAAAACAGTGATAATGTATCCAAATAATAGGTATTCAAAATTTATTGAAAAAAAAATTAACATTTTAGATTTAAAGAATATAAAAATTTTCAAATATAATCCTAATCCTGAAATTTTGACAGGAGAAATAGAAAATTTAACTAATTATGCTCAAAGAAAAAGAAATTTAGAATTAAGAAAAAAAATGTTTGAAGATAAAGACGACGAACAATCAATTAAACAATTAGAAAAACTTGAGCAACTTTATACTTTAGGGGAAATTAATTTTGACTCAGTAATTATAATTGATTTTGGAAATAATCTAAAAAGTGTTCTTACGTCACTTGTTTATACTGATGTAGATCCAAATAAAGTTCTCTTGACTACTGTAAATCAGTGGTTTGACGAAAGTATTTTTTATGAAAATACCATTAAAACAATTTATTACCCCTCAATAAATTTAAAACAATTTAGAAAGTACAATAATAATTATTTTAAAAAATTTAGTTCTTATCCAAGTGAGATTACAATTTTAACTTACGATGCTTTAGGGTTAATTTACTATGCTTGGAGAAAAAATGGTAAAATAACATCAATCAATGATTTTAGCTTTAAAGGAAAAATCAAAGGAAAAATTGGAACATTCAGTCTTGAAGACAGACAGGTAACTCAAGATTTAGATATCTATAAAACTGAAAATAACAAATTTACAAAATTTTAACTTTCTTTTTGAGTTTTTTAAAAGCAATAAATCTATGATCTTTTTTTAATTTCACATTCTTTGGCATCTCACCAAAAGTTAGTTTACTAAAATTAGGTTTAAAAATTGAGTCATATCCAAAACCTTTATTTCCAATAATTTTAAATGTGATAGTTCCTTTTACTCTACCCTCTACTGTAAATAATTTTCCATTAGGGGCCTTAAATGATAAGCTGCATATAAACGTGGCTGATCTATTTTTTTTATTTTTAAGTTTTTTAATAATATATTTCATTGCTTTATTAAAATTTCCTTTTTTTTTTGCAAGTCGTGCGGAATAGATGCCGGGTCTATTGTTTAATGTTTTAATACATAACCCGGAGTCATCAGAAATTACTGGATAGCTTACAAACTTTGAAAAAAAGTTGGCTTTTAATTTTGAGTTAGACGAAAAGGTTTTTCCTGTCTCTTTTGGGCTTGGAATTTTTAAGGTTTTCGGCGATATTTTTTTATATTTTTTTGAAATTAAAATAGCGATTTCCTTAAATTTACCCTCGTTATGAGTACCAATTAAAATTTTTTTCATTCTATCTAGTAATTTTCTAAAAACTTACTATATAGCAATTAAATGTCAGAAAATGATAAAAAAAAACAGAGTTTTCAAGATAACTCAGATGTATCTTCTGAAAAATCATCTAAAGATGATAATAAAAATGAACAAGATGATATTTCAGTTGAAAAGAAATTAAAAGATACTGAAGACAAATTACTAAGATCTTTAGCAGAAATTGAGAACCAAAGAAGAAGATTTGAGAAAGAAATTAAAGATGCTTTCGAATTTGGCTCTTTCAATTTTGCAAAGGAAAGTTTGGCTATATTAGATAATTTACAGAGAGCAAAAGAAGCTATAAAAAATGACAATGTTTTGAAAAATAATAAAGATCTGGATAAATTTATCGAAAATATAAACATTATTGAAAAAGACCTAATCAATATATTTCAAAGAAACAATATAAAAAAGATTGATGCATTAGAAAAAAAGTTTAACCCAAACCTGCACCAAGCTATGAACGAGGTAGAAAATAATGAAGTTGAGCCAGGGACGGTAGTAAACGAAATTCAGTCCGGCTACATGTTGGGTGAAAGATTGCTAAGACCAGCTTTAGTAGGGGTTGCAAAGGGTAATAACTTAAAAAAACATGAAAAAAAGGAAAAATAATAGAAAAAACGACCTTGTAGAAAAAGAAAAAACACCCATATAAAACTTACAAAAGGACGATTTATAATGAGCAAAGTAATTGGAATAGATTTAGGAACAACAAACTCTTGTGTGGCTATTATGGACGGTACACAAGCAAAAGTTTTAGAAAATGCTGAGGGTGCTAGAACCACTCCTTCAGTTGTAGCATTTTTAGAAAAAGATGAGAAATTAGTCGGACAAC
>CACMRM010000002.1 GCA_902616145.1 uncultured Pelagibacteraceae bacterium
TTTCTACTATTTACATATTAAAACAAAAATAATATAAGACTGTGCCTGGTGATTATTGCGAAGGGGTTACACCCGATCCCATTCCGAACTCGGAAGTTAAGTCCTTCAGCGCCGATGGTACTTTGTCTTAAGATACGGGAGAGTAGGACGTTGCCAGGCTCAAATATTATGAAAGTAGCTAGTTCATTAAAATCGTTAAAAAAAAGAGATTTAAACTCTAAGCTAGTAAAGCGCAGAGGAAAGCTTTACGTTATCAACAAAAAAAATCCTAAATTTAAAGCTCGTCAAGGCTAGTTCATGAGCGAAAACGACTTTAAAAAAACTTATAATGGTTTTACCAAATTTGTATTATGGGGAACAGTTGTAGTAATATTTATATTGGTAATATTAGCAGTTACTTTGCTTTAAAATCAAAAAGAAAAATTAAATGATAATTGGTTCAATAAAAGAAGATTTAACATTAGAAAAAAGAGTTTCGATTACTCCTGAGTCAGCAAAAAATATAATAGGTTTAGGATTAAAAGTGTGTATTGAAAAGAATTATGCTAGTCATTTAGGCATCTCAGATAGTGATTATGAAAAAGTTGGAGTTGAAATCAAAGATTCGACCATTGAAGTTATGAATTCAAGTAATTTAATTATCAAAGTCAATTGCCCTTCAGACAATGAGATAAATACATTTAAGGAAAAGACTATTTTAATTGGAATGCTTAATCCATCAAAAAATAAAAATCAAATAACTAAAATTATTAAAAAAAATATTAAAATTTTTTCACTTGAGTTACTTCCTCGTATTACACGTGCACAATCAATGGACGTATTATCTTCTCAATCAAATTTAGCTGGTTACAGAGCAGTAGTTGACTGTGTTGCTGAATTTGAAAAAGCTGTACCAATGATGATGACAGCTGCAGGCACAGTGCCAGCCGCTAAGATTCTTATAATTGGAGCTGGTGTTGCAGGTTTACAAGCAATTGCAACTGCTAAAAGATTGGGTGCAATTGTTTCAGCTACAGACGTTAGAGCAGCATCTAAAGAGCAAGTTGAAAGCTTAGGTGGAAAATTTTTGACCGTTGAACAGACTGAAGATATGGAGACGGCAGGAGGATATGCAAAAGAAGCGTCAGAGGATTATAAAAAAAAACAAGCTGAGATGATGAAAGATGCTTTGAAAAAAAATGATATTGTAATTTGCACTGCATTGATCCCTGGTAAACCTGCCCCAAGAATTTTAACTGAGGATTTAGTAAAATCAATGAAACCTGGATCTATTATTTATGATTTGGCTGCTGAACAAGGAGGGAATTCAGCTTTCTCAGAGTCCGGTAAAATAAATATAGTTCAAGGAATAAAGGTAATAGGAGTGAAAAATTTAATGAATAGTTTACCTCTTACTGCTTCAAGTTTATATGCTAAAAACTTGTTCAGTTTCATAAGAAATTTGTACAGTAGAGACAAAAAAGATTTTAATGTTAATTTAGAAGACGAGATAATCTTAAAATCACTAATAAAAGAGGTTTAATTATGGAAATAGATCCGTTTATATTTAGGTTAAGCATATTTATTTTGTCAATTTTTATAGGATATTATGTTGTATGGAGTGTAACACCATCTCTTCATACTCCTTTAATGTCTGTAACTAACGCAATTTCCTCAGTTATAATTGTAGGCGCGATAATAGCTGCACTTGCTGGGTCCTCAAGCAATGTTTTTGATATATCAAGTATTTTTGGATTTTTAGCTATTGTGCTAGCCGCCATAAACATCTTTGGAGGATTTTTAGTTACTCAAAGAATGCTTCAAATGTACAAAAAAAAGAAAGAAAAAAATAAATAATGATAACTCCAAATTTGTCAGCAATTTTTTATTTAATTTCAGGCATTCTTTTTATACTTGCTCTGAGGGGATTATCATCACCAGATACATCGAGGCAAGGAAATTATTTTGGGATCGCAGGAATGATAATCGCGATTGTTGTAACTTTTTTATCTATTGGCAGCTTTTCTACATCTTTAGCTTATGTTGTAATTTTTTTAATAATTGGCGGAGCAATTGGAGCATTTATTGCCTTTAAAATTCCAATGACAGCTATGCCAGAACTGGTAGCAGGCTTCCATAGTTTAGTTGGTTTAGCTGCAGTTTTTGTCGCTATAGCAGCATTTTTAAATCCGGAATCCTTTAATTTAGGAGTGATAGGAGGCATTAAATTAGCTAGCCTAATTGAAATGTCTATTGGCGCAGCAGTAGGAGCGATAACTTTTTCTGGTTCTATAATAGCTTTTTTAAAATTAAGAGGAATAATGTCTGGTTCTCCAATTATTTTTACTGGTCAACATTTTTTAAATTTAACATTAGGAATAGGAATTTTTATTTTAATCTTTTATTTATGTAAAACTCAGTCAGCAAATATTTTTTGGACTGTAATAATCATTTCTTTTTTGGTTGGTATTTTATTAATTATACCAATCGGCGGCGCTGACATGCCGGTAGTAATTTCTATGCTTAACTCATACTCAGGTTGGGCAGCAGCAGGTATTGGATTTACATTGGAAAATACCGCTTTAATCATTACTGGCGCTCTAGTAGGTTCATCTGGAGCAATTCTTTCTTACATAATGTGTAAGGCTATGAATAGATCTTTTGTGAGTGTAATACTTGGCGGTTTTGGTGCAGATAGCTCCGCTGAAGATAAGAAAGAAGAGAAAGATCAAAAACCCGTAAAAAGTGGAAATGCTGAAGATGCAGCTTTTTTAATGAAAAATGCTTCATCTGTTATCATTGTTCCAGGTTATGGAATGGCAGTAGCTCAAGCTCAACACGCATTAAGAGAGATGGTAGATAAATTAAAAAAAAATGATATCAAGGTTACATACGCTATCCATCCAGTTGCTGGCAGGATGCCTGGGCATATGAACGTTCTTTTGGCAGAAGCAAACGTACCTTATGATGAAGTTTTCGAGTTAGAGGATATAAATAATGATTTTGCAAATTCCGATGTTGCATTTGTTATTGGAGCAAATGACGTAACAAATCCTGTTGCCAAAACAGATCCGAAAAGTCCAATTTTCGGTATGCCAGTGTTAGATGTTGAAAAATGCAAATCCGTTTTGTTTGTTAAAAGAAGTTTATCGCCAGGATATGCAGGAATAGATAATGAATTATTTTATAAAGAAAATACATTAATGCTGTTTGCTGATGCTAAAAAGATGACAGAGGATATTGTTAAAAATTTAGACTAATGAAAACAAAAATATTCTGTGATATAGCTGACTTTAAAATAATTAAATATTTCAATAATAAATCTTTTGTCGATGGATTTACGACTAATCCTAGTTTAATGAGATTAGCTGGAGCTAAAAATTATAAAAATTATTCTTTAAAAATTTTAAAAATTTGTAAAAAAAAACCAATTTCCTTTGAGGTATTTGCTGACAATTTTGAGGATATGCTCAAACAAGCCTATGAAATAAATTCTTGGGGAGAAAACGTTTATGTCAAAATCCCGGTTGTTAATTCTAAAGGAGTATTTACTGGATCAGTAATCAAGGAATTAAGTGTTAAAGGAGTAAAATTGAATATAACTGCGGTCTATACATTTGAACAAACTCGAAAAATTTATGAAAAATTGAGCAAAAAAACAAAATCTATTATATCTATATTTGCTGGACGAATGGCGGACAAAGGTAAAGATCCAATTCCAATATTCAAAAAAAGTATCTCTTTAACAAAAAAAAATCAAAATATTGAAATACTTTGGGCTAGCACTAGAGAGGCATATAATTTCATCCAAGCCAAACAGTTAAACTGTAATATAATTACAATGCCTCCAAAGGTAATAAATCAAATAAATAATTTTGGAAAAAGCTTTAATGATATGACAATTGATACTGTTAGAGGTTTTTTAAAAGACAGCAAAAAATCAAATTTTAAATTATAAATGGTTGCGGGGGTAGGATTTGAACCTACGACCTTCAGGTTATGAGCCTGACGAGCTACCAGACTGCTCCACCCCGCGATAAATTATTTTTTTTTTATGTTTATTGCTTGTAGTTTGTCTTTTTCCTCTTTTATATCGTAACAGATTACTTGCTCTTCCTTAAGAACTCTTAACTTTGACTCTTCAAGCGCAGAAACATGTAAAAAAATATCCTTTTTTGTTTTATCATCTGTTATAAATCCATATCCTTTTTTAGCATTGAACCACTTCACTTTACCAGACGGCATTTTAAATCCTCTCATTTTAATTAAATCTAATATTTAATATCTATTTTTAAGTTTTTGGAGTTTTTTAATTCTCTTTAGATTCTCTGTTTGAACTCTCTTTTTCCTCTCTGAGGGTTTTTCATAAGTGCTTTTCATTTTCATTATTTTAAAAAAACCTTCTTTTTGAAGTTTCCTTTTAAGAACTCTTATTGCTTGTTCAACATTATTATCTTTAACGTCTATTTTAATAAAAACCTCCAGTCGTTTTGATGCTTGTTATCATTTGAATCTTAATTTGTCTATAGTGATGCCGCTTGCGCCTTTTTTTCTTCTCTTATTTTAGCTTTTTTCTCTCTTTCAACTCTTCTTTTAGCTTTATCTAAACTTTTTTGAAAAGCTTCTTGAGAACATAAAGCTAAAATTACTGGGTCTCTGGGCTTTAAATTTGAAAAATTCCAATAACTTCTTTTCCTAATTAATGAAACTGTTCCTTTTGTACTGCCTACAAGCTTAGAAATCTGGCCATCTGTTAATTCAGACGCATTTTTACAAAGCCATAAAATTGCATCAGGCCTATCTTGTCTTTTAGATAAAGGAGTATATTTTGGTTTCTTTCTCTCTTTGAGTTGGACTTCATCTAGTTTTTTTATCAAATTTAATTTTTTTGTAGGATCTTTAGAGCAAGTCTCTATTTCACTTCTAGATAATTGGCCAGCTAAGATTGGATTATAAGCTTTAATACCTTTTGCTACATCTCCGTCTGCAATGCCTTTAACCTCTAGCTCATGCAAATTACAAAATTCAGCGATTTGCTTGAAAGTTAAAGTAGTATTTTCAACTAACCAAACAGCTGTAGCTTTTGGCATGAATGGCGCATCTGGCATAAATTATTTTTTTGATCTCAGGTTACTAAATTTTTTATTATATTTACTCACTCGACCTTTATCTAATATTTTTTGTGATCCACCAGTCCAGGCATAATGAGACTTTGGATCTATATCTAATTTTAAAGTATCGTTTTCTTTACCCCAAGTAGAACGTGTCTCAAACTCAGTCCCATCAGTCATGACTACTTTTATTTTATGATATTTTGGGTGAATATTTTTTTTCATGACAAATTTTTATATTAATAATTGTTTCTACTCAATATCTTTTTTTATGACTAAGTCTTGTAATTCTCTATGAATCATCGAATTCGTGGCTATTACATTCTTTTTACTAGACAAACTTTTATCTTCATCAAAAAAGTCGAAAAATCCTCCAGCCTCTCTTAAAATAATCGACCCTGCTGCATAATCCCAATAACTAAGTTCTCTGTGCCAGCAACCGTCAAATCTGCCGCACGCTACATAAGCAATATCTAAAGCTGCGCTTCCAAATTTTCTTATTGGAAAATGTACTGTCTTTGAAACATCAACATATTCTGAAAAAATTTTTTCCTTTATTTTACTTGAGTGCTTGGGACCTCCTGTTACTAGAAATGAATCTTTTAATTTTTTTTTATTCGACACTCTAATTCTTGAGTTATTTAGATAAGCACCATTACCCTTTTCAGCTAAAAACATTTCATTTTTTATAGGATCAAAAATCACTCCACATTTGATTTCTTTTTCTTCTTCATAACCTATAGAAATCGCGAATTGGGGAAGTCCATTTAAAAAATTTGATGTACCATCTATAGGATCAATAATCCATTTATTTTTTTCGTTCGATTTATTAATTATTCCAGCTTCCTCAGTAACAAACCCATAATCTGGATGAGCTTTTTGCAATTCGTTAATTATTATTTTTTCAGTTCTTTTATCTGCTGATGATACAAAATCACCTGGTCCCTTCGAAGATACTTGTAAATTCTCTATTTCACCGAAATCTCTAATTAAAGATTTAGAGGCTTTCATACATGCTTTAACTATTAAATTAATTTGTGGTGAGTTTAACCTCATCAACCAACTCTCTTTACATATTCTAAAGTTCGAGTGTCAATTATGACCTTCTCTCCACTTTCTATAAACGGAGGTACGTTTATTTTGATTCCACAATCTAATAAGGCAGGCTTATATGATGAAGAAGCTGTTTGATTTTTAATTGCAGCATCAGTTGTCTTAATTAAACACTCAACATTTTTTGGAAGTTCAATTGAAATTGGTTTATCTTCCATGAAAGAAATATTTACCTCTAAATTTTCCTTTAAAAGTTTAAACTGTTCTCCAATAATAAGATTTGGAATTTCTACTTGTTCAAAAGTTTTATTATCCATAAAATGACAGTTATCTCCATCTATATATAAAAAATTAAATTTTTTTTCAGCTACCTCTGCTTTTTCCACTGTTTCACTAGATCTAAACCGCTCATTTAATTTTGTCCCCTTTATCACACTTTTGAGTTCAACTTGATTAAAAGCGCCACCCTTACCTGGTTTAACATGTTGAATTTTTAAGACATTCCAATAATCGTTTTTATGTTCGATTATCATTCCGGGTTTTATTTCATTAGCAGTTATTTTCATTTAAATTTACCAATCGCCTGTTCGGGTTTTAATTTTGGGTTATCCCAAATAAAACTTGATAATGCAATATATTTTGCACCAGCGTGCATCAATTTTTTATAATTGAGGTTATTAATACCACCAATTACAACAATTGGTTTTTTAATATTTTTTTTTGCCCATTTTAAAATATGTAAATTTGCTTTTTTAGCATTAGGTTTTAATCTTGACTTAAAAAAGGATCCAAAGGCAATATAATCCGCCTTATTCTCAATGGCATTATTTGCAAGGATTTTTGAATTATGACATGTAATTCCTAAAATTTTCTTTTTGAGTTTTTTTCTTGCAACTTTAAAAGATCCATCAACTTGACCCATATGACACCCATCAGCTTTAATTTTAGAGGCTAAACTAAAATAATCATTAATGATAAATTTCACTTTATGTTTAGTGGTAATTTTTTTTATTTTTTTAGAGATAAATAAAATTTTTTTTTGACTCGTATTTTTTACTCTTAATTGAAAAAATTTTACATTTTTAAGCGACAATACTCTATCTAAACTAATGTAGAAACCCTGATTAATTTTATTTGGTGAAATTAAGTATACTAATCTTTTCAAAGGAATTAGGCCGCAAACTCTTTCTCTAATTCTTCAGACCACTCCCCTTTAGATGAAAGACCATTCATTTTAGCCCTATGGTTAAAAGCTTTTTGGATATTTTCTATATTCTCTTGATTTTTCCCAAACTCTTTCAGCGCGCTTGCTTGCAATCCTCTTCCATAAGAGAAAGTGATTAAAAAATTACTATTATTTATTTTGTTTATTTCATTTAAGTTTTTACTAGCTTCAATTTCTGACTGCCCACCTGACAAAAAAGCTATGCCAGGGACCTCGATTGGTACATTTTTTTTCAAACAATCTAAAGTTTTTTTAGCAATTTCTTCAGCGCTAGATTTATCTTTGCATTCTGAGCCAGGTATTATCATATTAGGTTTAAGAACAGTGCCTTTTAAATCAACTTTATGTAATTCAATTTCATTATAACACTCATTAAGCACATCTGTAGTAACTCGATAACATTCGTCAATATTGTGAGAACCATCCATCAAAACTTCTGGTTCAACTATCGGTACCATTTTAGCTTCTTGCACTAAAGCAGCGTATCTTGCTAATGCGTGCGCATTAGACTTAATAGATTGGGCAGATGGAAATTTATCTGAAATCTTATAAACAGCTCTCCATTTCGTAAATCTCGCGCCTAAATCATAATACTCTTTTAATCTTTCGCGTAAACCATCTAAACCCTCTGTTACAGTTTCATCGCTAGATCCAGCAAGAGGTTTAGCACCTTTATCAACTTTTATTCCTGGTACAGCTCCATGTTTAGAAATTAATTCTGGGATAGATGGACCCAAGGTAGTTTTCTGTCTTATTGTTTCATCAAACAAAATCACTCCACCAATATAATTTTTCATTGCGCTCGAATTAAAAAGAGTTTGTCTAAAGTTCAATCTATTTTTTTCAATGTTTTCTACATTTATACTTTTAAATCTCTTGGCGATTGTTCCAGTGCTCTCATCTGCAGCAAGAATACCTTTGCCTTTAGAGCACATTTTTTTAGCAATTTCATTTAACGTCATAGCGATTATTTATTTTAAAACACTTATACCAGGCAAGTCTTTTCCTTCTAAGTACTCTAAAAATGCCCCTCCTGCTGTTGATAAGTGAGAGAAAGTAAGTTTGTCATTACATTTGTTTATTGCTGCTAGAGTGTCTCCACCTCCAAGTACAGATATTAAAGATTTTTCTAAAGTATTCTTTGAGATGTTTTCAGCAATCGACATAGTTCCTCTTGAAAAATTTTCATTTTCAAAATACCCGGCTGGTCCATTCCACAGAACAGTATTTGACTCATTAATCTTTTTTTTAATTTTTTTGATTGTATTGAAGCCAATATCTAAAATTATTTCATTTTCTTTAATCTCATTAAGATTTTTATTTTCACCAGTTCCCTCAAAGTCTGTTCCTACCATGCAATCTTCAGGTATAAATATTTTACAATTATGTACTTCTGCTTTCTTATAAATATTTGCTATTATTTCTTCTGTATTTTTTTCAATTAAAGATTTACCAACTTTTAAATTTTTATGAACGAAAAAATTATTAGCCATTGCACCAACAATTACTATATTGTTTACTTTTTTAACAAGATTAGTAATAACATTAATCTTTGTAGAGATTTTTGATCCTCCGATAATGCAAGTTACTGGTTCTTTTTTATTTTTTATTACAAGATTTATTGCGGTTATTTCTTTTTTTAATAATGGCCCAGCATAACTTTTTTTTACAAATTTTGTTATACTATGTACAGAAGCTTGTTTTCTATGAGAGCATGAAAATGCATCATTAATATAAATATCTCCAAGTTCACCTAACTTTTTTGAAAAATCTTGGCCATCTTCGGTTTCCTCTTTAAAAAATCTTATATTCTCAATTAATATTACTTCACCCCCTTTTAGGTGAGAAAATTTTTCTTTGGTTTCACTGTCAAAAGTTCCCCTAAAAAAATAAACATTAGTTTTAAGCACATCTTTAAGATATTTGTAGACGGGTATTAAAGACAGGCTAGAGATATTAATTCCTTTTGGTCGACCTAAATGACTAATAATTATAATTTTTGCTTTTTTTTCTATAAGTCTATTTATAAAAGGTAAACATAAACTTATTCTTGTATCATCTTTTATAACTTTATCTTTAATTGGAACATTTAAATCTAATCTAAGAATTACCTTTTGATCTTTGATTTCTAAATCGTCAGGAAAGAAATTTATTTCATCCATCGACTTTTGTTACTTTCTCAATTTTTTTTGAATAAAATTTGTTATATCTTCCTCTGATAATTTAAAATGTTTGTAAACTTCTTTATATGGCGCACTCTCACCAAATTTATCTATACCTAAATTTACACCTCTATCTTTTATATATTTTTGCCAAGACATAATACTCCCAGCTTCTAATGTTATGATTAATGAATCTTCTTCTAATATATCTTTGCGGTATTCTTCAGGCTGTTTGTCAAAAAGCTCCATACAAGGCATAGAGACGACTTTTGAGTGAATATTATTTTCTTTAAGTTTATCTTGAACTTTTAAGGCTAGCTCCACTTCGGTGCCCGAAGCTACTAATGTTACTTTGCTTTCGTGTGAAGTTAGATTTACAGTATAAGCTCCTTTTTCACACTTATTAATTTTAGGGTTGTTAGGATTTATGTAGGGAACTTTTTGCCTAGATAAAGCAATAGCACTTGGGGTATTATTACTTTTTAAAGCTATCTCCCAACATTCAAGAGTTTCATTAATATCTGCAGGTCTAAATACATTTAGATTTGGAATAGCTCTCAAACCAGCAAGTTGTTCAATGGGTTGATGAGTTGGACCATCTTCACCAAGACCAATAGAGTCATGGGAAAATATATAAATTACTCTTAAACCCATCAAAGCAGAAAGTCTAATAGATGGTTTACAATAATCTGAGAATATTAAAAATGTTCCTCCGTAAGGTATTAATCCACCATAAAGTGCTAAACCGTTCATAATGGCGGCCATACCGTGTTCCCTAACACCGTAATGAATATAGTTACCATTAAAATTTTTACTGTTAATAATTTTAGAATTATTTGTTTTTGTATTATTAGAGCCACTCAAATCTGCTGAACCACCTATTAACTGTGGGAGAAAAGTTGAGATTTTTTCTATAGCGGCCATTGAACATTGTCGTGTTGCTAAACTAGGCTTAGCTTCATAATGTATCTCTTTTTCATCAAAAATTAACTTTTCCAAACCTGCAAAATCAAAATTTTCAGAAACTTTGTTAATTTCACTTTTAACTTTAGGATTTTTTTTATTTAATATTTCAAGCCATTTTATTTCTAATTGATCGCCTCTTTTTCCTATTTCTCTCCACTCATCAAAGATTTCTTTAGGAATTTCAAATGGTTGACTACTCCACTTAAGCTTTTTTCTCACTAAAGATATTTCATCATCACCTAAAGGAGAACCGTGAGAAGAAGCTTTACCAGATTTATTTGGTGAACCGAAACCTATTATAGTTTTACAAGATATTATTGTTGGTTTTTTAGATTTTGATGCTTTTGTAATTGCTTTAGATATTTGTTTTTCATTATGACCATTAATTTCTTGAAAATTCCAACCATAGGACTCAAATCTTTTTTTGTAATTATCTGAGACACTTAATGAGGTTGAGCCATCAATTGAAATTTTATTATTATCAAAAAATACTATCAAATTTTTTAATTTTAGATGACCAGCTAAACTCATTGCCTCGTGACTTATTCCCTCCATTAAATCTCCATCACTCGCGAAAACATATGTCTTATTATTAATAACTGCTTGACCAAACTTTTTTCTAAATATTTCTTCGGCGATTGCCATTCCAACTGCATTACCTAATCCTTGCCCTAACGGACCAGTTGTTGTCTCAATCCCAGTTCCTTTTTTATACTCAGGGTGTCCAGCGCAAATGGAATTCAATTGCCTAAAATTTTTTATGTCATCAATTGAAATACTTTTATAACCAGTTAGGTAAAGGAGAGAGTAAAGCAACATCGAACCATGGCCAGCAGATAAAATAAATCTATCTCTGTTAATCCAATTAGGATTTTTTGGATTAAACCTCAGGTGGTATTTAAATAATACAGTTGCAACATCTGCCATACCCATTGGCATTCCCGGATGACCAGAGTTTGCCTTTTGCACAGCATCAATCGACAGAAATCTTACTGCATTAGATAATTGATTAAAATTAACACTCACGTTTAATAACCTATATAGACTTAAACTAAGTATATCAATAATATGATATAATATTTTATGAGTATAATTCAAAAAAAAGAAAAAAATTTAAATCTATTAATTAATAAACTGAATTCCTTAACTTTAACTTATTCACAACCAACTTATGAAGTAGAAAAAATTAAGTCAGAAAAAAATGAAATTTTGAGGCAAAAAAAAGAATTGGAAAAAAAAAACCAAGAACTGTTCAGAGAACATAAGTATTTAAAAGAAAAAATTCATAATTTGCAACAAGATGTTAAAAAAAAATCTGAATTTGAAAATAACTTTAATCAAGAAATAGAGGAATTAAGTCAAGAAACAGAAAATTTAGTATCCGAAATTGAAAAATGGCAAACGTAAATATTAAATTTAATAATAAAGATTATCTTTTATCGTGTGACGATGGACAAGAAGAGTCCTTGAAACAACTGACTAAATTTTTAGACAAAAAATACTCAGAGCTTAAAGATAAGCTTGGCAATATTGGCGAAAATAAACTTCTTCTAATTACAACAATTCAATTAATTGATGAATACTTTGATTTGAAAAAAAAAGTGAGTTTACAAAAAACGAAGTTGGATGATATATCTGACAAATTTAAAGAGATCAGATCATTAGCTATTGATTATAAAAAGAATAAGGATAGTGAAATTCGATCGCTCAACTTAGAATTAGATAAATTAAAAAAAACGATAGAAGAAAATAATAGCCTCTACGAGACAATGCTTGACAAAACTACACAATCACTTGAAAAAATTATATCTAATACTGAATTACTATCCAAAATACAATAAATGGATCATAAAAAATTTATTAGGATTAAGAGTCTAAATAAAAGAAAAAGAAATTATTTTGATGTAAATAATAATTTTTTTTTACCTTTAGCTAAGCTAGTAAAAAAAAAATTTAGAAATAATAAATTAATCATATCTATTTATTATCCAGGACTACATGAGCTAAACGTATTAAAAATTATGGATAATGAATTTTTTAAAAAATCAGACTTTCTTTTGCCAGTAATTGAAAATAATAATAATATGAACTTCTACAAATGGAACAAAAGTGACATTTTAAACATAAATAAATTTGGAATATTAGAACCTTTAAAATCAAATAAAGTTTTACCAGATATTATATTGGTTCCTTTACTAGCCTTTGATAATAATAAAAATCGATTAGGATATGGTAAAGGCTTCTACGATAAATATCTAAACAAATTTGTGAGAAAATATAAAAAAATTCTTACAGTCGGTGTTGCATTTTCATTTCAAAAATACCATAACCTGCCAGTAAATAAGAATGATTATAAATTAGACCATATAATCACAGAAAAAGGTATTTTATAATGAAAATTTTAGTTCTTGGAGACGTAATGGGTTTGTCAGGAAGAAAAGTACTTAAAAAGAATTTAGCAAATATTATTAAAGAAAATGAAATCGATTTTTCAATAATTAACGGCGAAAATGCAGCCGATGATGGCAAGGGAATAACTCAAAAAATAGCTGAGGAATTCTTCTCAAATGGTATTGACGTAATTACCTCAGGAAATCACATTTGGGATAAACAGGAAACTACAAAATTTATTGAAAAAGAAAAAAGACTACTTAGACCAGCAAATTTAGTTGCAGGTTCACCGGGTAACGGTTACGGAATATATTTATCAAAAAATCAAAAATATAAAGTTGGTGTAATAAATTTAATGGGAAATGTTTTTATGAAAAAAACTGATGACGTTTTTAAATCTGCTAGAGAATTATTAAAAAAATTAATTTTAAAGAATAATGTTGATTTTTTAGTGGTGGATTTTCATGGAGAAATTACGAGCGAAAAAATGGCCATAGGACATTTTTTAGATGGTAGTGTCACTTGTATAGTTGGTACACACACTCATGTTCCTACTGCCGATACAAGAGTTTTAGAAAAAGGGACAGCTTATCAAACTGACATAGGAATGTGTGGAGATTACAACTCAGTGATTGGAATGAATAAAGAAAATTCTTTAAAAAGATTTTTCAAAGATAAAGACGCGATTAAACATTTTCCCTCAGATGGTGAGGGAACCATTTCTGGTGTAATTATTGAGGCAGATCAACAAACTGGTTTAGCTAATAGAATATCAAGAATAATCAAAGGTGGAGTTTTAGAAAATTAGTCATGGCGGGACACTCACATTGGGCAGGTATCAAACATAAAAAAGGTAGGGCCGATAAAGAAAGATCAAAAATTTTTTCAAAACTTTCAAGAGAGATCACAGTAGCGGCTAAGCTTGGTGATAAAAATCCAGAAATGAATCCAAGACTTCGAACAGCTATTCAAGCTGCTAAACAAGCAAATATGCCAAAGGACAATATCTTTAGAGCTATTTCTAAGTCAGAAATGAGTAGTAACAAAAATTATGAAAACTTAAGATATGAAGGATTTGGTCCATTTAACACAGCTATTGTAATTGAAACTTTAACTGACAATAAAAATAGATCAGCTTCTAGCATTCGAACGGTTTTACAAAAAAGCGGTGGAAGGTTGGCGGAAACAGGATCAGCAACGCATATGTTCAATAGTTGTGGGATAATTCACATTGATAAGAATAAGATTACTGAGGAAGACGCATTCGAAATTGCTATTAACGCTGGCGCAAAAGATTGTTTAAATATCAATAATTTCATTGAGATAATAACTAAAAAGGAGGACTTTTATAAAATAAAAACTGACTTAGAAAAGAAAATTGATAGTTTATCTTATTCAGCGATAGAGTGGAGGGCAATTAATTCACTAAACCTTGATGAAGAAAAAAGTAAAAAAATGATTGAAGTTTTAAATGCATTAGAAGATTTAGATGATGTACAAAATATTTTTACTAATGCGAGCTTAAAAATTAAACAATGAAAATTATTGGTATTGACCCAGGCCTAAGTGGCGCCATAGCAGTTTTAGAGGATAAAAGAGTTCTCTCAATTTTTGATATGCCTGTAATGGCAGAGGGAAAAAAAAATAAAAAACAATTAAATAGTGCACAACTAGTTAATATATTAAAGGAAAATACAAAAATTTCAGAGGATGTTGCTGTTGTTGTAGAGCAAGTAAACGCAATGCCCGGCCAAGGGGTTACCAGTATGTTTAATTTTGGCCAAACTTTTGGAGCCATCAAAGGAGTGTGTGCAGCGCTTTCTTTACCTATATTTTTTGTAAGACCATCAAAATGGAAAAAACATTTTGAGCTTATCAACTCTGCTAAGGATGCCAGTAGAACAAAAGTAATTGAAATGTATCCCTCTTTATCTAATCAGCTGACTAAAAAAAGAGATGTAAACAAATCTGATGCTATCTTAATTGCAAGATTTTATAGTGAGACAAGATTAAAAGAGTCAAATTCTTAATGATTATATTCAAAAACGCCAAATTCATGACACATTCTAAAAGTATCTAATTTCAATGGAACAAGATATAGCTACTCAAGTTGTTGGTTTAGGTGGTGCTTCAGATTTTTCATTACTAAGCTTGTTTTTACGAGCTGACTTCGTAGTGAAATTTGTAATTATTCTTTTAATTGCTAGCTCCATTTTTTCTTGGGCTTTAATTTTTGATAAATTTAAATTATTTAAATCAATAAATAAATCTACAACTGATTTTGAGAAAAAGTTTTGGAAAGCAAAATCAGCTGAAAGTTTTAATAGCAACTTACCAGTAAATTCAAAAGATCCGGCAACGCTAATTTTTAAAGCGGCTATGGCTGAACTTATTAAGACTAAAAGACAATCATCCGCAGTACAGTCTGCTAGAGTTGAGAGAATACTAGAAATTGCAATTGATAACGAAATAAAAAAAGTCGAAAAAAATTTTACATTTCTTGCTACTATCGGATCCACTGCTCCTTTCATTGGTTTATTTGGAACTGTTTGGGGAATAATGAACTCTTTTCAATCAATAGCTATTTCAAGAAATACTAGTTTAGCTATAGTAGCCCCAGGTATTGCAGAAGCTTTATTTGCGACAGCTCTGGGATTATTAGCTGCAATACCGGCAGTAGTAGCTTATAATAAATTTAATAGCGATTCTAGGAGATACTTTTCAAAAATAGATAATTTTTCAAAAAGATTTTTATCGATAATTTAGTAATGGCTTTAAATTTAAACCGCTCTAGAAATGAACCAATGAGTGAAATTAATGTTACTCCATTTGTTGATGTCATGCTTGTACTATTAATTATTTTCATGGTTACTGCTCCATTGTTAACCGTAGGCGTTCAAGTAGATTTACCTGAGTCGTCCGCCGACTCTCTTCCAGACGATCAAGAGCCTTTAACAATTAGCATAAATTCAAAAGGAGAAATTTATATTCAGGAACATCAAGTAAACTATCAAAAGATGGTACCTAAATTATTGGCAATAGCAAAAAATAGGACTGACACTAGAATCTATGTCAGGGGTGATAAAAATATAAATTATGGAAGAGTACTAGAAGTTATGGGAACGTTATCTGGAGCAGGTTTTTCAAAAGTAGCTTTAATTTCAGAGCCTTACAAAAATTAACTTAGGATGATAGATGGTAAGAAGTTTATTTTATTCAATTACTTTTCACTCAGCAATGATCTTTTTGACTGTTTTAAGCTTGCCATTTATGCTTAGAGAACCTATAGAATTGCCACCAATTGTATCAGTAGAATTAATACAAATTTCTGACAAAACCAATATTCCATATGCACCAAAAGCAAGAAAGATAATTGAGGAAACCAAAAAAAAGGAGGAAAGAGTTGTATCAGAGCAGGCTCCGCCAGCGGCAAAAGCAAAAGAAAAACCAGATAGAATTCCACTTCCAAAAGAAAAAGAAGAGGAAAAAAAATTGGTCAAAAAGAAACAAAACCCAGAGGAGATAAAACCACAAATAAGACAGTCCTCTGAATTTGAAAAAAAAGAATTAGTTGACACTAATCAAATAGCCGCTTTAATAGATAAAGCAAAGGAGGTAGAAGCGGTAAAAAATAAAGATACCAATAAAATTACGCAGAGTAATCAAAAAAATAGTTTTGCTACAGGACTTACTCTTTCAGAAGAGGACGCTTTAAGAGCGCAAATTTTTGGATGTTGGAGTGTGCCACTAGGACTTCCATACGATCAGGATCTACTTGTGAGAATTAAGCTACAATTGAAAAAGGACGGAACAATTATGAAGTCTGAAATTTTAGACCATGAGCGAATGAATAGGCCAGGGCAAAAATTTTACAAGGTTTTGGCTGAGAGTGCGCTAAGAGCAGTAAGACTTTGTCAGCCATTAAAAGTACCACCTACTGGATATGATAAATGGAAAGATTTACAATTAAACTTTAATCCTACAGAGATGTTAAAAGGTTAAAATGAAAAAATTTATAGCAACTCTTATACTTAGTATTTTTTTAAATAATAACTTAAATGCTCTAATAGAAGTAGATATTACACGCGGAAATTTAGACCCATTACCAATAGCCGTTTCTCCTTTGCACGTTGATATCAAATCTGAAAAAATAGAAGGTCTAGAAGTGAGAGTCTTAGGCGAAAAAATTTCAGAAATTATTGAGAAAAATTTTAAAAATACCGGTCTATTTAATCCTCTACAAAAAGATGCTTTTGTTCAAAAACCCGATATCGCTCACTTGAAACCTAGATTTGAGGATTGGAGATTAATAAAAGCACAGGCTTTAATAACTGGAAAAATTTTAGTGAAAGACAACAAGCTTAAGGTTGAGTTTAGGCTTTGGGATTTGACAGCAGCACAAGAGATGATTGCGTTAGCTTTTACTACCACACCTTCTAATTGGAGAAGAGTAGCTCACATAATCTCTGATAAAATATATGAAAGATTAACAGGAGAAGAAGGATATTTTGATACTAGAATAATTTATGTAGCTGAAAGTGGACCCAAAAATCAAAGAGTAAAAAAATTAGCTATAATGGATCAAGATGGTAAAAATACTAAATATCTTACTTTAGGTAATGAATTAGTTTTGACACCTAGGTTTAACCCAACAAATCAAATGGTAACTTATATGTCCTACTTTAGAAACATGCCGCGTGTATATTTATTAGATATTGAAACAGGCACGCAAGAAATAGTTGGCAATTTTCCAGGGATGACCTTTGCACCGAGATTTTCTCCAGATGGAAAAAAAATAATAATGAGTTTTGCAAAAGATGGAAATTCAGACATATATACAATGGAACTAGACTCACGATTAGTAGAAAGAATTACAGAGCATTCTTCGATTGATACTTCACCGTCTTTTTCACCTGACGGAAAATTTATAGCGTTCAATTCAGATAGAAGCGGTTTACAACAAATTTATGTAATGAGAAGTGATGGAAGCAATGTTAAAAGAATTACTTTTGGGAAAGGAATATACGGAACTCCAGTCTGGTCACCAAGAGGAGATTTAATAGCGTTCACAAAAATGCATAAAGGTAAATTTTTTATTGGAGTGATGAGAACTGATGGAACTGGAGAAAGACTATTGACAGAGAATTACTATCAGGAGGCCCCATCGTGGTCCCCAAATGGTAGAGTGCTAGTATTTTATCGAGAAACAAAAGCAGGTGATAAAGGTAAAGGATTTTCTGCAAAATTATGGTCAATAGATATAACAGGCTATAACGAAAGGAAACTACCTACTAAAACTGATGCTTCAGACCCATCTTGGTCTTCATTATTATCTAAGTGAGGTTGAAAATTATGTAAAATATACTTGAATAACTTCAAATAATTTGAAATAAACACATTAAACCTAGGGGAAAAAATGAAATTAGAAAAGAATTTAAAAAACATATTATTGATATTTTTTACGACATTAATTCTTAGCGCCTGTTCAACTGCTAAGAAAACAGGCGACATAGACGGAGATGTCTATACTGGAAAAGAAACTGTTGAATATTTAGCTTCCGGTGTTCCTGACAGAGTATTTTTCGCTACTAATAAATCTTCTTTAACATCTGCTTCGAGAGCTACTTTAAGAAAGCAAGCTACATTTTTAAGGAAAAACAAAAATCTAAATGTTACAATTGAAGGCCATGCAGATGAAAGAGGAACTAGAGAATATAACTTAGCGCTTGGCGAAAGAAGAGCGAATGCTGCAAAAGATTATCTGATGACTTATGGAATATCTGGTAAAAGGATTTCGGTAATCAGTTACGGGAAAGAAAAGCCAGTAAATCCAAAATCATCACCAATTGCCTGGTCGCAAAACAGAAGATCTGTTACTGTAAAAGTTAATTAAACTTAATTTAATTTTAAAGACCCTTTAATTATAGAAATTAAAGGGTCTTTTTTTTGCCATTTTATAGAAATAAAAAGAATCATGTTTAGAAAACTTAGGTTTTTAAAAATTATAGTTTTAGCTACTTCTTTGATTATGTTTTCATTTTTGTCCGCTGAAGAAGAAGAAATTTATTTAAAATCTATATCTGATCAAATTCAAGTAATTACTAAAGATATTAAAACTTTAGAAAAAGCAGTTTATCAAAAATCAAATATATCAACTTCTGTTAATGCAAGCTCTTTAAAATCTGATGGTTTAAGTGAAGATGTTCTTACAAAACATCTTTTAAAACTAAATGAAATAGAAGATCAATTTAGACAACTCACAAATAAGTTTGAAGAAGTGAATTTTAAATTAGATAAGCTATCTTCAAGAGTTACTAAAATTCAATCAGATACTCAATTAAGATTTTCTGATTTAGAGGGCGGAGTATCAACAATCAAAAAACAGGATAAAGCCAGTTTACCAGGTACAAGTAAACCACAAGACTTCGGTGCTAACCCGGGCTATCAAACTTCTAATTTACCGACACAACAAACTATCAATTCTGTTGAGAGTGCTCAAACTGTTATAACTGAGAAACCAGAAAAGAAAGAATCATTATTACCGAATAAACCAACTAAAGAGCAATATGAGTTTGCTGTTAGTTTTATGAAGGTTGGTGATTATGAGACTGCAGAATTTGCTCTTAGAGAATTTATAGATAAAAATAAAGATCACGACTTAGCTGGAAGCGCTCAGTACTGGTACGGTGAAACTTTTAGAATTAGGCAATTGTATTCTGATGCTGCAACAGCATATTTGGATGGCTATCAAAATTATCCAAAAAGTAAAAAAGCTCCAGATAATCTTTTAAAACTTGGTATCACTATGGTTCAACTTGGTGAAAAAGACCAGGGATGTAAAATGATCTCTGGATTAAAAAAAGAATACCCAAAAGCAAGCAAGTCTGTGTTACAAAAAGCTCAGTATGAGCAAAAAAAATTCAAATGTAAATCTTAAAAGTACCTTTAAGAATAATAAAGAATTACTTAATATTTATCTTAATTTTAAAAAAAAAATAGATAAAATTAAAAATAAAAGATTTTTATTAGCAATATCAGGAGGACCAGATAGTTTGGCCCTTGCAGCTTTAGCTAGAGCATATAATTTAGAAAAAAAGGCAAAATTTTATTTTGCACTTGTTAATCATAATATAAGAACTGAGTCTGCCGAAGAGGCAAAAAAAACAAAAAAATTACTTAAAAAACATAAGATCAATCTTTCCATTTTAACAATAAAAGAGAAGATCATTAAAGATATTCAAAACCAGGCAAGAAAAAAAAGATATGAAATATTAAAAAAATTTTGTTTGAAAAAGAATATTAAAGTCATATTAACTGCGCATAATTTAGAAGATCAAGTAGAAACATTCTTAATAAGGCTATCAAGAGGGAGTGGTCTAACCGGTTTATCTTCTATGGAACAAATTAGCAATATCACTAGAAAAATTAAACTTTTAAGGCCCTTGCTAGATGTTAAAAAAAAAGATTTAATCAAAATTTCAAAAGTAGTATTTGGCACCTATGTTAAGGATCCATCAAATAAGAATAAGAAATACTTAAGGTCAAAAATTAGAAGTTTAAGAAGACCTCTTCACAATAGCGGCATCAATTACGATCAAATAATTAAATCGATAAATAATTTAGCATCGAGTAAAGCTACTTTAGATAATTACTTTAAGAGAATATTTAAAGAAAGCATAAAAAAAAACAAAGGGGAAATTTTTATTAATTTTAAAAGATTTAAAACGTACAACAACGAAATTAAAATAGGATTAATCAACAAATGTATTAAAGATCTTAAAAAGAATTATTACAATTTGAGAGCTAAAAAAGTAGTTTCTTTAATAAACAGAATCGAAAAAAAAGGTTTCAAGAAATCATCACTTGGTAAATGTGTTTTTTTTGTAAAAAAAGGTAATTTGTGCCTTAAAAAAGAAAAATAGCACTAAATTCTCATAATTTTGGATATATTTTGTCTTATTTACAACCGAATTACATTTAAAATATACTTGTTTATATTAAATTAATGATTATTTAAAAACTATGAATTTAAAGAACTTAATAATGTGGGTCGTAATAGTCCTATTGTCAGTAGGTCTGTTTAATATGTTTCAAGATCCAAATAGAGCAAATTTAGAGAAAAACTCACTTCCATTTTCAAACTTTTTGAGCGAAGTTGAGGCTGGCCGAGTTGTAGAGGTTAAAATTCAAGGCAACAATATTTCCGGAGTTATGGCAAATGGTAAAAATTTTAGTACATACTCACCTAATTACCCTGAATTAGTTGATAAGCTTTCAGAAAAAGGTGTAAGTATTGTAGCTTCACCACAAGAAGATAAAATGCCATCGTTGCTAGGAATTCTTTTATCTTGGTTCCCTATGCTCTTATTAATTGGCGTATGGATATTTTTTATGCGTCAAATGCAAGGAGGTAAAGGCGGTGCTATGGGCTTTGGAAGGTCTAAAGCTAAGTTATTAAATGAAGCTCAAGGCAAAGTGACATTTAACGATGTAGCTGGAGTTGAGGAAGCTAAAGAGGAAGTAGAAGAAATAGTAGAGTTTTTAAAAGATCCAAAAAAATTTAGTCGATTAGGAGGTAAAATTCCTAAAGGAGCTTTATTAATTGGGCCTCCAGGAACAGGTAAAACATTATTGGCGAAAGCTATAGCCGGAGAAGCAAATGTTCCATTTTTTTCTATTTCAGGTTCAGACTTTGTTGAAATGTTTGTTGGGGTTGGGGCTTCAAGAGTTAGAGATATGTTTGAACAAGGGAAAAAACATTCTCCGTGTATTATTTTTATTGATGAAATTGATGCTGTTGGGAGAAGCAGAGGGGCAGGCTTAGGCGGAGGAAATGATGAGAGAGAACAAACTCTTAACCAATTATTAGTTGAGATGGATGGATTTGATACCAATGAGGGCATTATTTTGATTGCAGCAACCAACAGACCTGATGTTTTAGACCCAGCTCTTTTGAGACCAGGAAGATTTGATCGTCAAGTTGTTGTAGGGAATCCAGATATTATAGGTAGGGAAGCAATTCTTAAAGTACATGTTAAAAAGATAAATATTGGTCCAGATGTTAAACTAAGAACAATAGCTAGAGGAACTCCAGGTTTTTCTGGCGCAGACCTAGCAAATTTAATTAACGAGTCAGCACTTTTAGCAGCTAGAAAAAATAAAAGAGTTGTTACAATGTCGGATATTGAAGAAGCAAAAGATAAAGTGATGATGGGGGCCGAGAGAAGGTCAATGGTAATGTCAGAAGATGAGAAAAAACTTACTGCATACCATGAGGGAGGTCATGCGATCGTTGCACTAAATGAAAAAGCGTCTGATCCTATTCACAAAGCTACAATAATTCCAAGAGGAAGAGCACTTGGTATGGTAATGAGATTACCCGAAAGAGACCAGTTGTCAGTTTCGAGGGAAAAAATGCACGCTGATATAGCTGTTGCAATGGGAGGAAGGATTGCCGAAGAAATAATCTTTGGTCACGATAAAGTAACATCTGGAGCCTCTTCAGATATAGAAATGGTGACTAAAATGGCCAAGAATATGGTTACCAAATACGGCATGACTTCAGAACTTGGTACAATAGCTTATGGAGAAAATGAGGAGGAAGTTTTTCTTGGAAGATCAGTTACAAGACAGCAAAATGTTTCTGAAGAAACAGCAAAAAAAATAGATGCAGAAGTAAAAAAAATTGTAGATAAAGGTTACGAGAGAGCAAGAAAAGTTCTTACCGATAAATTAGACGATCTGCACAAGATCGCTAAGGCATTGTTAATTTACGAAACTTTATCTGGAGATGAGATTAGAGATCTTATACTTAAAGATATAAAACCAACAAGGTCTTTTAAAGAAGATGAAAATGATGATGGCAAAGCCTCATCTGCTCTAGGATCATTGGGACTTAAGCCAAAACCAGCTATATAATAGGATAGGTAAAAACCATGATAAAATATTACACTCGTGCGTGTAATTTTTACTATGGCACGCAAGCCAAACATTTAATAAAACAAAAAAAAGCTTTACCGCTTTGTGGAAATAAAAATATTGCTTTTGACAAAATTGAATTGTTTATAAGAAAAGATGATAATATAAGAAGTAAGTACATAAATTTAAAAAACGTTAAAAAATTAAGTAAAGACTTACAAAAAAAAATAAAGTGCGATTTAAAAATAATTTCAACTAAAAGAAAAAATTTTCTAAAATATTTAAATTTTTCTCAACCATGTATTATGGGTATATTAAATTTAACTCCAGATAGCTTTTCTGATGGGGGAAAATTTATTAGTAAAAAAAAATCGTTTAAACAAATAGAAAATATGATTAATTCAGGAGCAAACATAATAGATATAGGAGGAGAATCTACACGTCCAGGATCAAAGACAATAAATAGTAAAATTGAGTTAAAAAGATTGTCATATGTTTTAAAAAAATTTAAAAGAAAATTTAAAAAAATTTGCTTGTCCCTTGACACAAGAAAATCTGATGTAATGATCGAAGGAATTAAATATGGAGTTGACCTAATTAATGATGTTTCTGGTTTTAATTTTGATAAAAATGCAATTAAAAAAATAAGTAAATTTAAAACTTCAAAAGTTCTTCATCATATGCAAGGCACTCCAAATACAATGCAAAAAAATCCAAAATATAAAAATGTTTTACTAGACATATATGATTTTTTTGAGAATAATTTACAAAAAAAGCTTAGAGGACGTAATATAATATTAGACCCAGGTATCGGTTTCGGTAAAACTTTGAAACATAATTTGAGTTTAATTTCTAAAATTTCTTTGTTTCATAGCCTTGGTTTTCCGATTTTAATCGGAACATCAAGAAAAAGGTTTATAAGTCAAATATCAGATATATATGATAGCAAGGAAAGAATTGGAGGGACTTTGGCATCAATTCTTTATTTATTATTACAAGGAGTTCAGGTATTCAGGGTGCACAACGTAAGAGAGGTTAAACAAGGTATTTTAGTATTTAATAAAATAGTAAATGAATAAAAATAAATATTTTGGAACAGATGGCATTAGAGGAACCGTCAATAGTGGAAATATTACAGGTGAAAAGTTTTTTAAGTTTGGTTTAGCATCAGGCACATATTTTAAAAATCAAAAAAAAAATAGGCAAATTGCAATTATCGCAAAAGATACTAGGCTCTCTGGTTATACTTTAGAGCCTGCATTAGTATCTGGCTTAGTTTCAGGAGGTATGAATGTATTTACATTAGGGCCATTACCCACAAATGGACTTGCCATGTTAACAAAATCAATGAAAGCAAATATGGGTATTATGATTACAGCATCCCATAACCCTTTTTATGATAATGGCCTTAAACTTTTTGGTCCAGATGGAATGAAGTTGTCGGACAAAATTGAGAAAAGAATAGAGAAACTTATAGACGCTAAAAATACTAAGCAACTTACAAATCCAAGATTATTAGGAAGAGTAAAGAGGTTAGAAGATGGAAATGAAAAATATATTGCGATACTTAAGAAAAATTTCCCAAAAAGTTTTAATTTGAAAGGTATTAAAATAGTTCTAGATTGTGCTAATGGAGCTTGCTACAAGGCGGCCCCGAAACTTTTAAAAGATCTGGGCGCGAAGGTTTCGACTATTGGAATTGATCCTAATGGTTTAAATATAAATTATAAATGTGGATCAACTCATCCATGGAAGATTCAATATGAAGTAAAAAAAACTAAGGCACATGTAGGAATATCGTTTGATGGAGACGCAGATAGAGTAATTATGTGTGATGAAAATGGGAAAATAATAGATGGAGATCAAATTATCGCAATGCTTGCAAAAAGATGGAAAACAAAAAATATTCTTAAAGGTGGCGTAGTTGGCACTTTAATGTCTAACTATGGTCTGGAAAGATTTTTAAAAAAAGAAAAGATAAATTTTATTAGATCTAAAGTTGGAGATAGATATGTAAAAGAAAAAATGAAAAAAATGAATTTTAATTTAGGTGGAGAACAATCTGGACATATAATTCTTGGTAAATTTGCAACAACTGGAGATGGTTTGCTTGTTGCTCTAGAGGTTTTATTTTCTTTGAGAAAAAACAAAAAAGCTAGTAAATTATTAAATGTTTTTAAACCTTTACCCCAAGTTCTGGAAAATATTGTGGTCAAAGATAAAAGAATAGTTGATAAATCTGAATGTAAGATAGCTATTAAAAAAGCAAATAAATTAATGGGTAACAAAGGAAGAATTCTAGTAAGAAAATCAGGTACTGAGCCAAAAATAAGAATTATGGCTGAGTCAAATGACAAAAGCCTTATTACAAAGTGTATAAAATTAATAAAAAAAAAAATCAAATAAATTGAAGCCAAAATCAAAAATTTTAATCATCGCTGGTTCCGATTCATCAGGTGGTGCTGGTATTCAAGCAGATATTAAGACTGTGACTTCATTGGGGAGCTATGCGATGACAGCTATCACAACAATAACTTCTCAAAACACTACTGGGGTTTTTTCTGTGCTTCCGATAAATCCAAAAGAAATTGAAAAGCAAATTTTTTTTACTTGTAAAGACATAAAACCTGACGCTATAAAGATTGGCATGCTTCACTCTTCAAGAGTGATAAATTCAGTTAGTAAAGTATTAAACAAAGTAAATTTAAAAAAAATAATTCTAGACCCAGTTATGATAGCCAAGGGGGGGACTAAACTTATTAATAACTCTGCAATAAAAACTCTTAAAAAAAAACTTTTCAATAAAACTTTTTTATTAACACCAAATATCCCTGAAGCAGAAATTTTAACTGAAACCAGAATTAAAAATACCTCTGATATGATTAAGTCTGCTAAAATATTGCTAAAGCTTGGAGTAAAAAATGTTTTAATAAAAGGTGGTCATACCAAAACAGAGAATATCGAAGACGTTCTTTTTACCAAAAAAGGTATTAAAATTTACAAAAATAAAAAAATTAAAACCCAAAATACTCATGGAACTGGATGCACTTTATCCTCAGCCATAGCAACATTTTTATCATGTGGAAAACCTTTAAACAAATCTTGTGAGTTAGGAATTAAATATGTTAACCAAGCTATAAGGTCTACACATAATTATGGGAAAGGACATGGTCCAATAAATCATCTTAATTCGATAAAACTAGAGAACATATTTAAATAATGAAAAATGTAGTTGTAGTTGGTTCACAATGGGGAGACGAGGGCAAAGGTAAAATCGTAGATTGGCTCTCTAGCGAAGCTGATGTAGTTGTTAGATTTCAAGGGGGGCACAATGCAGGCCATACATTAGTAATAGATAAAAAAGTATTTAAATTAAGACTTTTGCCATCTGGAATAGTTAGAAGTGGGAAAATTTCTATTTTAGGGAATGGGGTTGTGATTGACCCCTGGGCGCTTCTGGATGAAATAAAAGAAATAAAAAAACAGGGAGTAGATGTTACTCCCGAAAACTTCATGATTTCAGAGTCAGCATCACTCATTTTACCTTTTCACCAAGAAATGGATGAAATAAGGGAAGACGCAGCAGGAAAGGGAAAAATTGGAACTACAAGAAGAGGCATTGGTCCGTGTTACGAGGATAAAGTTGGCAGAAGATCAATTAGAGTTATGGATTTAAGGTCTGAAAGCAACTTAGATAGTAGATTAAAAAATGTTTTATTGCATCACAATGCCATAAGAAAAGGACTAAAAAAAAAAATTTTTAAAAAAGATGAACTAAAAAAAAAATTGTTAAAAATTGGACCAGATATTTTAAAATTTGCTAAACCAATTTGGCTTAAGCTTGACAATTTTAAAAAGGAAAGAAAAAAAATTTTATTTGAAGGTGCTCAAGGTATTTTATTAGACGTTGATCATGGAACATATCCATTTGTAACATCCTCAAATACTGTTCCAGCTACGGCTGCTACTGGGTCTGGTACAGGCCCTGATAAGATTGGTTATATTTTGGGTATCACGAAAGCTTACACAACTAGGGTAGGAAGTGGTCCTTTCCCAACGGAGTTAAAAAATAAAATTGGTGAGTCTCTTGGTAAAAGAGGAAAGGAATTTGGCACAGTAACTGCTAGGAAAAGAAGGTGCGGATGGTTTGATGGAGTTTTGGTGCGTCAATCAATAAAAATTTCAGGAATTAATGGTATTGCTTTGACCAAACTAGATGTTTTAGATGAACTGGAGGAAATAAAAATTTGTATTGCTTATGACCTTAATGGTAAAAAAATTGATTATTTGCCCGCAGCATCAGAGGATCAATTCAATATAAAACCAATTTATAAAGTTTACCCTGGTTGGAAATCTAAAACTCAAGGAATAAGAAATATTAAGGATTTACCTGAAAATGCAAAAAAGTATATTTATGCTTTAGAAGATTTTATAGGCGCCAAAATCTCGAGTATTTCGACAAGTCCGGAGAGAGACGACACAATTTTAATCGAGGACCCCTTCAAGATTTAATTTGCTGGCAGTAAATTCTTGGACTTGTTTGCATTTATCATAGATTTTTGTAATTTTTCGAAAGCCTTTGTTTCAATTTGCCTTATTCTCTCTCTACTAATTTTATATTTTTTACTTAAATCTTCTAATGTGGTAGGAGTTTCAGATAATCTTCTTGCGGTTATAATCTCCTTTTCTCTCTCATTGAGTATATTCATTGCACTTTTTAATAATTCCTTTTTATCATCATACTCTTGCTTTTGTGAGATAAGAAGCTCTTGATCTAAACTTTCGTCTACTAACCAATCTTGCCATTCATCCACTTCACCACTTTTGATAGGATCATTTAGAGATTTTTCTTGACCCATCATTCTTCTATTCATATTTATAACTTCATCTGAGTCCACATCTAGCCTTTTGGATATTTCTTTGATCTGTTCATCCCTTAAATCCCCATCTTGATCTGGCGCTATCTGATTTTTAATTTTTCTTAAATTAAAAAATAATTTTTTTTGAGCAGTGGTTGTACCCATTTTTACTAAACTCCATGATCTTAAAACATACTCTTGAATAGCTGCTTTTATCCACCACATTGCATATGTTGCCAACCTAAAACCTTTATCAGGATCGAATTTTTTAACTGCTTGCATTAATCCAATATTTCCCTCTGATATAAGCTCGTTTACTGGCAAACCATAGCCGCGGTAACCCATTGCAATTTTTGCTACTAATCTTAAATGACTGGTAACAAGTTTATGAGCTGACTGAAGATTACCATTTTCTCTCCAATTTTTAGCCAACATATACTCCTCTTCAGCGTCTAACATTGGAAATTTTTTTATTTGAGCTAGATATATCGATAGTCCTCCAGTTGAAGGAACAGGAAAATTACTTAAATATTTTTTATCACTCATTACATGGATTTATACATCATTTTAGTAATTTCAACTATCAACATTATTTAGGAAACTAAGCATTTTTTTAAAGTCCTCTGGTAATTCAGATTTAAATTTAATCCATTTGTTTTTAGTTGGATGAATAAACTCTAAAGTTTCGGCATGCAGCAACTGGCCTTGAAGATTTTTTAATAAAGTAGACAATTCTTTATTTATCTTTTTAAATTTTAACATCCTCTTTCCATACTGTTTATCCCCTATTATTGAAATACCTTTATAATTTAAATGAACTCTTATTTGATGCGTTCTTCCGGTTTCTAATTCACATTCCATTAAACTTATTTTAGGAATATCTTTTTTAAAAAAAGTCCTGATAGTTTTATAATTTGTAATAGCCCTCTTTCCAGATATCTCATTTACAGTCATAAGTTGTCTATTTCTTTTGCTTCTAGAAATTAATGTATCAATTTTTCCATTAAGCGGCCTTAAGATACCCCAAACTAAACATTTATATTTTCTTTTAATAGTATGTTCACTAAACTGTTTTCCTAGTATCGAATGGGAGGTATTATTTTTTGCCACAACTAGCAACCCACTTGTATCTTTATCGATCCTATGAATTATGCCAGGTCTCAATTTTCCGTTTATATTAGATAAATTATTTTTATATTTATAAGCTAAAGCATTTGCTAGAGTATCTTTAGAGTTTCCAGCGCCCGGATGTACTACGAGTCCTTTTTGTTTATTAATTATTAAAATGTCTTTATCTTCATAGGTGACATTTATTTTAATATTTTTAGGAGTTAACTTTTGTTCCTGATTATAAATTACTGTTATTTCAACATTATCATTTTTTTTTAATTTAATTGAGGGTGAATTAATTATTTTATCATTAACTTTGAGTAAATTTTTTTTAATGAGTTTTTTTAAGAAAGATCGAGTTAAATTTTTAACTTTTTTTGATAAAAAAATGTCAGCTCTTTCACCATTATCATTATTCTTAACTAAAAATTTTATTGTATTATTCATAAATTAATTTAAAGTCTTAATAATGCGCCGGTAGCTTCAACTGGATAGAGCGCCGGATTTCGGCTCCGGAGGTTATGGGTTCGACTCCTATCCGGCGCACCAAGCTAAATTATCCACTTTAAAAACTCATCTTTATTTTCTAAAACATAACTTGGAAAAGTCTCATCTAAATTTACTTTTCTAAGAACATTATTCCTGTCAAAAATGTCTTTATTATTTATAATTTTTTCCTCAATTTTTTTTATATCAATATCATTATTATTAAATTCTCCATGAGAGAATGATTTTATCTTTTCCAATATTTGATCAGGCGCTTGTAAAAAAGAAAAGTGCCATCCCCCTTTAATAATTTGAAGCTCTTTTTTATCAAATCTCCAAAAAGGATAGTCTTTAAATTTTAAGTCTCTGAGAGATTGCATATTTTTTAAATATTTTTTTTTTGTAATTTTTGATCCAATCCAATTGCTCTCATTAATGTTTTGAAGGTTTAGTTTATACATAAACATTTTTTGTGAAAAAGCTATAAACTTTTTACCTTTTTTAATTTCGCCTAATTTACTTAAGTCAGGTATTTCATCCGAGTCTGACAAAATTATAATGTCATCTGGTTGCGCATTTTTCAAACCTTTTACTAAAGAGTTTCTCTGATGTTGCTCAATTGGTGACTCTCCACCAGTATGATTTTTGAAATTTATTTCTTGACTATATTCTGCAACAATAAAAATTATCTTGTCCTTAAATTTTGAAAAATTATTTATATTAAAATTAATTTTTTTATCTTTGCCTTGGTGTGTTTTATTTGACTCCGAAATTATGAAATAGTCTACATGCTCATTAAGAATATTCATACGTAAATCAACTATATGATCCTCATTAAAATATTGAAAACAGTCGTATATTGCCATTAATTAAAATATAAATCTTCAAACTTATCTAAACTGTTCATATGAATTTTTAATCTTTTCATTATTAATTTTAGAATATTTAATTGCCCAAAAATTAATAATAAAGAGATAAATTTTTCTTGATTTTCTCTTATCTTTTTTTCACCCTCTTTAGTATAAAAGTTTGGAATAAATATCATTTCCATTTCTGCTGGCATTCTAGATTTATGTCTTCCAATTCCCTTCCAGTCAATTATTAAGTAGTTCATTTCATATAAATAATTTACTAATTTATTCCACTCAGGGACACCTTTATACATTGAGTAAATATGAGCTTCAATTTTAATTAATTGTGGGCGATAACTACCTATTCCTTTTAAAATTTCAAGTTCAGATCCCTGCGTATCAATCTTAAGATAATCTAAACTTTTAAATTCTAGTTTTTTTAATGAATTATCTATAGTATCACAATCTACTTTTATAGTTCGCGTAACTTTAAAATTATCAAATTCATTAATATTTATGTCATGCATGTCAAACTTGCCGACATCAGGTTCAAACATTGATGAACTGCCAAGTCTATTATCTAAAATAAAGATATCTTTTTTAACTTTTGAGCTCCAAAGAGCGTTATCAATTACAAACTTATTGTCATTTAGCTTTTTAGCCTCAGAGTTAATAGGCTCAACTAAAATAGGTTCAAAAAAAATATTATATTTTTTTGAGAAGAAATTATCTGAATTAAAACCTCCCTGAGCCCCAACATCTAAAGCTATTAATTTTTCTGACTTTAAAAGTTTACGTATTATACCTGAAAAGTCATACTTTTGATTCCCAAAATAGCTTTTATCTTGGAGATAACTTATAACCCTTCTGTTGATTTTAAATTTTATTAAAATTTTAAAAATTAATGGCAAGAAAATTTTTATTATACTTCTTGATATTTTTAATAATTTTTTCTTTAACATTAAGTTTAAAATTATCTTTTTGTAAAAGTTGCAATACCTATTTTTTTTCCTTCAATTACAGAGGATGAGCAATGCAGATGACTTCTATCAAATATTAACATTGAACCCACTTCCCATTCATAAATTAATTCTACTTCTAAACCTTTTAAATTTTCAATCCTTTCGTGTTGTAAATATTTTTTATGTATTTCAGTATCAAAAGGTTTATCCCCATATAATTTTAAATGGATATCTGATCTTTTGTTTTGGCCATATTTTAAATCTTTTTTTTTTAATTCCTCTGGATCTTGTGTAAAACTTGTCGAGCCATCATAAAATCTATTTTTAAAAATTACAGTGCTTCCAACAGAGGAGAGTGGAATTAAAGTTTGTTTATAAATTTGACTATTTAGTTCAAATCCTGCATCCACATGCAATCCAATAGGGTTATAGCTTTCTTGAATTAATCCAAAAATATCTTTACCATTTTCATCTTTTAGATTATCCATTTGGAAATTTCCAATTTCTTTTTTTAATCTATTACAAAAAATCGTTTCTAATTTAGAGTCATACCCTTGCAACCATCTCTTTTTTATAACATTTTGTTTTTTATTATGTATTGTAACAGGTAAATTTTTGTATAGATTTAAAAAACTAATTATTTCATCTTTGTCAAAAATATTTTTGATAATTTTAGGAGGGCTCTCAAGTTTTTTTATATTATCGATTTTTAAATTCATTATTTATTCACCCATATTAATTAAGGTTCCTCTTTTTTTTGCACCAAAATATGAAAAGTAAAAAACTATAACACCAAAAATAAAATATACTACAGATATGGAAATAGATTTAAAAATATTAAAGTAGTTTACTGAATTATTTATTAAAATATTTCGCATTTCTTCAAAAATGTGAACTAAAGGAAGACCCTTTGCAATAATTTGTAGGAAATCTGGTAAAATATCTATAGGATAATAAATACACCCTAATGGAGCTAAGAAAAACAAACTTGCCCAAGCAATATTTTCAAAAGAAGGACCATATCTTAGTAGACCTGAAGTTACTAATAGACCTAAGGTAATACCAAAAAGATATAATCCAATCAGTAAAAATATTAATGGCAATCCAAGGTGTAGTACAGAAACACCGAAAAGAGGTATTGCTATAATTACTGCAGGCACTAATCCAATCAGTGTTCTTATAATTGCTGTTAAAGTCAGAGCAGCTATTATTTCTCTTATTTTAATAGGAGCTATAAATAAATTCGTAAAATTTCTACTCCATATTTCCTCAAGAAACATCATATTAAAACTTATACTAGCCCTAAAGAGAAAATCATATAAAATTGCTGCAGTAAGTATCACACCAACAGTATTGTTGTAATATTCAGAGTTAAGTGTAAAAAACTTTGATATAAATCCCCACAAAAAAATTTGAACAGTAGGCCAGTATATTAAATCCAAAACTCTTGGAAATGAATTCATTACCAAATAAAGATGCCTTAAACCTAGAGCATAAATCTTATTAAAATTCATCTTTGCTCCTCGCTAATTTTAAAAAAGTTTCCTCTAAATTATTTCTACCGTGTTTTTCTATTAAATTATTACAAGTTCCTTTGTCTATAATTTTACCTTTTCTCATCATTATAATGCTATCGCAAAGTCTCTCTACCTCATTCATATTATGGGAAGCTAGTAAAACTGTTACTTTATTTTTTGACTTATATTCCTGAATGTAGCCTCTTATGAAATCACCTATATCTGGATCCAAACTTGCTGTTGGTTCATCAAGAAGTAGAATTTCTGGTTTGTTAATTAAAGATTTAGCAAGAGAAACTCTATTTTTTTGGCCTGATGAAAGTTCTCCAGTCTTTCTTTCAAAAAATTCTTTTATCTCTAAGTCATTTGAAATTTCATTTATTCTTTTTTTTAAATCTTTAATTCCGTATAACCTTCCATAAATTTCAAGGTTTTGTCTTACTGTTAATTTTTTCGGTAACTCAACGTAGGGAGAAGCAAAATTAAATCTTTTTAATATCTCGTCTCTTCCAAAAGAGTTCAAATTTTTATTTTCAATTAAAATTTCACCACTTGATGGAGTAACAAGTCCTAACATCATTCCAATAGTAGTAGTTTTTCCACAACCATTAGGTCCCAACAACCCAATAGTTTTATTTTTTTCTAAATGGAAGTTAATTTTATCTACCGCTAGGTATTTATTATAAATTTTACTTAAATTCTTAATTTTAATGAACATTATTTTGATGCTCTTATTAGCCTATCATTAATAGCTAATCCCGAACCTCGATTAGGTATTTTCGCTACAAAAATTTTTTTAAAACCTCTTTTTTTAATTTTTCTTAATATTTTATATAAATTAGCTGCTGCTTCTTTCAAGTTGGCATTTTTGCTTAAATTAAAATTATTAGGGTTTTTTTTGAATTTTTTTCCAAATACGAGATAGGCATGGTTTGGTTTAGAAGGTTTACCAACAAAAACGATTGGTATTCCCGGCGAGTAATGTTTTTTCATCATACCTGGAGATTTAATTTTAAAATTTTTTTTTGCTAAAGATACTTTCAAAAAAGGTTTAATTTCGCTTGAACTTATTATCCCTGGTCTGAGTATTTTTGGCTTCCCTGTCAAATCAATTACAGTTGACTCAATACCAATTTTAGGTTTACCGCCGTTTATTATAATTTTTAATTTTTTTTTAAAATCTTCAAATACGTCATTTGCACTAACTGGACTTACGCCAGACGAAATATTTGCACTAGGCATGGCCAAAGGAAAATTTAAAAATTTAAGGACTGTTTTGATTATTCTATTACTTGGAAACCTTATTGCCACAGTATTAAGATTTGCTGTTACTATAGAGTGGATTTTTGATTTTGTATTTTTTTTTAAAATAAAAGTTAAAGGCCCTGGGCAAAATTTTTTGTAAAGTTTATAGAAATTCTTATTTGGGATGACATCTTTATTTGCATCTTTGAAATTATTATAATGAACAATTAATGGGTTGATTTTTGGTCTTTTTTTTAATTTAAAAATCTTTTTTACTGCCTTTCCTGAATAAGCATTTCCAGCTAAACCATAAACTGTTTCTGTTGGCAATCCCACTAAATTACCTTGTTTTAAAGATTTTATTGTTTTTTTAAGGCTCTTTGAGTTGAAAGAATATATATTTGAATAGATGTTTTTCATAATGTAATTATTATTTAGTTTATGAAAATGGAAAATATTCCAGCTGAAATCAAAAGTAAATCATTAAAAGAGGCTCGAGATGAAATAAATGAAATTCTTATAAAACTCGAGAGTGACAATTTTGATTTAAAAAGTGCTGAAAATATTTATAAAAGACTAATTTACTTAAACAAACATGTAGAAAACCTATTTAAAATAAAATCTAAAGAGATATCTAAATCCTAAAAATTGCTTGAATGATAAATATAAAATTAAAAAGAAACGCTAAAAAAGTTGATAAATTTTTGATAAATTTTATCAATAGTCAGAAAAAATCTTTATTAGTAGCCCCTATGAAATACGGGGTAATTTCTGGAGGTAAAAAAATAAGGTCTACGATAATTTTTGATGTGGGAAGATTATTTAAGATCAAAGAAAAAAAACTTATTCATATTTGCGCAGCTGTCGAATGTATTCATTCTTACTCTTTGATACATGACGATCTCCCTTGTATGGACAATGACTTTTACAGGAGAGGAAAGCCTTCAACTCATAAAAAATATGGCGAGGCCACTGCAGTACTCGCAGGAAATTCATTACTTACTTTAGCATTTGAGATAATTTCTGATAAAAGAAATTTACTAAATAATAATCAAAAAAATGAAATTATACGACTTTTATCAAATTTTTCTGGTCATACAGGTATAGCTGGAGGGCAAGAGTTAGATTTAAAATTTGAAAATAAAAGAAAAAAAATCAGTCAAATAATAGATATGCAGAGGAAAAAGACAGGCAAACTTTTTAATTTTTGCTTTCAATCAGTCGCTATAGTCGCTAAAAAAAACAAAAGGACAAATATTTTCTATGGAAAACTAGGAGAAGATATTGGCTTATTATTTCAATTAGCTGATGATTTTTTAGACGTCAAAGGTTCAAAAAAATTAGTAGGCAAACCAATAAAAAAAGATAAAAAAAAAGGAAAATCGACTTTAATTCATTTGCTTGGTTATAAAAATACAATCAATTATGCTGATAAATTACAGAAAAAAATATTGCTTAAATTAAAAAAACATGGAAAAAATGCAGACGAGTTAAAAAAAACTGTTAGATTTATTTTAGAAAGAAGTTTTTAATGACAAGATTAATAAAACAAATAAATTTTCCATCTGATCTAAGAAGATTTAAAAAAGAAAATTTAAAACAAATTTCCGATGAATTAAGAGATGAATTGATTGATGTAGTATCTGAAACCGGCGGACATCTTGGCGCTGGTTTAGGAGTAGTAGAACTTACTGTAGCCTTACACTATGTTTTTGATACTCCTAAAGATAAACTTGTTTGGGATGTAAGCCATCAGTGTTACCCGCACAAAATTATAACTGGAAGAAGGGATAGAATAAAAACTTTGAGAAAGGGTGGGGGATTATCCGGGTTTACAAAAAGATCAGAAAGCGAATATGACCCGTTTGGTGCTGCTCACAGTTCAACATCTATCTCATCTACTCTAGGAATGTCAGTAGCAAAAAAATTATCTAATAATAGAAATAATGTAATTGCAGTAATAGGCGATGGAGCAATGAGCGCAGGAATGGCGTACGAGGCAATGAATAATGCAGGGGCACTAAAGTCAAATTTAATTGTAGTTTTGAATGATAATGATATGTCAATAGCAAGACCAGTTGGAGCTATGAGCAAATATTTGGCTAACCTCTTATCTGGAAAACTATATTTTAGTTTAAGAGAAACTATCAAAATGATTATTTCTGCATTTTCAAAAAGATTTAGTCAAAAAGCTGGTAAAGCAGAAGACATGTTAAGAAATATGGTTACTGGAGGTACATTATTCAGTGAGTTAGGATTTTATTATATTGGGCCAATTGACGGACACGATGTAGAGAACTTGGTGCAAATATTTGAGAATGTTAAAAAATCTAGTCATCAAGGACCAGTACTAATACATGTAAGAACTCAAAAAGGAAAAGGTTACAAACCAGCAGAGGAATCTGGCGATAAGTATCATGGTGTATCAAAATTTAATATTTCGACAGGAGAACAGTCGAAATCAAAATCAAATAAACCATCTTATACAAAAGTTTTTGCAGAAACTTTGATTAAACATGCTGAACAGGATACAAAAATAGTAGGGATAACAGGCGCAATGCCATCAGGTACTGGACTTAATTTATTTGAAAAAAAGTTTCCAGATAGAACATTTGATGTGGGAATAGCAGAACAACATGCAGTAACTTTTGCAGCAGGATTAGCTACCGAGGGATATAAACCTTATGCAGCGATATACTCTACGTTTTTACAAAGAGCTTATGATCAAGTAGTTCACGATGTTGCTCTACAATCTTTGCCTGTAAGATTTGCAATAGATAGAGCAGGACTTGTTGGCGCAGACGGACCAACACACGCAGGTTCTTTTGACATAACTTACTTATCTACTTTACCTAATTTTGTAGTAATGGCCGCAAGTGATGAAGCAGAACTTGTAAAAATGATTAATACTTCAGTCGAAATTAATGATAGACCCTCAGCTTTTAGGTATCCTAGAGGAAACGGTATTGGAGTGGAGCTACCCTCAATAAAAGAAAAATTAGTAATCGGAAAAGCAAGGATTATTAAAGAGGGTAAAAAAGTTGCTTTACTAAATTTTGGCACAAGGCTCGAAGAATGTAAAAAGGCAGCAAAACAACTTTCTCTAAAAGGTATCGACTGTACAATAATAGACGCAAGATTTGCTAAACCTTTAGACGAAAAATTAATTATGGAAGTTGCGACTAATCATGAGGTTTTAATAACATTAGAAGAAGGCTCAGTGGGCGGCTTTGGATCACATGTTATGCAACTTTTATCTGAACGAGGTGTTTTTGATACTGGCTTAAAATTTAGATCAATGATTTTACCAGATATTTTTATTGACCAAGATATCCCTGATAAAATGTACGAGGTAGCTGGTTTAGATAATCTTTCAATTATAAAAAAAGTGGAAGAAACTTTAAACTCTAATGTAATTTTAGCTAAAAATAAAAATAAGATACCTAGCTAACCGCATTGCGCTCTGTTAATTAAAAAATGATCTAATAAAACACAATTAACCATTGCTTCACCTATCGGCACAGCTCTTATGCCTACACAAGGATCATGTCTTCCTTTAACAGAAATTTTTGTATTTTTACCTTTTTTATCTATTGTATTTCTACTAGTTAAAATTGATGATGTAGGTTTAACAGCAAAAGACGCTACAATGCTCTGCCCTGAAGAAATTCCACCTAAAATTCCCCCAGCTTGATTAGATTTAAATTTTACTTTACCTGAGCTTTTATTCATTTCATCGGAGTTTTCCTCTCCACTTAATAAAGCGGCGTTCATACCTGCTCCAATATTAACTCCCTTTACTGCATTAATACTCATTAAAGCTGCAGCTATATCAGTATCTAATTTTGAGTAAATTGGAGCGCCTAAACCAACTGGAACACCAGTCGCTCTTAATTCAATAATCGCACCACATGAAGAACCAGCTTTTCTTACAGCTAAAAGATATTTTTCCCAGAGTTTAACAGAATTTTTGTCAGGGCAGAAAAAAGGATTTTTTCTTATCTCACTATCTTTCCACTTTGTTTTATCGCATGACATTAACCCTAGCTGAGTAACAGCACCTATTACATTAAATTTTTGTCCAATTACTTTTTTTAATACAACTTTTGCCACAGCACCTGCTGCAACTCTACAAGCTGTCTCTCTTGCAGATTGTCTTCCACCCCCTCTAAAATCTCTTATTCCGTATTTTTTGAAATATGTATAATCAGCATGACCAGGTCTGAATTTATTTTTTATTGTTTCATAGTCCCTAGATCTTTTGTCTTCATTATGTATTATGATAGATATTGGTGTGCCAGTTGTTTTTCCTTCAAAAACTCCAGATAAAATTATAGCTTTATCCGATTCTTTTCTTTGTGTTGTAAATTTTGACTGCCCGGGCCTTCTTCTATCCATATCTCTTTGAATATCTTTCTCAGATATAGGTATATTTGGGGGGCAACCATCGATAACACAGCCAATTGCTGGCCCATGAGATTCTCCCCATGTGGTAAACCTAAAAATTTTTCCAAAAGTATTAAAAGACATAGATAATTAATGTATAAATTATTTTATAGAAATTATGAATCAAAAAAATGGCAAAAATTCACTGGGTTTAGATATTATCTTTGAAGATGTAGATAATCCTATAGAATTGTTCAAAAAATGGTTTTCAAAGGCAGAGGAGAGTGAAATTAATGACCCGAACGCTGTTGCTATTGCAACTTCAAACAAAAATAATCAACCAAATGTAAGGATGGTTCTTTTAAAAGGTTTGAGCGACAAAGGATTCGTTTTTTATACAAATTTTAACAGCAAAAAAGGAAATGAACTAAAAGAAAATCAAAAAGCCTCAATGTGCTTTCATTGGAAAAGTTTAAGACGTCAAGTAAGAGCTTTAGGAAAAGTAGAGGAAGTTTCAACTAAAGAGGCAGACGATTATTTTAACTCGCGACCATACAAAAATAGAATTAGCGCATGGGCTTCTTCACAATCAGCAATTCTAGACCAAAGAGAAACATTTACTAATAAAATAAAACAATTTGAAAAAAAATTTCCTAATCAAAAAAATGTACCAAGACCTCCCCACTGGTCTGGATGGAGATTGTTACCTGAAGAAATAGAATTTTGGTTAGATGGCGAAGGCAGGATTCACGAGAGATTAAACTATAGAAAAAAAAATGGTAGCTGGGAGAAAGAACTTCTCTATCCTTAAAAAGATCTATTGAGACTAAAGCTAGTCAAATTTTGTAAGATTTTTTTATCTTCGTTATCAGGAAAAATTGCTAATGCATCATAAGAAACGTTTACGAAGTATTCTGCTTTTTTGAAAGTAGCTTCAACTGCTTTATATTTGTTTATAAGAGACAATGTATTACTAAAATCTTGTTCAGTTCTTTTTTCTTTTCTCATAATTTCATGTAGAAAATTTTTTTCTTCTTTATTTCCTTTTTGAAAAATAATAATCATAGGAAGAGTAACTTTTCCTTCAAAAAAATCCTTACCTATTTCTTTACCAAATAATTTTTCTTTAGCATAAAAGTCAAGGGCGTCGTCTGCAATTTGAAAAGCTAACCCTAAGTTTCTTCCGTATGATTCTAAAGCTTTTTTTTCTTTTTCATTACTTCCTGATAAACAAGCTCCTGTTTTAGTTGCAGCAGAAAAAAGTGAAGCTGTTTTTAAATTGATTATATCTATGTATGTTTCCTCTAGCAGGTCAGCCTCACCTTTATGTTGAAGTTGAAGAACCTCACCCTGAGCTATTTTTGAGGATGTAGAGGATAATAATTTTAAAACTTCTAAATCACCATCTTCAACCATCATCTCAAAACATCTACTTAGCAAATAATCACCTACCAAAATAGATGATTGATTACCCCAAACAGAATTTGTAGTTTTTACACCTCTCCTTAATTCACTTTCATCAATCACGTCATCATGTAAAAGAGTTGCAGAATGTATTAATTCAACACAGGCAGCTAAATTTATATCTCTTTTATCTTCTTTATATCCTGTTAATTTTGCAGACTCTAAAGTAAGGAGTGCTCTTAATCTTTTGCCGCCTGACCTCAAATGATGATTGCTCATCTTCTGAATTAGATTTACATCACTTCTTAATTTTTCTTGGATTAAACTTTCAACTTTTTGTAATTTATCACCAAGAAGGTTCCTAAGTTCTAGATAAGCAGAATTTACCGATTTTTTTAGAGGTACAACTGATCCCATTTACAATGTTTATATTTGTTTTTAGCCAATAATAAATTTTTAAATGGACCCGTGGTGACGCACCCCATAATTCAACTATAAGTAGCGTAATTATTAATTAAAATTTAATTTTTTACTGTTATAAGAATATAATTAATCATCAAAAATATGTTTTCAATTTTTAAGAAAAAAAAAGTGGTTCCGCATGTCAGACTTACAGGCATCATAGGTTCAGCGGGAAAATTTAAACAAGGCATGGAATTAGCCAATCAGAGAGATGTTTTGAAGAAAGCTTTTGCAGTAAAAAAAATTTCTCATGTTGCAATTTCAATCAATTCCCCTGGTGGATCACCAGTTCAGTCACATTTAATATACAGTTATATACGGCAGCTGGCTGAAAAACATAAAGTAAAAGTTATTATATTTGCCGAAGACGTTGCAGCATCAGGTGGATATTTTATTGCATGCGCGGGAGATGAAATTTATGCAAACTCAAGTTCAATCATTGGTTCAATAGGAGTAATTTCTGCATCCTTTGGTTTTAAAGACCTAATTCAAAAGATTGGAGTTGAAAGAAGAGTTTATACAGCTGGAAAAAATAAAAGCACTTTAGATCCATTTAAAGAAGAAAAAGAGGAGGACATTAAAAGATTAAAAACTATACAACTTGAATTACATGAAGACTTTATAAAAGTTGTCCAAAATAGCAGGGGGTCAAAACTAAAGGATCCCGAAAAAAATAATATTTTTACTGGAGAATTTTGGACTGGAAAAACATCATTAAAGCTTGGTCTTATTGACGGTATTGGAAACGCTGACCAAGTGCTTAAAGAAAAATTTGGAGAAAAAGTAATTATTAAAACATTTGAAAAACCTAAAGGTTTTATTGCAAGAAAACTTTCTTCATCTGTTCAAGACCCAGTTGAAAAACTAGTTAATTTAATTGAAGAGAAATCGATGTGGCAAAAATTTGGTTTATAGATGCCAGCTAAAAAAAAAGTTAAAAAAAAAATTAATTCTCTTTCTTTTCAAGACATAATAATGAGTCTTCAAAAATTTTGGGGAAGAAATGGCTGTATAATTTTACAACCATACGATTTAGAGGTTGGTGCCGGGACTTTTCATCCTGCAACTACGTTAAGATCTCTAGGCCCTAAACCATGGAAAGCTGCTTATGTTCAACCTTCAAGAAGACCAACAGATGGCAGATACGGTGAAAACCCAAATCGTTTACAACACTATTATCAATATCAAGTAATTATTAAACCATCCCCGAATAACATTAAACAAACATATTTAAAAAGCTTAGCGGCTATTGGTATAGATGTTAAAAATCATGACATCCGTTTTGTTGAAGATGATTGGGAAAGTCCAACCTTAGGGGCAGCAGGATTAGGATGGGAAGTCTGGTGTGATGGAATGGAGATTACCCAATTTACTTATTTTCAACAAATGACAGGTATAGAATGTAAACCTGTTCCAGTTGAAATTACTTATGGTCTTGAAAGGCTATGTATGTTTGTTCAAGAAAAAAATAATGTTTTTGATCTAGATTGGAATAATGAAGGTGTAAAATATAAAGAAGTTTTTTTTCAAGCTGAAAAAGAATTCTCTGCTTATAATTTTGAGTTTGCGAACACTAAGGCTTTACTTAAGAGTTTTGAAAATACCGAAAATGAATGTAAATCTTTACTTGAAAAAAAACTTTCTTTACCAGCTTATGATCAATGTTTAAAAGCAAGCCATATCTTTAACTTGTTAGATGCTCGTGGCGTGATTGGTGTTGCAGAAAGAACTGGTTATATTACTAGGATTAGGGAGCTCGCAAAAGGTTGCGGGGCCTTATGGCTAAGCTCACAAAGTTAAATTATGGCGGAACTCTTATTGGAATTATATAGTGAGGAAATTCCACCACAATTACAAATAGCAGCAAGGTCTCAAATAAAACGATTTATTGAAAACTCTTTTGAAGAAGACAGTATAAAGTATAAAGAATTATTAGTTTACTCTTCACCAACAAGACTAATGGTGCTCATAAAAAATCTTGCTGAGAAAATTAAAATAGAGCCTAAAGAGCTCAAAGGACCTAAAGTAGATTCACCCGATCAAGTATTACGAGGTTTTATAAAAGCCAAAAATGTCAATGAGAAAGACTTAATAAAAAAAGATACCGATAAAGGAAAATTTTATTTTATAAAAACAGAATCTCAATCAATTTTAGTTGAAGATTTACTAATTAAAATTCTTCCAAAGGCGATAGGTTCAATTAATTGGAAAAAATCAATGAAATGGTCAGACCATAATTTGATGTGGGGCAGGCCACTTAGGTCAATTTTTGCAAAATTTAACAATAAAAAATTATCGTTCAAATTTGAACATCTTGATACTACTGATAATGTAATTATTGAACAAGACTTAATTACAAAAACTAAAAAAATAAAAGATTTTAAAGATTATATAAATTTTTTAAAAAGTAGAAAAATAATCGTTGATCATCAGGAAAGAGAAGAGATTATTATAAAAAAAATCACTTCATTTACTCAATCTAAACAATATAAAGTGACCCAAAATCCAAAGCTTTTAGAAGAAGTAGTTAACATTGTGGAGGACCCAAATCTGCTTCATATTAGTTTTAGTAAAGACTATCTAGAAATACCCAAAGAAATTATAATCTCTACTTTAGAGAAACATCAGAGATATTTTCCAATTTTTGATAGTAGAAATCGATTAACAAATTATTTTTTTGTTGTAGCCAATAAAAAAGATGAAAAAAAATTAATTACTCAAGGTAACAAAAGAGTTGTAGAAGCAAGACTAGCAGATGCCAAGTTTTTTTGGGATAAAGATCGATCTAAAAATTTGATTAAACAAATAGCTAATCTTAAATCAGTAACTTTCTTTGAAAAATTAGGAACTGTTTATGACAAAACACAAAGATTAAGACAGTTGGCTGGCTTATTATCCGACGATTTAAATATCAATAAAGAAAAAGTTCAAATTGCAGCCTCTATTTCTAAATCTGACTTATGTTCAGACTTAGTTGGAGAATATCCAGAGCTTCAAGGTGTAATGGGAAAATATTTTGCATTAGCACAAGGATTTGACGAAGATATTGCTAATTCAGTAAGCGATCATTACTTACCAATCGGTCTTACATCGGTCTTACCTAAAAAGCCTTTCAGCTATTCTATTTCAATAGTAGATAAAATAGATACATTAGTTGGCTTTTTTGTTATAAATGAAAAACCAACAAGTTCAAAAGATCCTTTTGCTTTAAGAAGAGCCGCGATTGGATTATTAAGAATAATTATTGAAAACAAATTATCATTTAAACTAAGAGATTTAATTAATTATGCTTTAAGACTTTATCAAGAACAAGGTGTTGAAATTAAAAACGAAAAAACAGCACAAGAAGTTCTAGAATTTATCAAAGAAAGAATGCGTAATGTTTTAAAATTAAAAAATATTAAGAATGATATTATTGAGGCATCAATTAGTTCACATGCTGGAGATAATTTCTTAGCTCTTTATACAAAAACAATTTTAATGAATAAATACAAAAATAAAGGGATTGGTCTTAATGCAGTCAGCTCTTATAAAAGAGCCTCAAACATTTTAGATAAATCCGAAAAGGAAATCACCGGAAGACCCGATGCTGTATTATTTAGAAAAAATGAAGAAAAAATACTTCATGAAAAAATAAATGAGATACGGAAAGCTTTTACAGTGAAAGATGATAACAAAGATTACGAAAGCTTGTTGATAAAGCTTTCTGATACTAAAGAGTATACAGATAATTTTTTTGACAATGTTGTTGTAAATGATGAAAATCAGGATATTAAAAATAATCGATTAGAGTTATTAAAAATGTTTTGTAATACTTTTGATAACTTTATTGATTTTTCAAAATTAGAGAGTCAATAATGGCAAAAATTATATTTAGTTTTGATGATAAATCCGCCAAAAAATTAAAAAATAAAAGAAATGTTTTAGGCGGAAAAGGAGCAAACCTTGGTGAAATGGGTAGATTAGGTCTGCCTGTTCCTCCTGGATTTACTATTACAACAGATGTTTGTGATTTATTTTACAAAAATAAAAAAAAATTACCTAAAAAAGTAATACAAAATATTGAGTCAGAGCTGAAGAATATTGAAAAAAAAACTAAAAAGAAATTCGGTGATCTTAAAAATCCATTATTAGTATCGGTCAGATCAGGAGCTAGAATTTCAATGCCAGGCATGATGGACACAATTTTAAATCTTGGTCTTAATGATAAAACTGTTGAGTCATTGAAAAAGAAAACATCTAACGGAAGATTTGCCAAAGATTGTTATAGAAGATTTATACAAATGTATAGCAATGTAGTTTTGGGAGTAGAAGGACATTTGTTTGAAGAGCTAATTGATAATTATAAGTTAACTAAAGGAGTTTTATTAGACACAGATCTAGACGAGAGTGATTGGGATGGTTTAATTTTAAATTTTAAAGAATTAGTAAAAAAAGAAAAAAAAATTAATTTTCCACAAGATGTAAAGGAGCAATTATTAGGAGCAATAAATGCTGTATTTTTATCTTGGGATAGTCAAAGAGCAAAAACTTATAGAAAACTAAATCAAATTCCTGATCATTGGGGAACAGCTGTTAATGTCCAAGCTATGGTTTTTGGAAATATGGGTGATGGTTGTTCTACAGGAGTTGCTTTTACAAGAAATCCTTCGACAGGAGAAAACTCTTTCTTTGGAGAATTTCTAATTAATGCACAAGGTGAAGATGTTGTAGCGGGTACTAGAACTCCTCAACACATCACTAAAAAAGCAAAAAAAAATTCAGGATCTAAAGATCCTTCAATGGAAGAGGCTATGCCCAAAGTTTATAAAGAGCTTGCAAAGGTATTCCTTAAGCTAGAAAGGCATTATAGAGATATGCAAGACATTGAGTTTACAGTTGAAAATAATAAACTTTGGATGTTGCAAACAAGATCTGGAAAAAGAACAGCTAAAGCTGCAATTAAAATTGCAGTGGATATGGTTAAAGAGAAATTAATTTCAAAAAAAGAAGCAATTAGAAGAATTGATCCAAATACTTTAGATACTTTACTACATCCTACTTTAGACGAAAAAGCTGAGAAAGAGGTAATTGCTTCGGGATTACCGGCATCTCCAGGAGCTGCAAGTGGTAAAGTTGTTTTCACTGCTGATGAAGCACAGAAATTAAACGGGATGATGCAAGATACAATATTAGTGAGGTTAGAAACTTCACCAGAGGATATACATGGAATGCATGCAGCTAAAGGAATTCTTACTGCAAGAGGCGGCATGACTAGTCATGCTGCGGTGGTAGCACGAGGAATGGGTAGACCATGTGTTTCAGGATCAAGTGAAATTACAATTGATTATGAGTTAAATCAATTTAAAGCTGGGAATCTAATTATTAAAGAGGGAGATATAATTACTATCGACGGTGGAAGTGGAAAAGTAATGAAAGGATTAGTTCCTACTGTTCAACCAGAAATATCTGGATACTTCTCTACGATAATGAAATGGGCTGATGAGTTTAGGAAATTAAAAGTAAGAACAAACGCTGAAACAGAGGCAGATAGCAAAACAGCTAGAGATTTCGGAGCTGAAGGAATTGGCCTATGTAGAACAGAACATATGTTCTTTGATGAAGAAAGAATTTTATCTGTTAGACAAATGATTTTGTCTAAATCAAAAGATGATAGAAGTAGCGCGCTAGATAAACTTCTTCCCCATCAAAAAGAAGACTTTAAAAAAATATTTAAAGTAATGTCAGGCTTACCTGTTACGGTAAGATTACTAGATCCACCACTTCATGAGTTTTTACCAAAAGCTGACAAGGACATAGATGAAGTAGCAAGATCTTTAAATCTATCATCAAAAGAGGTTAAAGACAGAATTGCAGAGCTCCATGAGGAAAATCCCATGCTTGGGCATAGAGGCTGTAGACTTGGTATTTCTTTTCCAGAGATTTATGAGATGCAATGTAGAGCAATATTTGAAGCTATAGTCGAATTAAAAAAACAAAAAGTAAAAGCAGCTTTTGTAGAAATAATGATACCTTTAGTATCTAGTGAGTCTGAATTAAAAATTTTAAGAACTTTAGTTAATAAAATTGCTCAAGAAATAGAAAAAGAAAATAAATTAAAACTTGAATATATAGTTGGTACTATGATTGAATTACCACGTGCTGCTTTACAAGCAAAGTATATTTCAAAACATGCTGATTTTTTTAGCTTTGGAACTAATGATTTAACTCAAACTACTTTTGGAATAAGCCGGGACGATTCAGGAAAATTTTTAAACGATTATATTGATAATAAAATTTTTGATGTAGATCCATTTGTAAGTATTGATCAAAATGGAGTAGGCGAGCTAGTAGAAATAGCTTCTTTCAGAGGAAGAAAGACAAATAAAAATATAAAGTTAGGAATTTGTGGCGAACACGGTGGTGATCCAAAAAGCATTGAATTTTGTTCTAGAACAGGTCTTAACTATGTTTCCTGTTCTCCATTCAGAGTTCCAGTGGCAAGATTAGCTGCTGCTCAAGCAGAATTATCTAAATAATAAAGTCGTATCAAATGATTTGACGCTATGAGTAATCGCACCAACTGAAATTCTATTTACACCTGTTTTTGATATTTGTTTAATATTTTTTAAAGTAGCATTTCCGGAGTACTCTGTTTCATATTTATTTTTGCAAAGTTTTAAGCAATTTTTTAATTGTGAGGAGTTCATATTATCAAAAAGGATTCTTTTAAATTTTAAGCCTAAAATTTGTTTAAGCTGATTTATATTTTCAACTTCAACTGTAACAATTTTTTTTGTTTTTATAGCTTTTTTAACTAATTCTCTAAGATTATTAGATGTACTAATGTGGTTATCTTTAATAAGAATTTCATCGCTTAAATTATATCTGTGATTATGACCACCACCTTTTTTGACAGCATATTTTTCTAGTGTTCTTAAATTAGGTGTAGTTTTTCTCGTACAACAGATCTTAGTTTTTTTACCAATTTTTTTTACGAATTGATTTGTTATTGTTGCGACTCCTGAGGCATGATTTAGAAAATTTAAAGCAGTTCTTTCAGCTGTTAAGATTGTTTTTGTTTTGGCCTTTATATTAGCGATTATCTTATTTTTTCTTATTTTTTTTCCATCAGAGACTTTCTTTATAAAAATACTTTCTCTTCCAATTAACTTAAAAGCTGCTTTACAAAATTCTAAACCAGCTATTACTCCATCTTGTTTAGCTATTATCCTAGCTTTAATAATTTTATTTTTTGCACTTACGATATTTGTAGTGATATCACCTCTAGGCTTCAGGTCTTCCTCTAGAGCCTTTCTTACAACTGATTTAATATAAAATTGAGTTAATACTTGCACTGATCTAACGACCGATCTCGGTCATTCTTATTACAGACTTTCTCGCGGCCTCTATAGTTTTACTATCTAAAATTATCTCGTTAGTTTCATTTTCTAAACAATCTAATATTTTTTTTAAATTAATTTTTTTCATATAAGGACATAAATTACATGGTTTTATAAAAGATACTTTCGGATTATCAGCTTCTACGTTATCACTCATTGAACATTCTGTAACTAACATAACTTTTTTAGGTTGCTTATTTTTTACATAATCAATCATTCCAGACGTTGATCCTGCAAAATCAGAAGCAGCAATTACATCTGGTGGACATTCAGGATGAGCTATTATTTTAATTCCAGGATTTTGGGATTTGATTTCCTCAATTTCTTTTCCTGTAAACTGCTCATGCACTATACAAGTTCCTTTCCAGGAAATTATTTTGACCTTAGTATTTTTTGCTACATAGTCTGCTAAATATTGGTCAGGTAGAAAAATTACTTTATCTACATTTAAAGACTCAACTACTTTTACTGCATTAGCTGAAGTACAGCAAACATCAGTCTCTGCTTTAACGTCTGCAGAAGTATTTACATAAGAGACAACAGGAACGCCTGGAAACTTTTGTTTTAGTAATTTTACATCTTTACCTGAAATAGAATTAGACAAAGAACAGCCTGCTTGCATGTCAGGAAGAAATACTTTTTTTTCTGGACACATTAATTTTGCTGTCTCTGCCATAAAGTGTACCCCACACATAATAATTTTATCGGCTTTAGTTTTAGACGCCTCTACTGCTAATGCCAATGAGTCGGCAGATATATCTGCTACACCGTGGTAAATTTCCGGAGTTTGGTAGTTATGAGCAAGTATTATTGCATTTTTCTCTTTTTTAATTTTATTAATTTTCTCTATCAATGGAGCATGAATTTTCCATTCAGCCTCAGGAACGAATTTAGAGATTTTCTTATAAATCTCTTGAGTAGGGCTCAAATTTTGTTGTACAGACATACTAATTCTAATTTACCAACTTGAGATTAAATTGTCATTCATTTATTGTCGCATTATTATTGCGGTCGTGCTGAAATTGGTAGACAGGCACGCTTGAGGGGCGTGTGGGTTTCCCGTGAGAGTTCGAGTCTCTCCGACCGCACCAAAAAAAGGATTTATGATTGAATATATAAGAAGGCACAAAAGAATTATATTTATAATTTTAGTTATAGCTTTTATTGAATTGAGCGGATATGGGATACTAGCGTCTTTATCTAGGCTACTAAACGTGCTCTAAAATTTTACACTCTTTATTATTTGCTAATAATATTTTATCTTCAAAATCTTCAAGATTAGGTTCGAGTACTTTAATTAATCCGAAGGGGTAAGGCTGATCAATAAGTATTTTTCCTATTTTAATATTATTAAAAGTAATTTCATCACCGATATTTAATTTTTCTGATGAAGATATGGGTAACAATCTTCTTCTAAGTTTGTTTTTTAATTTCATCCTTGCGGTATTCTCTTGCCCAACAAAACACCCTTTTTTGAAATCTATTGCCTGAAGCGTCTCAAAATTTGCTTCTAAACCAAATAATTGATCCTTTAAATTTAATAATCCCTTTTCAGGCACTCCTAATTTATGAGCAAGAGAAAAATACTCTTTACTATCAATAATAGAAAGATTTAATTTTTTTATTGTTAAGTAAAGCTTTTCTAGATTTGAAATTATTCTCGCTCCCAATTTTTTATTTCTTGGATCTAAAAAAATAGGAGTATCTCTGTAAGTAATAGTATTTTCATTTGATTTTAATTCGTCTTGTAATTCTTTGAACTTTGAGTCATTTATTACTCCGATAACGAATTCAGAAGAAAAGTCCTCAATTTTAACTTTTGATCTTAATTTGTATTTTGATAAATCTTTTATTAGCTCTTTAGTAAAGTTATCGCTACAGTCTAATAAATATCCTTTATTATTCTTAATTACAAAAAATTCATTCAAATATTTACCTTGAGGAGTCAACAAAGCTGCAAAAACAGAGTTTTTATTAGAAACTTTATTTATGTCATTTGTAATTATATTTTGGAGAAAGTCTTTTGAATCTTCACCACTTACTAAGATTACACCTCTTTTTTCCAAAATTACAACTTGATCTTTTTTCATAATTGTTACTTATACATTATATTATATATAAAAAATATGTCTGATAATTATAGTCTTATTATTAAAAATGGTTCCTGTTATATCGATGGGAAATTGATTAAATCTGATATCGGTTTATATGAAAATAAAATTAAGAAAATAGGCAATATAGAGGAAAATAATTCTAATGTTTATGACGCATCTGGTAAAGTAGTTTTGCCAGGGATCATTGACACCCAAGTACATTTTAGAGAACCTGGATCTACCGATGCAGAAGATTTAGAAAGTGGAAGTCGAGCTGCAGTCCTTGGCGGCGTAACCTCTTTGTTTGAAATGCCTAATACCAATCCTCCAACTGCAAATTTAGTAGAGTTCGAGAAAAAATTAAAAGCTGCAAAAAATAGAATGCATAGTAATTACGCATTTTATTTTGGAGCAACTCCGCAAAATACAGAACAACTTGCACAACTTAAAAACGTTGAAGGTTGTTGTGGAGTTAAACTTTTTGCAGGATCTTCGACAGGCAACCTGTTGGTGGACAAAGAGGCGGATATCGAAAAAGTGATTTCTAGTAGTGACAGGATAGTTTCAATTCATTCTGAAGATGAAGATATTATTAAACTAAGAAAAAAATTTATTAGACAAGGAGATGTTCACTCTCATCCTGAATGGAGAAATGTAGAATGCGCGATGTCCTCAACTCGTAGAGTTGTAAAAATTGCAGAGAGATATAATAAAAAAATTCATGTCTTGCATGTCACTACCAAAGAAGAGGTGGATTTTTTAGCTATGCATAAAAAAAATGTTACCTTTGAAACTACCCCTCAACATTTAACTTTGTATGCACCAGATTGTTACGATAAATTAGGCACTTACGCTCAAATGAACCCGCCCTTGAGATCAAAAGATCATTACGATCGTTTGTGGGTTGCTATAAAAAATAATGTTGTGGATGTCCTTGGGTCAGATCATGCTCCGCATTTAAAAATAAATAAAGATAAAGAATACCCAAATACTCCATCAGGAATGCCAGGTGTTCAAACAATTTTCCCAGTTATGATTGATCATGTTAACAATGGAAAACTAGAATTAAATCAACTTATAAATTTGATGTGTGAAAATCCATGTAAAATCTTTGGAATTAAAAATAAAGGTTTTATAAAAGAGGGTTTTGATGCAGATTTGACGATAGTTGATATGGATAAAGAAGTTACTATAAAGAATGAAATGATTGCTAGCAAATGTGGATGGACGCCATTTCACAATTATAAAGTAAAAGGTTTCCCCGTAGGCACAATTGTAAACGGTATTTTAGTAATGTCCGAGGGAAAAATATTAGTTGAGTCTAAAGGGCAACCTTTAAAGTTTTAGAATATTATTATCTTTTAAGTCTTGTTTTATTTCATCTAAAATAGCAGGATCGTCTATAGTTGCTGGCATTTTATAAGGTTCATTATCCGCAATTTTTCTAACAGTTCCTCTAAGCACTTTCCCTGATCTAGTTTTAGGTAATCTCTTGACTACAATTGCTATTTTGAATGCTGCGACAGGTCCAACTTTTTCCCTAACCATTTTTACACATTCACTAATAATTTCTTTTTTATCTTTGGTTACCCCTGCTTTAAGTGCAAGCAAACCGATAGGTATTTGACCTTTAAGTTTATCAGCAATTCCTATTACTGCGCACTCCGCAACATTTGTATGTTCTGCTAAAACTTCTTCAATTGCTCCGGTTGATAATCTATGACCTGCAACATTAATTATATCGTCTGTTCTAGACATGATCCAAACATAACCATCTTCATCAATGTGTCCCGCATCATAAGTTTGATAATATCCTGGGTAAGTAGTCATATAATTCTCCTTATATCTTTTATCCGCTCCCCAAAGAGTTGGAAAAGTTCCTGGCGGAAGAGGGAGCTTGACAACAATATCGCCCATCTTCCCTGGACCTACTTCTTTACCTTCAGAATTTAAAACTTTAAGGTCATAACCCGGCACCGGTTTAAAAGCTGATCCGTATTTTACAGGAAAATTTTCTATTCCAGTGCAACTTGATGTTATTGCCCAACTTGTTTCAGTTTGCCACCAATGATCGATTACAGGTGAGTTAGAAAGTTTTTCAAACCATTTTATTGTATCAGGGTCGGCTCTCTCACCTGCAAGAAATAGTTTATCAAACTTACTTAAATCGTATTTTTTAAAAAATTCTCCGTTAGGATCCTCTTTTTTTATAGCTCTAATTGCTGTCGGTGCAGTAAAAAGAGATTTTACTTTATGCTCTGAAATTACTCTCCAAAAAACTCCTGCATCAGGAGTTCCCACCGGTTTTCCCTCAAACAAAACTGTCGTACAACCATAAAATAATGGACCATATACTATATAAGAGTGTCCAACTATCCAACCAATATCACTAGCAGACCACCACACATCCTCTGGTTTGATATTGTAAATATTTTTCATAGTCCATTTTAATGCAACTATGTGTCCACCTATATCACGAACTATTCCTTTCGGAAGACCCGTAGTTCCTGATGTGTAAAGAATATAAGCGTAATCATTTGCATTCATTTTTTCACATTCTGCAGGCTTTACATCTTTGTGAGCATCATCCCAGGTAATATCAATCGCAGGATTTAATTCTGCTTTATCCTTTTCTCTTTGAAAAATTATACACTTTTTAATTTTATGATTTGCTAATTCTAATGATTTATTAACTAAAGGTTTGTAATGAACAGTTCGTCCAGGCTCATAGCCGCAAGAGGCGGTAACAAGTATTTTAGCTTTAGAGTCATCAATTCTGCTTGCTAGTTCGTTTGCAGCAAAACCTCCGAATACAACTGAGTGAACTGCACCAATTCTCCCACAGGCTAGCATAGCTACTACTGCCTCTGGTATCATAGGCATATAAATTATGACTCTGTCTCCTTTGCTCACTCCTTGTTTTTTTAAAGCTCCAGCAAACAAAGCGACTTTTTCTTTCAACTGATTATAAGTTATATTCTCTTTTGAACCTGTTATGGGACTATCATAAATAATCGCAAGCTTTTTACCTTTACCTTGGTCGACATGAAGATCTAAAGCGTTATAACATGTATTTGTTACTCCATCTTCGAACCACTTATAAAACGGAGGATTTTGGGAATTTAAAATTTTTGTAGGTTTTTTGTACCAAAATATATTATTAGAGATTTCTTTCCAAAAATCCTCTCGATTTTTGATAGATTTTTGATAAATTTCGTTATATTTTTGAGTCAATTTTAACTCCCGGAATTTCTTTCATTTTTAAGAGTATTTCATAAATATCCCCAAAAAAAAATAGAAAATCCAATAAATATGCGGCTTTTTTGCAAAAAAAACACTTCACTGTAACTTTGTTTTTTACTAAGGTCCCCACATATTATTCGGTGGTGAGTTTATTTATCACTCGTCCGAGTAGTTTATATATAAACTAAACGAAAACTAAACAAACGAGGGAGGTTTTCATGAGAAAATTAGGTCTTCTTGCTTTAGCAGCTGTTGCCTTTTTAGGTATAACAAGCTCGGCTAACGCAGCGACTGCCATGCTACAAACAAATGATTTCGTTGGAATATCATTTTGGCTTGTATCAATGGGAATGATAGCGACAACTGTATTTTTCTTTGCAGAAAGAGGAACTGTTGCAGCATCATGGAGAACATCTTTAACTGTAGCTGGACTTGTAACAGGTGTTGCATTTCTTCACTACATATATATGAGAGAAGTTTGGGTGAGCACAGGTGACTCGCCAACGGTATATAGATATATCGATTGGTTAATTACTGTACCTCTTCAAATGATCGAATTCTATCTAATCTTGGCAGCTGTAAGAAAGGTGCCAACTTCTATATTCTGGAAGCTATTAATTGGTTCATTAGTAATGTTAATCGGTGGATACTTAGGTGAGGCCGGTTATATTCAACCATTTGTAGGTTTCGTAATAGGAATGGCTGGATGGATTTACATCTTGTTTGAAATATTCTCTGGTGAAGCTGGAACAATGGCAGCTAAAGCTGGTAACAAAGCTATGGCAACTGCTTTCAGCGCTATGAGAATAATCGTAACAATTGGTTGGGCAATTTATCCTTTAGGATATATTTTTGGTTACCTAACTGGCGGTGTCGATGCAAATGCTTTAAACGTAATATACAACTTAGCTGACTTTGTTAACAAGATCGCTTTTGGTCTAGTTATCTGGGCAGCAGCAATGCAAAACACAAGATTAGCATCTAGATAATAGGTAAAACTTAATTAAAAGGGCGGGTACATTATGTGTACTTGCCCTTTTTCATTAGATCCTTATATTAATATTTATGGAACTTTCTAAGCCGTATAAAGGAAAAGGAAAGCGTAAACTAAAAAAACTACCTTTCACAGTTAAAGGCTATATTTTATATTATGCTTTTTTCTGGGTAGTAATTATTTCGATCTATTTTGGTTACTATTAATTAATGCCTAAAATTACTTATAAGGATTACCAAGGAACTTCAAAAATTATTGAAGTAAAAAGTGGTTTGTCAGTAATGGAAGGCGCAATACAAAAAGAGATACCTGGTATTGATGCTGACTGCGGTGGATCTATGGCTTGTGCTACATGCCATGTTTATGTTGATGATAAATGGCTTGACAAGATTCCAAAAGCAGAAGATGCGGAAATCGATATGATTGATATGGCATTTGAACCAAAAAAAAATAGTAGACTTAGCTGTCAAATAATAGTTAACGAAGAATTAGATGGATTAGAGGTAACTACACCGGAGAAACAAACCTAATGAAAAAAACTGACGTTATAATTATTGGTGCAGGCCCAGTAGGTCTTTTTGCAGTACATCAACTAGGTATAAAAGGTCTTAAGGCTGTAGTAATTGATAACCTTGATAAAGTTGGTGGACAGTGTATTGAACTTTATCCAGATAAACCTATTTACGATATTCCAGCAGTGCCGGAATGTACGGGGGAGCAATTAACCACTAGATTACTTGAGCAAATAAAACCATTTAATACTGAACTATTTTTAAATGAAAGAGTTGATGAAGTTAAGCAGGAAAAAGATAATTGGTTTGTGAAAACAAATAATAAAAACGAATTTACAGCACCAAATATTATTATTGCTGGCGGAGTAGGTTCATTTGAACCCAGAAAAATTTCTTTAAAAGAAGCTGAAAAACTTGAAGGGAAGTCCGTATTTTATGCTGTTAAAAATAAAGAACATTTTCAAAATAAAAAAATTTCAATTTTTGGGGGTGGAGATTCAGCTTTAGACTGGGCTCTAGAGCTCTCAAAATATTCAAAAATAACACTGATACATAGAAGAAATGAGTTTAGAGGAGCTCAAAACACTCTTTCAGAATTAAGAAAATTAGAGAAAGAAGGAAGAGTTTCAATCAAAACACCTTGCCAAATTGTGTCTTTAGATAACGAAAAAGAATTAAGATCTATTAATATTAAATTTGATGATGGAAAAACAGAAAAAATTCAAACAGATGTAATTTTAGGATTTTTTGGTTTAATAATGAAACTAGGCCCAATTGCTGAATGGGGGCTGAATATGGACAAAAAAACTATTGAGGTAAATTCAGAAAATTTCGAAACGAATAAAAAAGGTATATTTGCTGCAGGGGATATTTGTTCCTATCCTGGAAAATTAAAATTAATCCTCTCGGGATTTCATGAAGTCGCCCTAGCTTCTGTAGAATGTTTTAAAAGAGCCAGACCTGATGAAAAATATCGATTTGAATTTACTACTTCCTCTAAAAAAATTCACGATAGATTAGGAAAAAAATGATAGAGTTGCTTACCGCTAATACTCCAAACGGTAAGAAAATAACAATCATGCTTGAAGAGATAAACTTTGAGTATAAAGTTACAAAAATCAATATTAATGAAAATGAGCAATTTAGACCAGAATTTATTAAGTTAAGCCCTTTTAGAAAGACACCAGTGATCATTGATCATGCAAATAACGAAACGTTGTTTGAGTCTGGAGCAATTTTAATCTACTTAGGTCTAAAAAGTGGTAAATTTTACAAAAAACATGAGAGAATGATTATTAACCAATGGTTAATGGGACAAATGGCTTATGTAGGTCCAATGTTAGGACAACACCATCAATTTCATCATTATAACCCAGGTAAAAGCAAGTTTGGCGAAGACAGATATTTTAAAATTTCAGAGAAAATTTATAATGAACTTGACGAGCGTTTATCTTCATCAAAATATTTAGCCAATAATAATTATACCATAGCAGATATTGCAACTTTTCCTTGGATAGCAAGGCACGAATGGCATGATATAGGTTTGAAAAAGTTTAAAAACTTAGCAAGATGGTATAACGAAATCGCGAATAGAGAAGCTGTGATAAAGGGTTACGACTTACTAAAAAAAGGTGAGAAAATTCCCTTGGTTTAGTCCTCTATAAAAATTTTTTCATCTCTTTCATGCCTTTCTTGTGCTTCGATTGAAAGAGTAGCTACTGGTCTTGCCATTAATCTTTTCAGCCCGATAGGCTCTCCAGTTTCCTCACAATACCCATAAGTTCCATCTTTAATTCTTTGTAATGCAGCATTTATCTTAGAAATTAGTTTTCTACTTCTATTCAAAGCTTTCATTTCAACGGATTTATCAGTGTAAGAAGATGCTTGGTCTACAATATCAGCTGATGAAACATTATCGTCAGAGGAATTTAGTAAGTTGCCTAAATTATTTGCTTTAATAATATCTTTTTTCCAATTAACAAGCTCCTCTGTAAAAAATTTTTTATGTTTAGCACACATATACTTCTCTTTAGAATTTGGAGTATACTTTTTTTTAGCTACAGTTTTAGGCATAATATGAATTTGGGGAGTATATGTTTGATTTTTCTCGTGTCAATAGCTTATAAATAGTATTAATTTCAATAAATGATTGAGAAAAAAAATATAAATAAATTTTATCTTTTATTTCTTTTCAGCCATGTTGCTGTTTGGACTTTAATACCATCTCTGACAAATTTAAATCTTCCTTTAGATACAATTGAAGCTCTTGCCTGGAGCAGCGATCTTAAATGGGGTTATAGCAAACATCCACCATTCAGTGCTTTAGCGGTAGAAATTTTTTACCAATTTTTTGGTCGGCAGGACTGGGCATACTATTTTTTAAGTCAAATATTTGTAGTTATATCTTTCATAATAATTTTTAAACTTGCAGAAGAATTCTTCAATAACAAAAATTTAGCTTTTTTATCTGTTTTACTGCTAGAGGGTATTTATTTCTATAATTTTACTTCTCCCGAGTTTAATGTAAATATTTCACAGCTTCCTTTTTGGTCTTTGAGTATATATTTTGCATGGCGTTGTATTAAAAATGATAAATTTTTTGACTATGTAATTTTAGGAATATCTATAAGTTTAGGAATTTTATCCAAATATTTATTTTTATTCTTGGTATTAGGTATAAAATTTCTATTTATTTATTTAATATATAAAAAGAAAATCAAATCGTTAAATTTTTTGATAACAAGCTTCATAGTTTTGGTTTTTGTTCTTCCGCACTTATTTTGGCTCGTTGAAAATGAATTCGCTACTTTGACTTATAGTTTTAAAAGAACAGGGGGAATTGGGAATTTTTCAGATCATATAGTTTTTCCGTTTTTATTTTTAGTAAAACAAATAGCAATTTTAATTCCGACTTTTATAATGGCTATTTTTCTTATCAAAAAGTTAAAATTTAAAAAACTGGTAAAAAATGAAAAATTAGTTTTTCTGTTTTTTACTTGTATAATTCCTTTTTTGGGAATATTTTTTACTTCACTTCTATTTGGTATAAAAATTCGAACAATGTGGATGACACCTTTTTATTTATTAACAGGAATTTTCTTAATAGAGATTTTTAATAAAAATTTAAATTTGAATAACTTAAAAAGATTTTATGCAACCTTCTTTTTTTTCTTCATTTTGTCACCTATGGGTTACCTGATAATCTCCGAGACTAACGAGTTTAAAAGAACAGATTATCCCGGTAAAGAAATTGCTAGACTTGTTCAAAATAAATGGGATGATAATTTTAAAAATGACATTAAATTAGTTGTTGGCGATGAGTGGTTTGCCGGTAATTTATCTTATCATTTACCATCAAGGCCAATTTGGACAAGTGAATTAAAAAATAAATTAAAAGATTTAAATGATAATGATGGAATAGTTTACACAGGAAACCCTAAAGTATTAAAAAATATATGCCCCGGTGTTTACGGGACTATTAAACCAGTTGGTTATTGCATGATTGGAGTAAGATGAAAAAAGTAATAATCATGATACCAGTCTTCAATGATTGGGTATCTTTAACAAAACTATTAGGTGAAATTAATAAAACAATAGACCATTTTAACAAAATAGAGTTTGAATGCTTAATTTTAAATGACGCATCTACAATTGAACCAGCAAAAATATTTAAACCGCAAAATATTAAATCTTTAAGGATATTAAATATAAAAAAAAATCAGGGACATGCTAGATGTAATGCTTTTGGAATTAGGTTTGTACTACAAAATGAAAAATTTGATTACTTATTACTTATGGATGGTGATGGAGAAGATAGGCCAGAGGAAATTAATGATTTGATAAATAAAGTTTTAAAAGATCCCAGTTTGTCAGTGGTTGCTAAAAGAGTAAAAAGATCTGAAGGTCCCTTTTTTCAGTTACTATATAAAATTCATAAATTAATAACCTTTATTTTTACGGGAAAAAAAATTAATTTTGGAAATTACAGCTTACTGACCAAAAAAGATGCCGAGATTATCTCAAAACAACCAAGCCTATGGAGTAGTTATTCAGGAACGCTTAAAAAATATATATCTTTTTTCAATGAAATAAATTCTTTGCGAGGCATACGATATTTTGGTCCCTCAAAAATGTCTTTATTTAAATTATTAATTCACTCTTTTTCTATAATTGCTGTTTTCAAATTTACAGTTTTTTTAAGATCAACAATAATTATTGTTTTTTTAGCTTTTTTCTTAAAAACTTTAGGCTTAATAATTTTCACTATTCAACTAATTATAATTTTATTTTGCTTATTGATATTTTTTACTTCTTTGAGAGAAAAAAAAGATGAACTAGACAATAGTCATCAAAATTTAAAAGATATTTTAACGATACACTAAATAATTGAAATTGGAGTCTTTAATAGAATCAAAAAGGAATCAAAAGGTGAACATTTGAAGGTGATTTTGATGACTTGTGAGTATGGTTAAATACGCGTAATGTATTTTTAATTTAAATTATGAAAGTAGAATATTATTACAGTATTGCATCACCTTTCTCGTATTTAGCCTTAGAAAGATTTTTGTCTCTGGTAAAAAAATACAACCTCGAAATTGAAGAAAAACCTTTTGATCTAGTAGGCGAAATTTTTTCAAATACAGGAGGTTTACCAGTTCCTAAAAGACACCCTTCAAGACAAAAGTACAGACTTATAGAAATAGATAGAATTGCAAAAAAATTTAATGTTAATATAAATAAACAGCCAAAATTTTTTCCTCCTTCGGACCCCCACCTGCCTGCAAAATTTGTTATAGCAGCTTGCAAAAAAGGAGATAAATTGAGATTTGGTAAGATGTGTTTAGAGTATATTTGGTCATTAGAAAAAAATATTTCAGATTACAAAATTCTAAAGGAAATTTGCGAAAAATTAAAATTAAATTTTGAAGAAATAAAAAATTTAGCATTATCAGATGAAATTGATTTTAAGTATAAAAAAAATTCAAAAGACGCAATAGATCAAAATGTATTTGGAGCACCATCTTATGTTCTCGAAAATGAAATTTTTTGGGGTCAAGATAGACTTGAGTATCTAGAAGATGCTATAAAAAAAACTACTAATTAAAATTAAAATATGAAATTTAGTAGTTTGAAATATCAGAAAATTAAGAAAAAATATTTACGTTTTCTCAAATCTCAGGAGGTAACATCAGAGCCATTCAGGAATAAAATTAGCCAATTAAATAATTTTTATTTACCTTTAAGCGAATTTATCCACAGAAATTACTCAATAAATAAAAAAACAAAAATTATAGGTTTAACCGGAGGTCAAGGATCAGGAAAATCTACAATATCAAATATTCTTAAGATACTACTAAAAGAAGCCTATGGTTTAAATACAATAACTTTTTCAATTGATGACTTTTATAAAACTTATAAAGAGCGAAAAAAAATGTCAGAAAAAGTAAGCCCATTATTTCTAACAAGAGGAGTTCCTGGTACTCATGATACTAATTTATTATTTACCTGTTTAAAAAAAATAAAAAAATCAAAATTTAGTAAAATTTTAATTCCAAAATTTGATAAATCTATCGATGATAGATTACCAAAAAAAAAATGGCAAAAAGTAGAAAAAAAACAAGATATAGTTATATTTGAAGGTTGGTGCGTCGGAGTAACACCGCAAAAAGAAAAAGATTTAATAGTACCTATAAATGAATTAGAAAAAGATAAAGACAATAAAAGAATTTGGAGAACAAAAGTAAATACAGAATTAAAAAATAAATATAAAAATATTTTTAAGCTAATTAATATATCTATTTTTTTGAAAGTTCCTAGTTTTTCACATGTATTTAAGTGGAGATTATTACAAGAAAAAAAACTAAGCGCTACATCAAAAGGAAAAAAAATAATGAATAAAACCCAAATAAAAAATTTTATAATGTTTTATGAAAGACTTACTAAGCACATGTTAAAAAACTTTGGTAAAAGTGCGGACTCTATTATTAAAATAGACGAAAAGCACAGACTCAAGTCAATTAGGTTTAATTAGATGAAAAAAATATTTGTTATATTTTTTCAATTTTTTTATTTTTCAAGTTTAAATGCAGATATTAATTTTAATTACTATCTAAACAAGGCAATGGAAAATAATCTTCAACTTAACGCAGAAAGAAAAAATTTAGAGTCAGCCAAACAGAGTAAAAATATTTCTAGAAGTGAATTTTTACCAAGTATTAGTATTTCTGGAAATCAGACTAGTACTTCCTCAACTAATCAAGTCAATAAAAGCGGCACAAACTTAGCAGACTCAAATTTAGACTCCGAAAGTAAAACTATAACATTGGAGCAAAAAATTTTTTCAGGTTTTAAGGGTATAAATACATTTAAAAAAACTGAATTAGAAAACCAAAAAGCCATTTTAGTACTAAGACAAACTGAACAACAAACCATATTAGATACTGCTGATGCTTATTTTGATTTTATATACAAATCTAAAAATGAGAATTTTAATAATTCAAACGTTAATTTATTTGAGAGACAAGTTGAGTCAGATAACGCAAGATTGCAAAAAGGAGAAATAACTCTTACTGATCTAGCTCAATCAGAATCTTCTTTAGCAGGCGCTCGCGCTAAACTAATTAAAGCAAAGACAGAATTACTTTCTTCTAAAACTAACTTTCAAAGGGTCACTAGTGAAAACGCACCAGATTATGAAAGTTTAGATCAGAGCGTCATCTTGGATTTACCTAATTCCCTAGATTCTGCTTTAAAATTAGCTGATTTAAATAATTTGAGACTTTTAATTTCCAAATTAGATTACGAAATATCACGTAAGAAATTAAATATTGAAAAAGCCAGACTTTCACCTTCAGCCTCAATAAAAGTTTCAAAATCTGAAAATAAAGATTTTAGTTCAACAATAGACGAAAGAGATGATGAAACTGTAAAAGCAACTATTACCTGGCCTTTAATAAAAGGAGGAGAAAATGTTTCTTCTATTAAAAAATCCTCTTATGATCAACAACGCTCACAACTACTTTTTCAAGACACTAAAAATTTAATAAATATAGAGACCTCTAACGCTTGGTCTCAATTTCAGTCTTCAAAAAGTGTTCTTGAAGCAACTAGAGCACAGCTTAAAGCTGCAGAAATTGCAAATGAGGGTATTACTTTAGAGTATGACTCTGGTAATACTAGAACAACTCTAGAAGTCATCCAATCTAGAAGTCTTCTATTGGATGCTAGAATATCATTTGCTCGCGCTGAAAGGGACTTTGTAGTCTCTCAATTTGAACTTGCCAAAAAAATAGGGACGCTGTCTGCAAAATCCCTTAAATAAACGCTTTTTTTAAGGATATATTTTAAGTTCTTGATAAAAAGAACAAAATGTGTACATTTAATATAACGATTCGAACAAAAAAAAGGATAAAAATGACAAAAAATAACTTAAAAGTCGTGAAAACTGACAACAAAAAACAACAACAATTAAAGGAAAAAAATAAATCTTTAGAGGCTGCAATTAGCCAAATAGACCAAAACTTTGGAAAAGGCTCAGTAATGAGACTTGGACAGCAGCAAGCCTTAGACGTAGAAGCAATTTCAACAGGATCGCTGAGTTTAGATTTAGCGCTAGGAATTGGTGGTTTACCAAAAGGAAGAATAATTGAAATATATGGACCAGAATCTTCTGGTAAAACAACGTTAGCTTTACAAGTTGTTGCCGAAGCCCAGAAAGCTGGAGGAATATGTGCATTCGTTGATGCCGAGCATGCAATGGATCCAGTTTATGCAAAAAAATTAGGTGTAAAAACTGAGGAATTATTAATCTCTCAACCTGATACAGGTGAACAGGCTCTGGAAATAACTGACACACTAATAAAATCGGGATCAATTTCTGTTTTAGTTGTGGACTCAGTAGCAGCCTTAACCCCAAAAGCCGAGTTAGAAGGTGAAATGGGAGACCATCATGTTGGATTACAATCTAGATTAATGAGTCAAGCACTAAGAAAAATAACTGGCTCAGTATCCAAATCTAACACAATGGTGATATTCATTAATCAAATAAGAATGAAGATAGGTGTAATGTTTGGTAATCCAGAAACAACTTCTGGAGGTAATGCTCTGAAATTTTATTCATCAGTAAGAATGGATATTAGAAGAATTGGAGCTATTAAGGAAAAAGATCAAATTATTGGAAACTCTACTAGAGTAAAAGTAATTAAAAATAAAGTTGCTCCACCATTCAAAGTTGTTGAATTTGATTTGATGTATGGAAAAGGAATAAGCAAACTTGGTGAGCTTATTGATTTGGGTACAAAAGCAGGCGTTGTAGAAAAATCAGGTGCTTGGTATGCATATAAAGGTGAAAAAATAGGACAAGGTAGAGAAAATGCTAAAATATACCTTCAAAAAAATCCAAATATTGCTGCAGAAATAGAAAAAATTATAAGGGATGAAGCTTCAGCGATTAGTAAAGAGCTAGAGGGCAATCCTTCAGCAAACGAAAAAATTAGCGATAAGGAAGAAGAAAAATAAATCTTCTGCCATCATTTCAACGGGAGGTTTAACTTAAACCTCCCGTTTCTCATGAAACCTCAACTTAAAATTGATTTAATCAATATTTAGTAGCTAAAAATTTCGTGTCAAAAATAAATGTGTACAATTTAGTCCGTATTGGTTTTAATTAGTAGCTAAAAAAAAGGGGGAAAAATGAGTACACAACAATCAAAAAACTCGAACGTGTCTTCAGCTTTAGATACCTCTCATTTAAAAGTTAAATTTCCATTTAAAGCAAAATACGGCAACTTTATTAATGGTAAATTTGTAGAACCAAAGTCAGGCAAATATTTTGATAATGTTAGCCCGATAAATAATGAGAAAATCTGTTCAGTTGCAAGATCGAATGAAAAAGACGTAGAGGCTGCATTAGACGCAGCTCATGCGGCTTTCGTTGAATGGGGAAAAACGGACATCACTACTAGGTCAAATATTTTGTACAAAATAGCTGATGTGCTTGAAAAAAATCTAAATTTATTAGCCACTGCTGAGTGTTTAGATAATGGTAAACCAATTAGAGAATGTATGGCAGCAGATTTGCCTTTAGTGATAGATCATTGGAGATATTTTGCTGGAGTAATAAGAGCCGAAGAGGGTTCAGTGGCTGAAATAAGCAACTCTCAATACTCTTATAATATACCAGAACCTCTAGGGGTGGTTGGCCAAATAGTTCCATGGAATTTTCCATTATTAATGGCGACATGGAAACTTGCACCAGCTTTGGCTGCAGGAAACTGTTCAGTTCTTAAACCAGCTGAACAAACACCAGCATCAATCATGGTAATGATGGAACTTATTGGAGACTTATTACCTCCAGGAGTAGTAAACATCGTAAGTGGTTATGGTTTAGAAGCAGGTAAGCCTTTAGCATCATCAAAAAGGGTTGCTAAAGTTGCTTTTACAGGTGAAACAACAACTGGAAGATTAATAATGCAGTATGCTGCACAAAACATAATTCCAATTACCTTGGAATTAGGCGGCAAATCTCCAAACATATTTTTTGAAGACATTATGAATAAAGATGATGATTTCTTAGATAAATGTGTTGAAGGTTTTGTAATGTTTAATCTAAACCAAGGTGAGGTATGTACTTGCCCAAGCAGAGCGTTAGTTCAAGAATCTATCTATGATAAATTTATGGAAAGATGTATCAAAAGAACTAAAGCAGTAGTTCAAGACAACCCTTTAAAAATGGAAACTATGATCGGAGCGCAAGCTTCTGTAGAACAAATGGAGAAGATAAAATCTTACCTTGATCTTGGAAAAAAAGAAGGAGCTAAAGTTCTTACAGGGGGAAGCGTTGGAAAACTTAATAGTGGATTGGAAAAAGGAAATTACATTCAACCAACTATTTTTGAAGCTAAAAACGATATGCGTATTTCTCAAGAAGAAATTTTTGGCCCGGTTGTTTCTGTAATTAAATTTAAAGATGAAGCAGACGCATTAAGAATTGCGAATGACACTCTTTATGGTTTAGGAGCAGGTGTTTGGACTAGAAATGGGAATATTGCCTATAGAATGGGAAGAGCTATACAAGCAGGGATAGTATGGACAAATTGTTATCATGCTTATCCAGCTCACTCGCCATTTGGTGGTTATAAACAGTCTGGAGTGGGTAGAGAAACGCATAAGATGATGCTTAATCACTATAGACAAAATAAAAATCTTCATGTTTCTTACGCAGAGAAGAAATTGGGATTCTTTTAAACAATAATATATACTGGCCCATGATTCTTAATCATGGGCCGAACAATAAAAATGAAAGTATCTGCAACTCAATCAGCATTAAATCTATTATCTAAACTTCAAGAAAAATATGGTGATAAACTAATGTTTCACCAATCTGGAGGATGTTGTGATGGTAGTGCTCCCATGTGTTTTCAAGAGGGCGAGTTTCCTTTAGGTGAAAATGACATCAAATTGGGTGAAATAGGAGGTGTTCCTTTTTATATGAATGGTGATCAATATGAAAAATGGAAACATACAGATCTAACAATCGATGCAGTTAAAGGAATTGGTGGAATGTTCTCGTTAGATAATGGTACTGGACAAAGATTTCTCACAAAATCAGAAATATGCGTTGTTGTAGATAACGATAAAAAGCAGACTAATTAATCTCTTTATAGACAAGTTCTAAAATATCTGTATTTAATTAAATATGGGCCAAATTTTACTTACCGATGTCAGGAAAAAATTCTTAGATTATTTTAAAAAAAACAATCATAAGATCGTAGACTCTAGCAATTTAGTTCCAAACAATGATCCTACCTTGATGTTTACTAACTCAGGCATGGTTCAATTTAAAAATGTTTTCACAGGATTAGAAAAAAGAGATTATAAAACAGCTACAACATCTCAAAAATGTGTGAGGGCAGGAGGAAAACATAATGATTTAGAAAATGTTGGTTACACTCCTAGACACCATACTTTTTTTGAAATGTTGGGAAATTTCTCCTTCGGAGATTACTTTAAAGAACAAGCTATTCATCATGCTTGGAGTCTGTTAACCAAAGACTTTAGTTTACCTAAAGAAAAATTATTAGTTACTGTTTTTCATGAAGATAATGATGCATTTAATCTTTGGAAAAAAATTGCTGGATTAAATGAAAACAAAATAATAAAAATTTCGACATCTGATAATTTTTGGTCAATGGGAGACACCGGACCCTGTGGTCCTTGTTCTGAAATTTTTTATGATCATGGTGACAAGTTGAAAGGTGGTCCACCTGGAAGTCCTGATGAAGACGGTGATAGATTTATAGAAATTTGGAATCTTGTATTTATGCAGTACGAACAAATATCAAAAGAAAAAAGAATTGAACTGCCAAAACCCTCAGTGGATACAGGTATGGGACTTGAAAGGATGACGGCAGTTTTACAAGGTACTCACGATAACTATAAAATTGATCACTTTCAAAAAATAATGGCTGCTTCATCTGATTTAACAAAGACTTCAATCGACAGCAAAACAATAGCAAGCCACAGAGTTATCGCTGATCACTTAAGAGCAAGTAGTTTTTTAATTGCTGAAGGAATATTACCTTCTAATGAAGGTCGAGGATATGTTTTAAGAAGAATTATGAGAAGAGGGATGAGACACGCTCATTCTTTAGGTAGCAAAAATCCTATTTTTTATAAACTTTTTGAAGTTTTACTAAACGAGATGCAGAACAGTTATCCGGAATTAATAAATGGCAGAGAGTTGATAGTTGAAACTCTTAAAAACGAGGAAGAGAAATTTTCCTCTCTTTTAGTGCGCGGTATGAAAATACTCGATGAAAATTTAAATAAAGTCCAAAATAAAACCTTTCCAGGTTTAGAAGCCTTTAAATTATATGATACCTATGGTTTCCCTTTAGATCTGACTGCTGACATCTTAAGAAGTAAAAACATCAAAGTAGATAGTGACGGATTTGAGAGGGAGATGGAAAAAAGTAAAAATTTAGCGAGAGCGAATTGGAAAGGATCTGGAGATAAGTCTGTTGAGGAAAGGTGGTTTAAGGTTAGAGAGGAACTTAACCCTACTGAATTTTTAGGTTATGAATTTGATAAAGCTGAAGGGGTAATAATAAAAATTTCAAAAAAAGGACAATTCGTTGACTCTGCTAGTACTGGAGATGAAATAGAAGTCATTACTAATCAAACTCCATTTTACGGAGAGTCCGGTGGCCAAGTAGGCGATCAAGGTTATATTTTTAACTCAAATTGTAAAATTAAAATTAATGATACACAAAAAAAAATGGGAGATTTATTTGTTCATTATGGAAAAGTTGAAAAGGGTTCAGTTTCTATTCGGCAAAGCGTTAATTTAGAAATTGATGTTTTAAAAAGAAATAATTCAAAAGCTTATCATTCAGCAACTCATTTATTGCATGAATCATTAAGAAGAACCTTAGGAAAGCATGTGACACAAAAAGGATCATTAGTCTCTCCCGAAAGGTTAAGATTTGATTTTAGTCATAATAAGCCTATTGAAAAAGAGGAAATGACTAAAATAAATAATATAGTTAATGAAATAGTAGAGAGTTCTTCTGATGTGCAAACTAGAATAATGACCCCAAAGGATGCAGTTGGCATGGGTGCTCTTGCATTATTTGGTGAAAAATATGGCGAGGAAGTAAGAGTGGTGTTTATGGGAAAAGAAAATAATGGCTTCTTCTCAACAGAATTATGTGGGGGAACTCATGTTAAAAACACGAGAGAAGTTGGTAAGTTTAAAGTAATAAGCCAATCATCTATCGCATCAGGAGTAAGAAGGGTCGAGGCATTAAGGGATAAGCAATTAGAAGAATACGAAAAAACACAAAAAGAAGATAAATCCCTGAAAGAATCTAATCTAAAAAAAGATATAAAATTAATTGCGAATGAACTGCAAAAATTGAAAATTGAACCTGATTTTAATGAAAATTTAGATTTATCTGAAAATTTGAAAAATCTAAATAAACAGCTTAATAAAGTAAAAATTGAAGGTATCAAGAAAGATAAAAGTAAAAATATTATCAAGGATAAAAAAATTGGGAATATATTAATTCGAGAACAGATTTTAAAAGATTTTCCTCCAAAAGAACTAAGAAGTATAATTGATCAAGGAAAAAAAGATATTAAATCTGGAATAATAATTAGTATTTCAACATTTGAAGATAAGGTCGGTTTAGCTGTAGGAATTTCTCAAGACTTAACATCAAAATATGATGCTGTCGATTTAGTAAAAGCTGCATCTACTGTTTTAGGTGGCAAAGGCGGTGGTGGTAGAAAAGATTTTGCTCAAGCCGGTGGTGTAGATCAAAACAAAATTGAGGAAGCTTTTAAAGAAATATCTAAAAAAATCAGTTAAGTTTCTTTTTTAAATTTCCATCAATAGCTTCCAAGAATTGATTCGTAGTTAGATATTTATTTGATTTATCTATTAAAATTGCCAAATCTTTTGTCATTGAACCACTTTCAACTGTTTTAACACATACTTCTTCAACATTATTAGAAAATTTAATTAGTTCCTCGTTCTCATCAAGTTTTCCTCTGTGAGCTAAACCCCTAGTCCACGCAAATATAGATGCTATTGGGTTTGTAGAAGTCTCTTTACCTTGTTGGTGCATTCTATAATGTCTAGTTACAGTTCCATGAGCAGCTTCTGACTCGACTGTTTTACCGTCTGGCGTCATTAATACGCTAGTCATCAGACCTAAAGAACCAAATCCCTGAGCAACAGTGTCTGATTGCACGTCCCCATCATAATTTTTACACGCCCAAACATATCCGCCATTCCATTTCATAGCACATGCAACCATGTCATCAATTAATCTATGTTCATAGGTAATATTTGCTTTTTTAAACTTATCAGAAAATTCTTTTTCAAAAACTTCTTGGAAAAGATCTTTAAATCTACCATCGTAAGCTTTAAGGATTGTGTTTTTAGTAGATAAATAAACAGGCCATTTTCTTCCAAGACCGTAGTTCATACATGCTCTTGCAAAATTTTTAATAGAATCATCTAAATTATACATAGTAAGAGCAGTTCCAGATCCGGGAAAATCAAAAACTTTAAACTCTTTCTTATCTTTCCCATCTTTTGAAGTCCATTTTACCTCCAAATTTCCTTCACTTGGTATTAGAAAATCAGTGGCTCGGTACTGATCTCCGAAAGCGTGTCTTCCTATCACTATTGGCTTCGTCCATCCGGGAACTAGTTTAGGAACATTTTTACATATAATTGGCTCTCTAAAAACTGTACCACCTAAGATATTTCTAATAGTACCATTCGGCGATCTCCACATTTTTTTTAACTTAAATTCTTCTACTCGAGCCTCGTCGGGTGTTATGGTAGCGCATTTAACACCCACTCCGTGTTGTTTGATTGCATTTGCCGCATCTACTGTAATTTGGTCGTCAGTTTTATCTCGACTTTGCATACCAAGGTCATAGTATTTAAGATCTATCTCAAGATATGGCTTAATAAGCTTATCTTTGATAAATGACCATATAATTCTAGTCATTTCGTCGCCATCTAACTCAACTACTGGATTTTTAACTTTTATTTTCGCCATAAAATATTGATTGATAAACTTTGATTTTTATACATATTAGAAAAAAATTTAGCAAACTTAAAATTATGTTTAATACAATATTTCCTAAAATTCATAAAGAAGGCTACAAATTCCTTGCTATTTCAATTTTAATAACGTTTGTAGCTTTGTTCTTTTCAAAATTTTTAGGATTAATTTTTATAATTATTACTATTTGGGTATATTATTTTTTCCGAGACCCAGAGCGTATTTCCATTAATGATGACAATTTTCTTGTAAGTCCAGCAGACGGACTGATTATAGATATATCTGAAAGATCTGGACCTGAGGAATTGAGACTTGAGAACACCACATATACTAAAATAAGCATATTTATGAACGTATTCAATTGTCATGTAAATAGAGTTCCTTCAGGGGGACAAATACAAGAAATTTATTATAAACCAGGAAAATTTTTAAATGCTTCTTTAGACAAAGCTAGTGAAGAAAATGAGAGAAATTATTTCAAAATTAAACTTAATCAAAGCCAAGAAGAAATAGTTATAGTCCAAATTGCAGGATTAATCGCTCGGAGAATAGTTTGTGACGTTGAGCAAGGACAAGAGCTTAAACAAGGAGATCGAATAGGAATGATTAGATTTGGTAGTAGGGTTGATTTATATTTTAAAAATAAAAAAGTATTAGCTAAGCTCGGACAAAATGTTGTTGCTGGTGAAAGTTTAATTGCTTCAATTTAATGGAACAAAATAAAAAATTTAAAATAGTATCATCAAAAAAAACTAGATATCTTTTACCTAACATATTAACTTTAGGAGGAGTCTGTTTAGGTATTAGTTCCATAAAATTTTCAATAGATGGAAATTTCAGCCTTGCTGTTACCTTAATTTTATTGGCAGCAATTTTAGATGCATTAGATGGAAGGATCGCTAGACTTATAAAAGGAACATCTGATTTTGGAAAAGAGCTAGACTCGCTTACAGACTTCGTAAGTTTTGGTATTGCTCCAGTTCTAATATTATATTTCTGGGAACTTTCTAATTACGGAAAACTTGGGTGGGCCATCGCTTTAATTTACTCTGTTTGTTGTGTTTTACGATTAGCTAGATTCAATCTGACTAAAATAAGTGATGAAGAAAATTGGAAGAACAATTTTTTTGAGGGAGTTCCCTCACCTGCTGGAGGCTTATTAATTCTTATGCCGCTTGTATATGAATTGAGTGATCTAAATTTTAATTTTAATATTAAAATTCTATCCCCTTATCTGACTATTTTAATAGCTTTACTATTAGTTAGCAAAGTTCCAACACTTTCTTTAAAAAAAATATCTATATCATCGAAAACGACTGTTTTTTTATTATTAATGATAGGAATGATTTTTATAGCGTTATTATTTTATACGTTTCAAACTCTTCTTCTTTTTAGTTTTATTTACTTAGCGTCCATTCCAATAAGTTTTTTTATTTTTAAAAGCCAGCAAAAAAAATTTTCAGCGAAAATATCAGATGAAGATCATGAAGATATTTTGTAATGAAAAAATCAAAACGTGTTAAGAAAAGTAATAGCTGGAAGATCAAACAACACAGAGATCAATTTTTTAAAAAATCAAAAACTCTAGGCTACAGATCAAGAGCATCTTTTAAATTAATTGAACTAAACAAAAAGTTTAAATTCATAAAAAAAAATTGCCATCTTCTTGACCTTGGTTCTTACCCAGGGGGATGGTCACAGGTAGCTAGAAAAAATATAATTAGCGGAAAAATGCTTTCTATTGATATTAAACCTATGAAGCCAATTCCAAATGTAAAATTTCTTAATAGTGATATTTTTAAAGAAGAGACAAAAGCTACAATCAAAAAATATTTTCAAAATAAAATTGATGTAATTTTGTCTGATATGGCAGCCGACACAACTGGTAGCAAATCCCTAGACTCGATAAGAACCAATCAATTATGTGCTGAGGTGATTAATTTTTCCTCAAAAATGCTTAAACCAAGGGGTGTATTAGTTTCTAAAGTGTTTATGGGCGAAGACTTTATTGAGGTAAAAAATTTAGCTCAATCTTTATTTGAACAAGTAAATTTTTTTAAACCTGAGTCAAGTAGAAGTGAGTCTAAAGAGACTTATTTACATTGTAAAATTTTAAAGACTTTATAAATTTTAAAAATTGTATATAAGTTTATATGGGAACAATTAATGAGTCTTTAACCTTTGACGATGTATTACTAGTCCCGCAATATTCTAGTGTTTTACCGTCGGAAACAAATATAACGAGTAATCTAACAGAAAATATAAAATTAAAAGTTCCGTTTTTATCCTCTGCAATGGATACAGTCACTGAATCAAAAATGGCTATTGCTATAGCCAGAGTAGGTGGTATTGGAATAATACACAGAAATTTTAGTATTAAAGATCAATCAAAAGAAATAACAAAAGTAAAAAAAAATAATTTTCTTGTTGGAGCAGCTGTTGGTACAGATAGAGATGATATTAAAAGAGCAAAGTCATTACTAGACCATGGATGTGATTTAATAGTAATCGACACTGCACATGGACATAGTGAAAAAGTTCTTAGGACTTTGTCAAAACTAAAAAAGATTAATAAACTTATTCCAATATGCGTTGGAAATATTGCAACCGGTGAAGCCGCAAAAAAATTATATAATTCTGGCGCGGATATAATCAAAGTAGGTATTGGACCGGGTTCAATTTGTACTACAAGAATAGTTGCAGGTATTGGCGTTCCGCAAATTTCAGCAATTATGGATGTAAAAAAGTCTCTTAAAAAAAAGAAGATTAAAATTATTTCAGATGGTGGAATAAAATTTTCAGGAGATATTGCTAAGGCTCTTGCCGCAGGCGCTGATGCTATAATGATGGGATCAATATTTGCAGGCACTAATGAAAGTCCAGGAAAAAAATTTAAACTAAATGGTAAATTTTATAAACAATATAGAGGTATGGGATCTATTGGCGCAATGTCCTCTGGGTCTGCTAATAGGTATTTTCAAAAAAATTACAAAGATAAATCAAAATTTGTTCCAGAGGGAGTGGAAGGAAGGGTAGAGTATAAAGGCGATGTTTCAAAAATAATTTATCAACTTAAAGGCGGTTTACAGTCATCAATGGGTTACATAGGAGCTAAAAACCTTAACCAAATTTCGAAAAATGCAAAATTTATTAAAATTACAAAAGCCGGTTTCTATGAAAGTATGGTACATAGCGTAGAAATGACTGATAATAATATTAATTTTAAAATATGATCAAAAGATGTTTAAAAATAATTTTAATAACTTGTATTTTTCCAAATTTTTTACTAGCTAACACTCAGTTCTTTCAAGAGGGATTAAATCTTTTTAAAAGCAAAAAGTTTAATGAAGCAAAATTTAAATTTGAGCAAGATATTGTTTTAAATCCTAAAAATGAATTATCATATTTATATTTATCAAAAATATTTAAAAAATTGGATGAAAAAGAATTACAAGAACAAAACCTAAATACAGTAATATTACTAGACCCTAAAAATGAGGAGGCTATCTATAATTTAGCTAAACTTAAGTTAGAGTCCTCAGATTACAAAAATAGCAAAGAGTTAAACAATAGGTTATTAAATTTATGTGATAAATTTTGTATTAAAAGCAAAAAATTAAAATTAGAAATTGAAAATTTATCGAAAAAGTAAATGCAATTTCAAAATATTAAAGAAAAAATTTTAATTATTGATTTTGGATCTCAGGTAACAAAATTGATTGCTAGGCGAGTGAGGGATTTTGGCGTTTTTTCAGAAGTCATCACCCCTAAAGAATTTAAAAAAATTAGATATTTCAAAACTATAAAAGGCATTATTCTTTCAGGCGGACCTTCATCTGTGAATAATATGAATTTTGAGAGTCTGCCTAAGTATATATTTTCATTAAAGATACCAATATTAGGTATATGCTATGGCCTTCAACTAATCTCCAAATTGTTAGGGGGCAAAATAAAATCCTCTTATAAAAAGAGAGAATTCGGAAGAGCGTTTATTTTTAAAGAAAAAGAATCTCTACTGACAAAAAATTTTTTTCGATCAAAGAATTGTGTATGGATGAGCCATCAAGATGCTGTAATTAAATTGCCAAAAAACTTCAAAAATATAGCCTTTACCAAAGACTCTAGACTAACAATTATTGAAAATACCAAAGAAAAAATTTATGGAGTGCAATTTCATCCTGAAGTAACCCACACCGACAATGGAAATCAAATATTCAAAAATTTTTTATTTAAAATTTGTAAAATAAAAAGTAAGTGGAATATTGCTAATCAGAAAATCACGCTTACACAAAATATAAAAAAAATTGTTGGTAATAATAAAGTCATTTGTGCTTTATCAGGCGGAGTAGATAGCAGTGTTGTTGCACTTTTAGTAAATAAAGCTATCAAAAAAAATCTAATTTGCATTATGGTTGACACTGGCTTAATGAGAAAAAATGAGTTTAAATATACTTATAAAATTTTTAAAAAAAAATATAAATTAAATCTTAAGTTAATTAATGCATCAAATATTTTTTTAAAAAAATTAAAAAATATTTCAAATCCTGAGTTGAAAAGAAAAATTATTGGAAACCTGTTTATCAAGGTATTTGAAAAAGAGGCTCGTAAAATTAAAAATGTTAAATTTTTAGCTCAAGGAACACTTTATCCAGACGTTATTGAAAGCAGATCATCAACAGGCAGTAAATCTTCTAAAATCAAATCTCACCATAATGTGGGAGGTTTACCGAAAAAAATGAACTTAAAATTGATTGAACCTTTAAGAGAACTTTTCAAAGATGAAGTTAGATCTTTGGGTAAATCTCTAGGGCTTGTGGAAAGCATATGTTACAGGCATCCTTTTCCAGGTCCGGGTTTAGGAATAAGAATAATTGGAAATATAACACCTGAAAAAGTAAAAATTCTTCAGGAAGCAGACTATATTTTCATAAATGAACTCAATAAAACCAAACTTTATAATAAAATTTGGCAAGCGTACGCTTCCCTTTTGTCAGTTAAAACTGTAGGTGTTATGGGTGATACAAGGACTTATGAATATACATGCTTATTAAGAGCAGTAACATCCGAGGATGGAATGACAGCAGATTATTTCTCTTTCCCTAAAGAATTTTTGGATAACATTTCAAATAAGATTATAAATAAAGTGAAAGGCATTAATAGAGTTGTTTATGATATAAGCTCGAAACCTCCAAGCACCATTGAATTAGAATAGAAGCTAAATATGAATAATAAAATAAAAAAAATCTTAAGAAAAAAAGGAAAATCAAAGATAGTAAGTTTGACTGCATATTCTAAATCAGTAGCGAGATTGCTCGATAAATATTGTGATATCGTTCTTGTAGGAGACTCAATGGCAAATGTTTTATACGGTCAAGAGAATACTCACCAAATCTCGTTACAAAATATAATTGAGCATAGTCTAAGTGTTAAAAAAGGTTTAAATAAATCTTTGCTAGTAGTTGATATGCCAAAAGGGAGTTATAGAAATAAGCTCATTGCAAAAAAAAATGCTAAATTAATTAAAAAAGAAACCAAATGTGATGCAGTCAAATTAGAAAATAATAAAGATAATTTTAAGATTATTAAAGAACTTGTTACATCTAAAATTCCAGTAATGGGTCACATTGGTTATACACCTCAATTCAAGAAAAAATTTAAAGTAGAGGGAAAAACACATAAAGAAATAAAAAGACTTTTAAAAGAAGCACTGAAAATAGAAAGGGCAGGTGCTTTTGCTATTGTACTTGAATGTGTTTCGGAAAATTGTGCAAAAGAAATAACTAAAAAGCTCTCAATTCCAACTATTGGCATTGGATCATCAAAATTCTGCGACGGACAGATATTAGTTACAGACGATATGCTTGGGTTGAGTGGCTTTTACCCTAAATTTGTAAAAAAATATGTTTCATTAAATAGAGTTATTGAAAAAGCTGTAAAAAAATATAGTAGTGATGTCAAATTAAGCAAATTTCCAAAAACTAGAAATATATACTAATGGAAGAGAATTCAGATCAAAAAATCGAGTTAAAAGATAGAATTGTTTTCTTCCTAAAGAAAAATAAGTTTAAGCTAATAACTTTAATATTTTTTATACTTATTATAATATTTTTTTTTATGTTTTTAAAAATCCAAAATGAGAAAAAAGATAATTTAATCTCAGAAAAGTATATTACAGCAGGTCTATATTTGTCGTCTAATGAAAATGAAAAATCTAAAAAACTCTTCGAAGAAATAATTCTTAGTGAGAATAAGTTCTATTCAATTTTAGCTCTAAATTCTATTTTAGAAAAAAACTTAGAGAAAGATGAAAACAAAATTTTCGAGTATTTTGAGATTGTCGAAAAATCGAGAATAAATCAGGAACAAAAAGACCTTTTAATGATTAAAAAAGCTTTGTACCTTATAAAAATGAATAAAAGTGAGAGAGGAGAAGTAATTTTAGAAAAGCTTATTAATAAAGAATCAAATTTCAAAAATTTGGCAGAGGAAATACTTAATAAGTAAATTTTTAGATGAGAATATTTTTTTTTATTATTTCTTATCTCACTTTGATAAATTGCTCCTTTGATACAAAATCTGGTATTTGGAAAAACCCTAATTATCAAACAGATAATATAGATCCACTAAAAGAATTTGAAACTGTAATTTCAACAAAAAACCAATTTGCTGAAAAAATTAATATAAATAAAAATTTTAGATTTAATTTACCAAACCAGATATCAGGGTTGAATTGGAATGAAATATTTTATAACAGAAATAATAATTTAGATAATTTCAAATTTTTTGGAGAAAATAAGTTAAAATTTAAAAGCAAAAAATTGACTAAATTTAAAGCAAGTAAAAATATTTTTTACTCTAACGGAAACGTTATTTTGAGTGATTTAAGGGGAAATATAATTGTTTTTTCTGTTAAGTATAATAAAATAGTAAATAATTTTAACTTTTATAAAAAAAAATTTAAAAATACTAATATTCAACTCAATTTAATAATAGAGGGTGATATTATTTATGTAACGGACAATATAGGCTATCTTTATGCTTATAACATTAAAAAAAATAAAATTATTTGGGCAAAAAATCACAAGATTCCCTTCAGATCTAATCTTAAGATTTTAAAGAACGAACTTATAGCAGCCGACCAAAATAATAATTTGTATCACTTTGATAAAAATAATGGAGATACAATGAGTGCTATACCTACTGAGGAAAGTGTAATAAAAAATCTTTTTGTAAACAATCTGTCAGTTGCAAACAATAATATAATTTATTTAAATACTTTCGGATCTGTCTACATGATAATAAATAATAAAATAAGTTGGTTTTTAAATTTAAATAGATCCACAGATCTAAATCCATCAAATTTATTTTTAGGTTCTCCGGTAGTAAACTTAAATGATAAAATAATTGTTTCATCTTCTGATTCAACCTATGTCTTAAATGCATTAAACGGATCTATAATTCATAAAAAAAATTTTTCATCGTCAATAAGACCCATAATATTAAACAATTATCTATTTTTATTAACAAGAAATAATTTTCTCATCTCCATGGAATTACAAACTGGTAAAATACTTTTTTCTTATGACCTTAATGAAAAAATTGCTGCGTATTTAAACTCAAAAAAGAAAAAAGCAGAATTCAAAAGTTTCTATGTAGCAGGTAATAAAATTTACGTATTTCTAAAAAATTCTTACTATCTTAAATTAGATATTTTCGGAAAAATTGAAAAAATTAATAAGCTTCCATCTGATATTTTTACTGACCCAATTTTTATAAACGACACAATCTTTTATCTTAACAAAAAGAATAATCTTTTAATTGTTAATTAATTATTTGATTTACCACTTAGGAGAGATAATTGTTTGATCTTTAATCCATTTAAGCTATCTGTAGGTTTAATTGGATAATCGCCTGTAAAATAGTGATCACTAAATTGTGGATAATTATTATTTCTATCTTCTCCAGTTAAAGCTTTATACAAACCATTTAAGCTTAAAAATTTAAGACTTTCAGCTTGAATGAGCTTGCACATTTCTTCCAAACTTTTATTATGGGCTAACAGCTCCTCTTTAGTTGGCATATCAACCCCATAATAATCTGGATATTTAATTTCAGGACAAGCAATCCTTACATGAACCTCTTTAGCACCAGCCTCATAAAGCATTTTAACAATTTTATAACAAGTTGTTCCCCTCACAAGAGAATCATCAATTAAAATTATAGACTTATTTTTAACTATAGTTTTCGTTGAACTTAACTTAAGTTTTACACCTAAACTTCTTATATTTTGAGATGGTTCTATAAAAGTTCTGCCAACATAATGATTTCTAATTAAACCTAGTTCAAATATTTTTTTCGATTGTTGAGCAAATCCTAAGGCCGCTGGTACCCCTGAGTCTGGAACAGGAACTATTAGATCTGCGTTCAAGTCAGTTTCCTTCGCAAGTTCAGCACCAAGACTTTTTCTGAATTCGTAGGCGCATTTACCGTCAATTAAACTATCAGGTCTAGCAAAATATATATATTCAAATACACAAGGTCTTGATTTCAATTTTGGAAAAGGCTTAATACTTTCCAATTTTTTGTTTTCAATATAAACAATTTCACCGTTTTCAACTTCTCTTACAAATTTAGCACCAACAATATCTAATGCACAAGTTTCCGACGCAAAAATATAAGAATCTTTAAGTTTACCTATTATCAGAGGTCTTATTCCTAAAGGATCTCTCACACCAACTAATTTTTTATTTGTCATTAAAATTAAAGAATATCCGCCCTGAATTTGGAAAAGAGTATCAATTAATTTATCCAAAAACTTTTCTCTTTTAGATTTTGCTATTAATTGAACGATTGTTTCAGTATCACTCGTAGTCCTAAAAATTGCACCTTCTTTTACTAGAGTTTCCCTTAACAATAATGCGTTAGTTAAATTTCCATTATGTGCTACGCTTAACCCTCCAATATGCAAATCAGCAAAAAAAGGTTGAATATTTCTCAAAGAAGTTTCGCCTGTTGTAGAATATCTATTATGACCTATAGCAAAATTTCCGGGTAATTTCATGATGGTATTTGGATTTGTAAAGTGATCTCCTACAAGACCCTGTCTTTTTTCTGAATGATAATTTTTACCATCGAACGATACGATGCCACATCCTTCTTGGCCCCTGTGTTGTAATGCGTGAAGACCTAAAGCTACTAATGTAGCAGCATCTTTGTAGTCTGATATTCCAAAAATACCACATTCTTCACGTAATTTGTCTAATTTAAAGTTTTTCAATTTTTTCTTTCGTATCTAAAAAATCCTCGCTTGATGGAAATTCCTCAACCAATATTTCGCTTCCCATATTTATCAAGTAAAATGAATAAGCCTCCTCTGCTGATATACCCCAATTCTTGTAAGGATAAAACCAATTTAATATAGAAAATAAACATATAGAAACAACATATCCTTTGAATATTCCAAAAAATATACCAAATGTTTTATCAATAGAACCTACGCCAGTCCAAGTCACCGCTCTTCCAATAGCTTTACCTATAACAATTGCTGAAAAAAGTGTTAAAAAAAATATTATAATCCCAAGACCCACACTATTGATAAATTGTGATTCAATGTAATCACTTACAGTTGGTTGAAACTTAGGGACTAAAATTATAGTAACTATGGTCGATAATACCCATTTCATAAAAGAAATTAAACTTAAAGAAAAACCTTTAAAAAAACATTGTGTAATACAATATACAAAAATAATAATTACTATCGTATCAAAGATGTTGAAATTATTTTTAATTGCTAAAAAAAATTCGTCAATCATTTTAACCCTTTATCTTTTTGTCAAAAGGTTTAAAAATTAATATCAATTTTGGAAGTAAGGTTAGTACTGATATCATAGCTAATAACATAGCAATACCAGTGAAAACACCAAAATAAATTGTCGGTATGAAGTTTGACAAAACTAATATAGAAAACCCAAAAACAATTGTTATGGATGTATTTAAGATTGCTATACCTACTGTACTATGACACTTGTCTAAAGTCTTGCTATAGTCGTTAAATTGTTTAAATTCTTCTCTGAATCTATAAATATAATGAATGCTATTATCAACTGCTATCCCTATGGTTATGGCAGCTATAGTAATAGTCATCATATCCAAAGGTATTTCCATTAAACCGATTATGCCCAAAATAAAAAAAGCGGCTATGAAATTTGGAACTATTCCAATAAATGATAATGTAGTATTTCTAAATAAAATAAAAAACATTAAAAAAATTCCTAACAAAACTATACCAAGAGTAAGAATTTGAGATTTAAATAAACTTTGCAACAAATTATTAAAAAGTATCAAGACTCCTGCTAGCTTGAAATTTTTCTCATCAAATCCTAATTTTGTCTCAATATCAGAATTAATTTTTTTTATTAAATTATCTCTTTTTAGATTTTCTAAAGAGTCTTTTATTCGCACAGATATTCTTGCCTCGTCTGCTTCAACCGAAATATAGGGAGATATAATTTCATTTTTTATCTCAGTCGGTATTTTGCTGTATAATACTGCAATCTCTAAGCTTTGTAATTTTTTTCCATTTAAATCCTCTGCGACCCTTAGAATTGAACCAAATGATAATACTTTTCCTATTTCAGGAAGAGTGTCTAAATAATCGTGAACTTTGAGTATTTTATCCATCTTATCCCTAGTAAACCAATATTTTGCTTTATCACCCTCTTTTTGATTGTCTTCATCCCATTCTGAAAATTCATCGTCACCCTCAGATTTCTTTTCTTTAGGTGGAAATTTTAAAATCACATTTAGAGGCGTAGTACCCCCCAGATCTTCATCAATTTTTTTCATACCCTTATAAATCTCAGTTTCTTTATCAAAATAATTTATGAAACTATTTTCTACTTCTAGTTTTGAAATTCCTATAATACTGAAAATAATTACTAATAAAGTTACGCCAAAAAGAGAAAAATGACTTTTTTTAGCAATAGTACCGAGTGTTTTTGTAATTAAAGATTTTTCAGTATCTTTTAAATTAATTTCGTTATTGTTAGAAAAAATATTAAGTAATGATGGCAATAATAAAAAAGTTACTACTAATGACACTAGCAATCCTAAAGTCATCATCCATCCAAAATCAATTATTGGTTTAATTCCACTAAATATTAATGATAAAAATGCGCAAATAGTTGTTAAAACAGTATAAAAAACTGGAAGCATCATCTTTGTACTTGCCTCTAAAACAATTTCTTTATTATCAATTTCAGATCGATCTTTTTTTAATTGTAAGAATCTTACAGTGACATGAATATTCATTGCCATATTAAGAATTAACATTAAAGCAATAAAATTCGACGAAATAACCGTGACCTTCCACCCGATGAGACCCAACAAACCTACCATTATCAAAACTGAAGTTAGACAACCTAATAGTGGCATCAGAACCCATTTTATATTTCTAAAAATGAACCAAAGGGTAACGACAATAAAAATAAAAACTCCTACACCAAAAACTATAATATCACTTTTAATAAAACTCATCATGTCGTCAGCTATCATCGGGATACCGCCAAGATGAATCTTTGCATTTTCGCCATACTTATTAATTACATCTCTTATCTCTGAAATATTCTGATGATTTCTTAAGTTATAAAGATTTTTATATTTTTCATACTCTTTTAAGAACTCTGAATAATTTTCTTTTTCTTCAGACGTTAAACCTGTTTCTTCAGCTTGGAAAAAATACTTTTCTTTAATCTTAATGTATTCGGCAAGTCTTTCATCTTTTTTCAAATAAACAACAATACCTGAAGTTTTTCCATCTTCACTAATTACATAGTTTTTGTAAATTGGACTATTAAGTATTTCTTCAAAGCCTCTTTCTCTATCAATTTCTGGATATGCTAAAGTTTTATAATTCTTTAGTCTATCCATCAAACCTTCATCTGTACTTTTAAGAAGAGGCACGTCTATAATAGTGATAACGCTATCTACCCAAGTAAGTTTCTCTATTTTTGATTTTAATAGTTGTAAATTAAGAATTGTCTCTTTTTCAGTAAAATTAGAAACAGGAGTATAGGTGAGAACTAAAAAATCTTTGGAACCATATCTTTCATTCACCTCTCTCAAATATTTTAAATCTTTATCACCTTCTAAAAGAAGCGCATCAGAAGACGCATCCAAATTAAAATTTTTTGCATGATATAAACAAAAAATACATACAAAAGTTATTAGTAGAATTGTAAATTTGGAAAAATCTGTAATAATTTTTTTGTAAATCTTAGATAACATCAGCTAATTTCAGATATATCTTAATTTCTTTATAACAAAAGAGAAAATTGGTTCTAATTTTTGCTTAAATCTTTGAATTTTGTATATATTCCTTCAAATTCTACTTTTACCGTGCCTGTAGGACCATGCCTTTGTTTTCCTAATATTATATCTGCTAAACCTACAACGTCATTCATTTTTGACTGCCATTCAGCATGTTCTATAGAACCCATTTTAGGTTGTTTCCTTTCTAAGTAATATGCTTCTCTATAAACAAACATAACCACGTCTGCATCTTGCTCTATTGATCCTGACTCTCTTAAATCAGCAAGTTGAGGCTGTTTATCGTCTCTTTGCTCAACTGCCCTAGATAACTGAGATAAAGCTAAAACTGGAACAGATAATTCTTTTGCTAACGCTTTTAAACCTTGAGTAATTTCAGAAATTTCTTGCACTCTTCCCTCATTTTTACTCAAGCTAGATCTCATTAATTGTATATAATCAACAACAATTAGGCTTAAGCCAAATAACCTCTTTATTCTTCTTGCTCGATTACTTAAAGTTGCAATAGTGATAGCTGGAGTTTCGTCAATAAACAAAGGTAGATTATAAATATTTCTTGATGTCTCTATATATCTATTTATTTCTTCCTCAGTTACTTTACCCTTTCTAATATCATCAGATTTAATTTTTGCTTGTTCAGATAATATTCTAGTTGATAATTGTTCAGAAGACATTTCTAAAGAAAAAAAAGCTACAGAAGATTTTTTTTGCTGTTTTAAAATATGTTGCGAAGCATTGTATGCTATGTTTGTAGCTAAGGCGGTTTTACCCATTGAAGGACGGCCTGCTAGAATAATTAAATCTGATTTGTGTAAACCGCCTAATTTTTCATCTAATTCTGTTAAACCAGTTGGAACCCCAACTATTCCTTGGTCATTTTGCATTGCCAAAGTTGCCATCTCAATTGTTTGATCTAGCGCTTGATTAAACTTTAAAAAAGATTGAGAGAAACTTCCCCTTTCAGCTAAATCAAAAAGTGACTTTTCAGTACTTTCAATAATATTCTCTGCATTTTGTTCATCTGAATTTGCGTTTAAAGTATCAGTATTTAATTTATCTGAAATTAAAACTAATTCTCTTCTAAGATACATTTCGTGAATAATCTTTGCGTAATCAACTGCTTGTTTAGTTGAACTAGAAAACCTAGTAAGTTTTACAAGGTATTCTGTTCCACCTACTTCATTTAACATGTTGTCTTTTTCAAAATAGTTTTTAAGAGTTATTGGATTTGCAATCATCCCTTTATTATTTAAATTTTCAATAACTTCATAAATTTTTACATGTGCTGGATCATAGAAAATTGTAGAATTAATAATATTTGAAATTTCGTCGATAATATCATTATTTACGAGAATTGACCCTAGCAAAGCTTGTTCTGCCTCTATATTTGAAGGTTGTTTATTTTCTAAATTGTTTTGAAGTGATTTAATTTCTTTCACAAATATATTTTAGGTAAAAAAATTACCTTATAAAGCAAAAAGTTACGCACTTTTTTATCGGCTCTGTGGAAAAGTTACTTTGATTGTATCTTACTAATTTTTATAGAAACAACAGCTTTCACTTCAGCATGAAAATTGATATCAACTTTAAATAACCCAATCTTATTTAAATTTTCTTTTAAAATAATTTGAGAAGGGCTGACTTCTGCTTTTACTTTTTCTTTGATCAAGTTTGAAATCTCTTTCGGCTTTATAGAGCCATATAGATCCCCATTTTCTTTACTTTCTTTATTGAATTCAAATTTTTTATTATTAATTAATTTAGCGATTTCTTTAAATTTATTTTTTAAATTAGTATTTTTTTTGTTTAATTCATCCTTTTTCTTATTTACATATTCAAGATTAACCTTATTAAATCTTAACGCCTTTCCTTGTTTGAGCAAAAAGTTTCTACCGTATCCATCTCTCACTTTAACTTTGTCTCCAATATTTCCTAAATTGATTATGTTTTCTAAAAGAATTATTTCCATCTTATATTAATCCTAAAATTTTTGCCTTTTTAATTTCTCTAGTTAATTTTCTTTGTTTGTTTAAAGAAACTGATGAAATCTTAGAAGACACTATTTTTTTATTCTCTGAAACATACTTTCTTAATAAGCTTAAATTTTTATAATCAATAATTGGCGCGTTTTTAGTTGATAAAGGACATTTTTTAGAAAATTTAACATCATTTTTTTTAAAAAGACTCAATTGACTTAATGAGCTACTACCTCTTTTCTGAAACTTTTTATTTTTTCTTTTCATCTTTTGATTTAGATTTATTAAAGTATTCTATATTTGTATCTAACTTTTTATATTTAACTATAAGATTTCTAATTATTGACCTATCAACTTTGATTTTTTCTTTAATTAAGTTAAGCAGATTCTGATTTGCCTCAAATTTAAAATGTATGAAAAATCCTTTGTTGAAGTTTTTAATTTTATCAGCAAAATCTATTAACCCCCACTCTTCGATTTTAACAACTTTTCCTGAATTGTTTTTTATTAATTCATTATATTTATTTTTAATCTTATCCAATTCAGCCTTCGGTAGATCTTGTCTAACAACTAATGTATTTTCATAAAAAGCCATATTATAAATGAATTATTTTAAATTATTGTTTGTAAGAAAGGTTTTATACTATATTAAACGAAGATGGCAACCATTAAAAATTGCCTAATTATATAAATTATGAATGCAATAATATTTCCTGGACAAGGTTCACAAATTGTTGGAATGGGAAAAGATTTTTTTAATAAATTTGATTTAGTTAAATCTATTTTCAACGAGGCAGATGAAAAGTTAAATTTCAAAATATCAAAATTAATTTTAGAGGGGCCAGAAGAACAATTAAAATTAACTCAAAATACCCAACCAGCTATTCTAGTAGTAAGCTACTCAATTTTTTCAGTGCTTAAAAAGGAATTTAAATTTGATTTTTCTTCGACTAAGTATTTCGCAGGCCACTCATTGGGTGAGTACAGTGCGTTAGTTTGTGCTGAGTCATTAAATTTTCATGATGCGTTATATTTGCTTTATGAGAGAGGTAAGTCTATGCAAGAAGCAGTCCCGGTAGGCAAAGGGAGTATGATAGCAGTTTTAGGATCTTCAATTGATGATCTCAAAAAAGAATTAATCGAATTCAAAAAAAATAATCCTAATACAATTTGTGAGATTGCTAATGATAATGCTAATGGTCAAATTATTCTTAGCGGAGAAAAAAAAAGCTTAGATTTATTTAAAGATATATTAAAGAATAAAAAGAAAAAAACTATACCATTAAATGTAAGTGCGCCTTTTCATTGCAGCCTTATGGAACCTGCTTCAAAATATATGGAAAATAAAATAAATGATGTGAAATTTTCTAAGCCTAAGTTTCAAATTATAAGCAATGTTTCAGCTGAGCCAGAAAATAACCCAAGTAAGATAAAAAAATTATTAATTGATCAAATATTCTCGACAGTTAGGTGGAGAGAAAGTTTAATAAAAATGCACAATCAAAAGATTAATAATTTTATTGAAATAGGTCCTGGAAAAGTTTTATCAGGTATGGCAAAAAGAACTCTTAAAGATATAAATTGCTTTAGTCTTAATACTATTGATGATATGAAATTAATTGATGAGTCTGAAAAATAAAAAAATTTTAATAACAGGTTCTACAGGTGGTATAGGCTATAGCTTAGTAAAAAAGTTCAGTGTGCGAGAATCTAAAATTTGTGCTACCGGAACTAACCAGGAAAAATTAGAAAAATTAAAAAGCGAATTTAAAAATATCGAGATTTTAAATTTCAAACTTAACGAACACGAAAAAATCGAAGAATTTATTAATAATGTAAGTGATAAAATTGGAGGTATCGATGTATTAATTAATAATGCTGGAATAACTTTGGATAACTTGTCCATAAGACTTTCAGAGGAGAATTGGAAGAAAGTTTTGGACATTAACCTAACTGCAACTTTTTTAATGTGTAAATTTGCTATTAAAAAGATGTTAAAAAATAAGTCAGGAAAAATTATCAATATTACATCAATTGTTGGCCACACTGGCAATTTAGGCCAAGCTAATTATTCAGCTTCAAAAGGAGGGATAGTATCCTTTTCAAAAAGTTTAGCCATAGAATATGCAAAAAAAAATATTAATATAAATTGTGTTTCCCCTGGTTTTATACAAACGGATATGACTGAAAAAATAAATGAAGAATTTAAAAAAAAACTAATAGATAAAATTCCAGCAGGTATCCTAGGAACAGGTCAAGATGTTGCTAACTGTGTAGCTTTTTTAGCATCCGAGGATGCTAATTACATTAATGGCGAAACCATTCATGTTAACGGCGGAATGTATATGTCTTGACAATTCTTATTAATAATTTATTAAGAAATTATATAAACACGAAAGGAATTCATGTCAGACGAAGTAAAAGGTAAAATAAAAAAAATAGTCGCAGATCACCTAGGCATAGAAGAGGATAAAGTTACTGAAGAAGCTAGTTTTATTGATGATCTTGGAGCAGACAGTTTAGATACAGTTGAATTAGTAATGGCTTTTGAGGAAGAATTTGGTTCGGAGATTTCTGATAGTGAGGCTGAAAAAATTCTAACAGTTGGTGATGCAATTAAGTTTATTGAGAGTAAATCAAACTAATACCTTTTAATTTTATTGAGTAATGCGCAGCGGTGGAGATAATATAATGGTAATTTTATCCTCCCCTTCAGGTGTGGGTAAAACTACGTTAACAAAAAAAATACAACAAAAAAATCAGTCATTTAAAATATCTGTTTCTCATACTACTAGAAAACCTCGATCAAACGAAGTTGACGGAGTTGATTATTTTTTCATTAAAAAAAATGAATTTGAAAGGCTAATTAAGGAAAATCAATTCTATGAACACGCAAAAATTTTTGAAAATTACTATGGTACTTTAAAAAAAAACGTTGATGAATCGATTATTAATAACGATATTATTTTTGATATAGACTGGCAGGGCACAAAACAATTATCAAAAATTAAAAGCCTAAACCTCGTGAAAATATACTTAATAACTAAAAACAAAGGTGAATTAAAAAGAAGATTACTCAGTAGAAATCAAAACACATCTGAAGAAATAGATAAAAGATTTAAGTCTTACGAGAAGGATATAAAACATTGGAAAGATTATGATTATATCGTTATTAATGAAAATTTAGATGTATGTTTCAGTCAAATAGAAAAAATTATTCACTCTCATAAAAAAAGAAAATTACCGGACTTCAATTAATTCTGCAATTTTATAATAAATCTCGGGCTTTAATTCTGAGGGCCTAGCTTGTAATGATATTTGCGGAATTTTACTTATCTCATTTTTAGATAGTATCTTTTTGATATTTTTATTTATCATTTTTCTTTTATTTGAAAAAAGAATATTAGTTACTTTTTCCAGTGTACTTATGTTTTTTATATTAAAAAACTTGTTTTTTTTTGGCTTGAAATGAATAACTATTGAAGTAACTTTTGGTTTTGGAAAAAAACAGTTTTCTGATACTAAAAACTCTTTACGACTTTGTAGCCTATAACTTGTTAAAATTGAAATTCTGCTATAATTTTTTGTTTTATATTTTCCTAAAATTTTTTCACCAAGTTCCTTTTGAAACATGAATATTAAGTCTTTAAACTTTGGCTCCCAATTTTTAAATTTAATGATTTTCACTAAAATCTGTGAAGAAATGTTAAATGGTAAATTACCAAATATAATAGCTTTATCTTTCACTAATCCCTCTAAATCGAAATCAAGAATATCTTTATTAAATATTTTAATTTTTTTATCCTCTGAAAATTTGATTTTCAGATCCTTTACTAAATTTATATCTTTTTCAATTAGCGTAAGAGATTTTGGTTTTTTTTTTAAAATTTCTTCTGTTAAAGCTCCTTTACCAGGCCCTATTTCGACTATATCTCTATTTTCTATATTAGTTAAATTAATTATCTTATCAATGATATTTTTATCAATTAAGAAATTTTGACCCAGAGATTTTTTTGCATATCTCATTTTTAGAATTTACCTAAAAAACTTATACATTCTAATAAACTTGATGGGTCTGACTTATTTTTTTTTATTAAATTTTTTGCAGTTCCATGATCTGGTGAAACTCTTAAATACTTAAGCCCAAGGGTAATATTAATAGCTTTAAATCCAAATATAGTTTTGAAAGGAACAAGAACTTGGTCATGATACATGCCTACAACTACATCAAATCTTTTAAAATCTTTTATAAATAATGTGTCAGCTACAAAAGGGCCACTTACGTTTATTCTTTTATTTTTTAATCTTTTTATTGTTGGAATAATAATTTTTTGTTCTTCAGATCCTATCCTATTTTCTGAATTATGAGGGTTTAAACCTAAAACTCCTATTATTGGCTTCCTCTGGTAAATCTTTCTAAACCATTTATCAATTGTTTGTACCTTTTCAAAAATTATTTTTTGACTAATTTTTTTAGATACATCTTTAATATTAATATGAGTGGTTACGGGGGTAACGGCAAATTTTTTGTTCCAAATTAACATTACTTCGGAATTATTTTTAATCTTACATTTAGAGGCTAGTAACTCAGTAACACCAATATTTTTCTTGCCAAGTAATTTTTTATCTATTGGACAATTAATTAATCCTGAGACGTCTTGCCTTAATGCTAATAGATGTGCAAAAGATAAGCATTTAGAGACAAATTTTGAGGCCTCATTTTCTTTAACACCAAAAGGGTCTTTAAAGCTTAATCCAATGTCAATAACTTTAAAAGAACTGTCCTTTAAATTTACATTAATATTATCTATTTTTTTTATCTTAATTTTTGCCTTTAGTTTCTTAAATTGTTTCTTAAGAAGATTAATATTAGATACAAAGACAATTCTATTTTTTAAAGTAGTCTTTAACTTTACCCAGCTTTTAATAATTATCTCTGAATTAATACTGTTAGGATCTCCTGAGATTATTATAATTTTTTTTTTCATTTGTACTCGATAAGTGAATTGTTTCTCAACTTTGATAGATAACTTCCTGAGTATAAATTAAATAATTCATTTTTTTTCTTATTAATAAGATTTTCTCTTAAAGTATCATAATTGATATTTTGAGCTTTAGAAGATCTTTTGTCTATTAATTTTAAAAATAACACATCATTCATATTTTCTATTGGTGGAGATATATCTCCAACATTTAGTGAAGATATAATTTTTGAAATCTGATCTGATAATGATGCAGCATTTAACCAACCTAAATCTCCTTTTTCATAAGCTGAGGATGACTCGCTGTATCTTAATGCAGTATCATCGAAGCCATTTTCATTAATTTTTTTATTTATAAATGAAATTTTATTTTTTTTGTCAGTTTCATCATTAAATGAAATCAAAATTTCAGATATTCTAAATTCTTCGATATCTAATCTATTTTTTTTAATTTTATCTATTTGCTTATCAATTTCTTTTTCATTTATCTTAACCTTATTGTTATACATTTGAAAAATAAATTGCTTCCAAGTTACTTCAATTTTTATATCTTCTTCAAACATTTCATAACTTAAATTATTTACTTCAAATTTTTTCTTTAGTGCATTGATATTATTTTCAGATACGGCAAGTAACTGACTCAAAATATTTGTTTTATTTATATCAATATTATATTTTTCGAATTCCTTTCTTTTTATTCTTGAATTAATCAAGGAGTCTAGTGCAAGCTTTTTATTTTTATTAATATTATTTTGATTTAATTCTTCATTTAATAAAATTATATTTGTCAATATTTTATTTTTGAGTTCATAAGATGTAATTATTTGATTATCTATTTTAACTATAATTTTATTTTCATTAGCAAGAATATTGGAAAAAAATAAAGATAGGAAAAAAAATAATAAAACTAATCTACTTACCATATTTATTTAATTAATTAAAAGACGGTCCATTAATACTTCCAAAAGGCACTAACGTAATTTTAAACATTAATGAGTTTTCAGACTCTATCTCAGAGTCTGTATAAAATTCTCTTCTATAAACAAGTCCTGCTCTTAAACAATCATTCATATACTCATAACTTAAATTATAAAATTCCGAAGAGTTTGTAACTAAATTCCGTTTTGTCTCAAAAGATAGAAGATTATTATTTTTATTTACTAAGTCGATTTTTGTTTTAAAGTATTCTTGATCTCCTATATGTTTTTCTTCCAGTATATAATCAAAATTAAATTTGAAATTTTCATAATTAATAGTTGCGCCTATTTCGTTATAATTAAAGTTTTTATAATTCTGGTCTAAAGAAAAGTTATATTTTAAATCTATATTTTCATTAAGTTCTAACTTTGTAGAACCTACTAAATCTGACAGTTTTTCGTTCAAACTTGAATTATCGGGCATTTTGTCATTTTCTTCTGCATTGATGATTTGAGCAATAGAAAAATCAAAATTACTCTTATTTCTTTTAATGTTATAGTCTAATCCGATAGAAGTACTTAAACCAGTTTCAAAATTATTAACACTGTTTAATCTATCTAAGCTAAATGCATTTACAGGATCAAGCCTTAGGCCAGATTTTTCCAATCTCATTGAGCCAGGAGCGTATCTAAGTAATAATTTAGGTTTTAAAAAATGCTCAGAAAAAGAAGTAGTTTTTTGTAAATTTATTTTCGCTAAATATCCTAAAGCTCCAAAAAATTCACTTGTTGGATCCTCTTTATAAATATCAATATTTTTAGTCTCATAATTAATATTCTTAAAATTACCCAAAAATTTACTCATAAATCCTGATTTGTGTTTTATATCTTTATAATTCCAAACAAAGTCATTTATCAAAAAATTACTAAATTTATTTGTATCATAACTATTAACTTTCAGATTTGTTTGTAAATCTAAATTACCTAAATTATTGTTACTAAAAAGATTTTTATCAAATAATATATCAGGAAATATATATTCGTATTTATCTTCATAATTTTCTTTTAAAGTTTCATATACGCTCGCATTAAAATTAAAATATAAATCGTCATTTTCTTTTGTGAAATTAATAGAATTTTCTAAAGTATCTTGATTGAAATCCACTAAGGTTGACTTAATTTTATAAAGTTTCAAATATTTGTCATTCGAAACTTTTTGAGTTGTAATTGTTAAATTACTAGAATTATTTTTTTCTCCATCAAAGTTTTTAGTAAATTTTGAAAAAAAATGTGTTTTTTTCCCTGCTTGTTTTTTTGCTGTGTTTTTTTTGTATCCATCAGTATAGCCAAAATCAGCTAAAAAATTTGAATTCCTAAAAGCTTGGTGATACTCACCTGAAAATAGAGGGTTTTCTGATCCATAAAATTTATTTGTTAAAGTGAAATTTTTATCTTTGTTAATTGCCCAAAAATAAGGAATTGAGACACCTGTCCCTAAATTCTTTGAATCAAAAAAAGACGGTATTAAAAAACCTGATCTTCTTTTAACTGAGGGATCAGGATGAGAAAGTTTAGGGAAATAAAAAATTGGCACATCATAAATTTTTACAACTGCATTATCGTAATATATAGTTTTTTTTTTCTTATTATGAAGCATCCTTTTTGCTTGAATAGACCAGGGCGGGCATTTATCGTTTTTTCTATAATCACATAAAGTAAAAATACTTTTGTTAAAAGTATTGTTATCATTGTCTATTTTTATTGAATTTGAAAAAACTCTTGGTTTATTTCTATCATTAATTTTAAAATCATTTTGATTTATAAAAGCCTTTATATCTGTTCCTAATATTTCCTTATTTTTAGTGTCAATATAGATTTGCGAAAATTTATATGAATTTTTCATTTTATCTTCAATCTCAATAAATCCAATTGATTTAAAAATATCCGACTCAATTTGATATTTAAAATTATCTAAAAATATAATATTGTTATCTTGATCAAATATTTTTGTTTTTTTTTCTGATTGAATAAAATTTTTAGAATTATCAAATATTATATCTTCACTCTCGATTATATATTTTTCTGATGTGATTATTTTTGTAAAACCTTTACTTTTCAAAATTTTTTTATTTTCATCGTACTCAGCAAACTCAGTTTGAATTAAATTATTTTTATTATCTTTTGCAATGACGTTTTTTTTTAAAATAATATATTTCTTTTCCTTATCATATTCTGCATAATTACTTTTAATCTCATACCCATTTTCTGTTTTAATTAATACATCATTTTCAAAAATTGATTTCGAAGAGTTTTTGTCGATGGAAATAATTTTTGACTCGATATTTAAATTTTCTGCTTTAAGTGAAGTAATTATTGAAAAAAACAAAAAAAATAATAATAATTTATTTTTCATTTATCTGTAAAACTCCTACTAGCGTAAAAAAACTTAAAGCAATGATAGGTGACCAAATCGCTAAAATGAGTGGTATACGGTCTGTTTGACCCAATGCTAAAGATAAATCTTTAAAGTAAAATATGAACACGCTTAAAATTAGACCAACAACTATAAATCGAAAATTATTCGATTTTTTCAATGTATTCATTGTAAGTATTGCTGCTAAGCCAGTCATTAAAAGTAAAAAAAAAGGCAAAGTTAACATTGAATGTAGGCTTTGATTTAAAAAAATCCCATTATATCCACTGCTCAAAAGCTGGTCATAATTTAAAATTAAATCTAAAAAAGAAAGTGTGTCAAAATTTTTGAATAAGCTGGTAATTTTATCGTGATTGTAAATTGAGAGAATTTCATAGTTTTTGAATTCTTTACTTACTAAAATACTGTCCTCAAAAGAGTAAATTAGCACATCCTCCATATCCCAATTATTTTCTTTAATATTCACTTTTTTACTTGTTATTTTTTCCTTCAAATTAAATTGTTTATCTAAATGGAAAATTGTTACGTCATTTAAATTAAATCCATCAATTTTAGAAGCAGAGATAATTCTATTAATATTTTGATTTTTTATGTTTTCTTTTATCCATAGACCATTTTTATTGAATGTTACCAGGTGATCAATATCACGAGAATAATTTGATTTAGTTTTTTCATAATATTTTGCCATAGCCGAAGTTATCGGATTAGCAAAAATTAAAACAAACCATCCCAAAATAAATGATACAGATGCAAGTATAAAAAAGATTTTAATATTGGAATATCCAAATATTTTTAATGTTAAGAGGTCTTTATTATTTCGAATTCTTAACATAAACCACATACTTGAAATAAAAATAATAAAGGGCAGAATTTTTATTATCATACTTGGTATAAATATACTAGTTAACATTAAGGGTAGAAAAATACTTACATTCAGATTTTTGAAAAATTCAATTTCTTCAAACAAGTTTAAGATTACTCCAAAACAAAAAAATATTAAAACTATAACTAAAAAAGTTTTTAAAAAATTTTTTAATAGATAATTTATGATAACCTTATTCATTTTTTACCTCTTTTGAAAAATTTAAAAATAAAATAAAGTAAATTAAAGAGAGTAAAATTAAAGGTAATAGCATATAAGTTATTCTTATTAAATAATTTATACCAGTGTATCTTATAAAAAGTTCAGTTGATAATAAAATCACAAAAGCATAGGAAAAAATAAAAATATCTTTAAAGAAAAATTCTTTTCTACGAATTAATAAAAATGAACAAATTAATGTGATAACAGGAATATATAGAGGAAGTATTATTCTTCTATTTAATAAAGGAATTATTTCCTCTTTAACTTGATCATTACAAATAGTTCCATTAAAAGAATTTTTTAAAAAACAATTTACAAGTTTTAAAGTTGATGTCTCTTGTAATTTTGGTTTTTTAATTGTAGTAGTTGCTAAATCACTAAGTTCAATATTTAACTGATCAAAAGTTATGACTTCATTTTTTATATTATCTTTTTTTGATGAAATAATTTGCCCATTTAATAAAAACATATTATTCTTCTCGATCATGCCACTCTCAGCTATAATAGTTGTTTCATTTGTATTTGATATATTTGGAGACAATCCTTTTAAATTATTCCCTTTATCGTTTATAAAAATATTTTGAATTTTATTGCCAACCTTTTTTTCAACTAAAAAAGTAAAACCTTTAAAAGAATCACTAAATTTTTGTATCCTTATAGTTGGTAAAAAGGAGTTTAAATTATCTTGGCTTAGAAGACCTCTAGATTTATTAAGCACATAAGGAGTTATTAAGGAGGAAAAAACTAAATATAAAACTGATATAATCAAAGAAATATAAAAAAATAGATTAACAATTTGAATTTTCTTTATTCCTGATGTCCATAAAATTATAAATTCATTATCCTGAAGATGCTTAGTAATGAATATTGATATAGCTAAGAAAAAAGATAAAGGTATAAATTTTGGTGCTAAACCAAAAAGATTTAAAAAAGAATATTGGAAATAGGTCAAAACAGGGTAACCGCTATTAACAATTAAATCCAAAAAATTAACAGCTCTAACAGTCAATGCAATTATAGAAAGCCCAAATAATATCACCAAAAAGGTTTTAAAAATTTCGTAAAAAAAGTTTAAATAAATTTTGTTTTGAAGCATTTGATATATCGTATATAAATAATGCATCCATAAATTAAATTCAACTAATGGTTTAACTATGATCAATTTCCCCATTGAAATAAGATATAATTGGACATATATACCTTTGAACTATAGCAAAACACATTGAAATTATGTCTTTAAAAATAAACTACCAAAAAAACCTAGTTATCAAATCTTCTGCTAATCTTGTACTATTTTGTAATGAAAAATTTACGATTGATAATTTTAAAAAATATTTAAGCAAAGCAGAGTTTTCTTACATCAAAGATATATTAAAAACTAGTGATATTAAAAAAAATTTACTTATTTTCGAAGAAAGCTCAAAAAGAAAAATAATCTTATTATTAATAAAAAAAAAACATCAATCTTCAGATTTTGAGAATCTTGGTGCTGAATTTTATAAACGAATTAATTTTGGTAAAAGTTGTGATTACTCAATTGTTTCTGACAGCATTTCGAATAACAAAAATGAATTTTTAGGCTATTTTCTTCACGGTGCAAAATTAAAATCTTATTTATTCAACAAGTACAAAACTAAAAAAAATACAAGAGAGATTTCTTTGAATGTATTAGGAAGTAAAAATAAACCATCCTTTAAAAATCAAATAAAATTTGATGCTTTAGAAAAAGGGACATTTTACGCAAGAGATTTAGTTTCAGAACCAGGAAATGTTTTACACCCAGATGAATACGCAAAAAGAATTAAGTCTTTGAAAAAATATGGATTAAAAATAAATATTTATGACACAAAAAAATTAAAAAAGCTTGGTATGCGTGCTTTATTAGGTGTTGGTCAAGGTAGTATAAGAGGGTCTTATTTGGCAACTATCGAATGGAAGGGAGCAAAAAATAATTCTAAACCTCTAGCATTTGTTGGTAAAGGCGTGTGTTTTGATACTGGCGGCTATTCATTAAAACCAGCAAAATTTATGGAAGATATGACTTATGATATGGCAGGTTCAGCAACTGTAGTAGGTTTGATGAAAAATTTTGCCTTAAGAAAAGCTAAAGTAAATGTTGTAGGTGTTGTGGGCCTTGTAGAAAATATGGTTAGTGGTAATGCACAAAGACCTGGCGACATAGTTAAATCTTATAGCGGTAAAACAATAGAAATATTGAATACAGATGCTGAAGGAAGACTTGTTTTAGCAGATGCTCTAACTTTTACTGAAAAAAAATTTAAGCCCAAATTTATAATTGATTTAGCTACTTTAACCGGAGCTATTATAGTTTGTTTAGGGTCAGAATATGCTGGATTGTTCTCAAATGACGATACGCTATCTGAACAAATTTGTAATGCTGGAGAGAAAGTAGAGGAAAAAGTTTGGAGAATGCCATTACATAAAAATTACGATAAACTAATGAATTCTAAAAATGCTGATGTACAAAACATAAATTATGTAGGAGGCGCAGGATCTACAACTGCAGCGCAATTTTTACAAAGATTCATTTTAAACAAAACTCCTTGGGCTCACTTAGATATTGCAGGTATGGCTTTCTCAAAATATGGAGGAGCTTTAAATTCTGGAGGAGCAACTGGTTTTGGTGTTAGACTATTAAATCAGTTGGTCGAAGAAAACTATGAGTAACGTGGAGCGAACACTCTCAATAATCAAACCAGATGCTGTAGAAAGAAATCTTACTCAAGAGATTCAGAATATTTTTTCAAAAAATAACCTTAAAATTGTAGAAAGTAAAAAAATTCATATTACTAAAGAAGAAGCGGCAGAATTCTATAAAGTGCATCAATCTAAACAATTTTATAGCGATTTATGCTCCTATTTATCCTCAGGTCCTATTGTTGTAATGATTTTAGAGGGGGAAAATTCAGTTGCCTTAAATAGAAAAATTATGGGAGCAACTGATCCAAAAAATGCAGAGGATAATACAATAAGAAAACTTTACGGATTGTCTATAGATAAAAATTCAGTGCATGGATCGGACTCAATTGAAAATGCTAAAACAGAAATCAATTTTTTTTTTAAAGACTAGATATTTCTATAGATTTTAATTATTGCCTCAGGAAAAACTTTGTATTCTAAGTTTTGAGTTTTTCGTTTAAGAGATATTTCATTATCTTTAGGTTTAATATAAAAGCTTTTTTTTGAAATTATTTTTCCTGCATCTAAATTTTCTGTGACCGCATGAACAGTGCAGCCAGTCATTACTTCTCTATTTTTGAGAATTCTTTGAAAGGTATTTAACCCTTTAAATTTTGGAAGTAATGATGGGTGAATATTTATTACTTTTTTTCCAAATTCTTTTAGGAAAGACTTTGATAATATTTTCATATAACCAGCAAGACAAATTATGGAAATATTGTTTTCTCTTAAAATTTTTAAAATTTTTTTTTCAAAATTTCTAGATTTTGTGTCAACCAAATGTAATCGAATAGAATTTTTTTTTGCAATTTTCAAACCTAATGCTTTTTTATTATTGCAAATTACAAGCTTGATTTTTATTGGAAAACTATAATCTCTAGCTCTCTTAAGTAAATTTTTTAAATTACTACCTGTACCTGAAATAAATACACAAGCATTTTTTTTTACCATATTAATGAATTAATCAGGTTTATTTGTTTTTTACCTTTAGAGATATGTCCAATTTCATATGGTTTATATTTTTTTTTAAAAAAACCAACTATTTTTCTCACATTTTTTTTTGGAGCAATCAAGCAAAAACCTACTCCGCAGTTAAAAGTTTTTAACATTTCACGATCAGAAATATTTTTTTTTTTTAACCATTTAAAAATTTCTGAAACTCTTATTTTTGACAAGTCTAAATTAATTGAAAAGTTTTGAGGAATAGATCTTATTAGGTTCTCTGTCAATCCACCACCAGTGATATGTGCAGCTGAATTAATTAGGTTATTTTTTATCAATTTCAAAACTTCAGATGAGTAAATCTTTGTAGGTCTCAAGAGCTCTTTTTTTAATTTTGCACTTATATTTTTATTTTTAATTAAACTTCTTACTAAAGAAAAACCATTCGAATGTAACCCACTAGAAGGGACAGCTAAAATGATATTTTTATTTTTAACTTTTTTTTTACCTAAAATTTTTTTCTTTGAAACAATACCTACACTAAAACCAGCTAAATCGAATTTATCAGATGAATATGTTCCAGGCATCTCTGCAGTTTCACCACCTATTAAGTCGCATTGAGCTAAACTACAACCCTTGTAAATGCCTTTAATAATCTTTTTAGATTTTTTCAGATTCAATTTACCCATTGCCATATAATCTAAAAAAAATAATGGTTTTGCTCCTTGCACTATTAAATCATTTACACACATTGCAACTAAATCAATTCCAATAGTGTCAAATTTTTTAAATTTATTTGCTATCTCTAGTTTTGTTCCAACACCGTCTGTACAAGAAACAATCACTGGGTCCTTTATATCTGAGTTACTTATATCAAATAATGAGCCAAATCCTCCAATAATATCTTTTTTAAATGGATTTTTCGTTTTTTTGACATTTTTCTTAGATAAATTTGATATGTGTTTTACTAATTTATTTGCTAATGAAATATTTACACCGCTTTTTTGGTAACTATTTTCTATTTTTTTCATCAATAAAAATGATATCTAAATTCTAATGAAATTAATTAATATTATTATTCTATTCTTTTTTTTTATAACAGGAAATGTTTTATGCAATCAAAATATTTTTAATGTTAATAATATTGAATTAGTTAAAAAGACTAATATCTCAAATGAAAAATTAGCTTCCAAAGCAATACAGAAAGGTTTCAATGAGCTATGTGAAAAAATCTTACTTGAGAAAGATAAAAAAAAATTGGTAAATTTAACTACAAATGAAGTTAAAGAATTAGTATCATATTATCAAGTTGTAAATTTTAAAAAAGCAGAAGAAAAAATTATTTTTAATATTTTTTTTGATAGAGAGAAGATTCACAATTTATTTCATTTAAAAAACATATCATATTCTGAAATTTTAAATAATGAATTATATTTACTTCCAATTTTAAGTAAAAATAACCAAATATTAATTTATAACCAAAATTTTTTTTATGAAAACTGGAGTAATTTCCAAAATGATAAAGAAGTTATAGAATTTATTTTACCTATAGAGAATATCGAGGTTATTCAAAAAATAAATGAATATGAAGAGAGTTTACTTGATTTAAAACTTGAAGTAATTTTTAGGGAATATGAAAAGAAAAATATCGCTCTTATTTTGATTGAAGAAAAAAATTCTAAAATTGAGAAAATATATTTGAGATCTAGAATATTAGGAAAAAATATAGATAAAAATATATTGGTAAAAAATCATGAAGGAACTCAAAAAGATCGATATGAGAAAATCATTTCTTTAATAAAGAATGAGACTACTAAAATAATAAAAACTCAAAATCTTGTAGACGTGAGAGTTCCATCTTTTTTAAATACTAAAATAGTTGTGAATAAAAAAAATAACCTTGTAGAACTGAACAGTAGACTAAAAAATATAGATTTAATTGATAATATTTTTATTCAAGAATTTAACAAAGAATACGTATTGATAAAAATTAAATATTTAGGAAAATTAGATAAAATAGTAAAAAAACTTAAAGAACAAAAAATTATTCTCCAAAACATTGGTGATGAGTGGAACATACAAATTTTATGAGCCAATTAGTTTTTAAGTTTCCATTTAAAACTAAATATTATGATAATGATTTTTATGTTTCTAGCAATAATTTTTCAGCTTATAAGCTTATTGAAAACTGGCCATCTTGGCCAGGTAAATGGCTTAATATTTTTGGTGTTCCAGGTTCTGGAAAAACCCACTTATCTAAAATTTTGGAAAAAAAAATTAATAAAGTTGCAATTATAGAAGAAAAAAAAATTAGTGAAAAAATTTTAGATGATTTACACGAAATAGATTGTTTAATTATTGAAAATTTTAAAAATGATATTAATCAAAAATTATTATTTTCCATATTAAAACAATCGAAGCAATTTGATAATCACTTATTAATAAATAGCATCATTCCTATTAATAAACTTAATTACAATCTTAAAGATTTAAAATCGAGAATTAATAGTTTTATTTTTATAGGCATAGAATTACCAACCGATGAATTATTAAAAGTAATAATTTCAAAGTCATTTTCAGAAAAACAAATAAGTATTAATCCAAATATTGTAGAATATATAATTAAAAATGTTGATAGATCGTACGAGAAAATCTTAAAATTTTTAAAAGATATTGATGAATTGTCTTTATCTTCTGGAAAATCTATAAATATTAATTTAATAAAAAAACTACTAAATAAATGAATAAATATAGAACACATACCTGCCAAGATTTAAACGAGACAGATATAGGTAAACAGGTGACCTTATCAGGATGGCTGCACAGAAGAAGGGATCATGGAAATTTACTTTTTTTAGATTTAAGAGATCATTATGGAATAACTCAATGCGTTATCGAAAATAATAACAAATTTTTTCAGATATTAGAAAAATGTAAACCAGAGTCAGTATTAAAGATAACTGGAAAAGTTTCAAAACGAGCAACGGGTACAGAAAACAATGAATTAAAAACTGGAAAAATAGAGATTGTTATTGAAAAAATTGAAATCTTATCTGAAGCTAAAGAATTACCAATCCCTGTTTTTGGAGAACAAGATTACCCTGAAGATATTAGACTTAAATACAGATTTTTAGATTTGAGAAGAAATGAAATGCATAAAAATATTGTTCTTAGATCAAAGGTCATTTCTTTCATAAGAGAACAAATGATCCAGCTTGGATTTTTAGAATACCAAACTCCAATTTTAACTTCATCAAGTCCGGAAGGTGCTAGAGATTTTTTAGTGCCGAGCAGATTAAATCCGGGAAGATTTTATGCACTTCCACAAGCACCTCAACAGTTTAAACAATTAATAATGGTTTCCGGTTTTGATAGATATTTTCAAATTGCGCCGTGTTTTAGAGATGAAGATGCTAGAGCTGATAGAAGCCCAGGTGAGTTTTATCAATTAGATCTTGAAATGTCTTTCGTAGAGCAGGAGGATGTGTTTGAAGTAGTTGAAAAACTAATGCTTAAATTATTTAAAAACTTTTCTTCTAAAAAAATGACTTTTGAAAAATTTCCGAGAATTCCATATGATGAAGCTCTTAAAAAATATGGAACGGATAAACCAGACTTAAGAAATCCACTTGAATTGTGTGATTTCACAGAAATTTTTAAAAGAGAAGACGTAAAATTTGATATTTTCAAAAAATTAGTTCAAAAAGGATCTATCGTTAGAGGAATAGTTACAAAACAGACTAAAAATAGACCACGTAGTTTTTTCGACAATATTGATAAGTGGGCGAAAGAACAAGGCGCATCTGGATTGGCTTATTTTACAATAGAAAAGGATGAAGTTATTAAAGCAAAAGGTCCTATTGGAAAATTTTTTAATGAATCTTCTTTGAATGAAATAATAAAAATATCTAAAGCTAAGGTAGGCGATAGTATTTTTCTTGCTTGTGGAAAAGAAACTGAGATATTAAAAATTTTATCATTAGCAAGGGATAAAATTGCCAAAGATTTAGAGCTTATTAAAGATAATCAATTTGCTTTTTGTTGGATAGTTGATTATCCGATGTTTGAAACTGACGAAAAAACTAATAAAATAGTTTTCAGTCATAACCCTTTTTCAATGCCTCAAGGTGAATTAGAAAAATTAGATTTTCAGAATCCCTTGGGAATTCGGGCCTATCAATATGATATCGTCTGTAATGGAGTCGAACTTTCATCAGGTGCAATTAGAAATCATATCCCAGACCTAATGTACAAACTTTTTTCCGTTGCCGGATATAGCAAAAAAGACGTTAATGATAAATTTAGCGGAATGATTAATGCACTTAGTTTTGGAGCACCCCCTCATGGAGGAATAGCTCCAGGTATAGACAGAATTGTAATGTTATTAGCTAGTAAAGAAAATATAAGAGAAGTTACTTTGTTTCCAATGAATCAAAACGCTCAGGATTTGATGATGCAAGCCCCATCAAAAGTTGAAGACAAGCAATTAAAAGAGCTTAATATTAAAATTGACAAAAAAACCTAGTTTTTGGTTTTTAAATTTATTCTTACGTCGGAAAGATCTATAAGTTTTTCCTCTAAATTGCTTCTTACAAATCCTTTTGATGTTATATTTTTCACTATCTTTAGGAATTTGTCATCAGTTTCATCATTGGATAAGCTTTTGGTGCTCGCTATTGATGGAGTATGAGCCAATTCCTCTTTTCCAAGATACGAAATTGCTAGCTCTCTAAATACATAGTCTAAAATTGAGGAAGCACTTAAAATTCTATCATTCCCAATTACATTACCAGATGGTTCAAATTTTGTATCGATAAATGCATCAACGTATTCTTCTAAAGGAACTCCGTACTGCAGGCCTAATGATATAGCAATGGCAAAATTATTCATCATAGCTTTTACTAATTCACCTTCTTTATTTGTATCAATAAAGATTTCCCCAATCTTACCGTCATCATATTCACCAGTATGAAGGTATACCTTATGATCTCCAATTTGAGCTTTTTGAATATAACCTTTTCTTCTGTCAGGCATTTTAAATCGTGATTTATTTTTGATTTTTACATTTGAAATAAGCTCATTTTTAATTTCAGCTTTGGAGTTAATTTTATTTGTTATTTTTGAGTTTTTATCTCTGGCTAGCTCAAAATTTTCTTTTTTTACGTTTTCTTTATCGCCTAATTTTTTAGTTTTTCTATTATTAAGCTTTACGTCTATTACCTCTACTTTACCGTCATTTCTTTCATCAATCTTTGAAAGTTCTGCGTCATTTAGATCACTTAAAGTGTGAACTGTTTTGAAAGTACAAGTATAATACGTTTCTACGATAAATTTTTTCATAAATAATTGGAATCTAATTAATTAAGATATATATTAATTAAAATTAGTGTCTATTATTTAATAATACACTTATGAATTGTGTGGATTTAAAACTTCAAATATGAGTTTAAGAGTAATTTTTACATGGTGGAACAAACAAACCTTAGGAACTTTTCTTAAAACTTTATTTACTGGAAAGTACGTAGGCAGAGATGAGTTTGGAAATAAATACTATAAAAACAAGAGAGATGAGAGGTGGGTGATATATTCTGGAACTATAGAGGCTACAAAAATTACATCTGATTGGTACTTGTGGATGCATCATACGTTAGACAAAATTCCTACTAAAGCAGAACAAAAAATTTACTCATGGCAAAAAGGACATATCGAAAATAAAACAGGCACTAAAGATAGCCATAAACCTGTTAAAATTAAAAAAGATAGTATCAAAAAAAAATATGAAACTTGGAAATAGATTCATAAAAATTAAAATATTCTTTATTTTTTTTTTCTTTCATCAATTTATTTTTGCAGAAGAAAAAATTTCATCATCTCCACTTTTAAATTTAGAAAATATAAAGCCTAGTTTTGAAGAAATAGATAAAAATGAGAATTTTTCATCAAACTCTTTTATTCAAGAGAAAGAAAAAAAGATAGTCAATAAGTCCTCGCATGCTATTCTGATCGGACTTGACAAAATTACTGCAAAATCATCAAAAATTAAAGTGAACTTAAATGAATCAAAAAAATTTGGACCTTTAGAAATAAAGATTTTAAAGTGTGGAAAAGTAAAAGTTAATAACATTTTAGATGATGTAGCTTATATGCAAGTAAAAGATTTAAGTAAAAATGAAAATGAAAAGGTGTTTATTTTCAATGGATGGACATTTTCTTCTGACCCAAATTTAACTCCCTTTGATCATGCTATTTATGATTTACAATTGTTAAATTGTTATAATGTCTAAAATAATTTTTCTTTTGCAAGCCAATTTGTATCAAAATCAGACTCAATGAATTTTTTATGATTTAAAATTTTTTTATGTAAATCAATTGTTGTTGTTATACCCTCTAATACAAATTCATCCAAAGATCTTAAAGTTCTCTGAATAGCTTCAGTTCTATTTCTTCCTTTACAAATCACTTTTGCAATTAAACTGTCATAATATGGAGTGATTTTACAACCTTGAAAAACTGCACCGTCAACCCTTGTTCTAAAACCAGAGGGTTGATGACATACACTAATAGTTCCAGGACTAGGTTGAAAGTCCAATGCAGGGTTTTCAGCATTTATTCTACATTCAATCGAATGTCCCCTTGGTGTAATATCATTTTGTTTTAAAGCAGTGTCGCCTGTAAATGCTATCCAAAGTTGTTCTTTAACAATATCAATACCCGTTTGAACCTCTGTGACAGGATGTTCAACTTGAACTCTTGTATTCATTTCTAGAAAATAAAATTTTCCGTTTTCAAAAATAAACTCGACTGTACCTGCACCCTCATAATTTATTTTTTCTACCATTTTTACTGTTTTTTCTAATAAGTCTTTTCTTTGTTCCTCATTTAAAACAGGGCTTGGTGTTTCCTCTATAAGTTTTTGATGTCTTCTTTGCACCGAACAATCTCTTTCGCCAAGATGAATTGTTCTATTTTTTCCTGACATAATTTGAACTTCAATGTGTCTTGGGTTTTTAAAATATTTTTCAATATACAATTCATCATTACCAAAAAACTTCTTTGCTTCAGTTTTAGCTGTGAGAAACAATCGTTCAAGTTGACCTTCCTCCTCTACGATTTTCATTCCTTTTCCGCCTCCACCACCAGCAGCTTTTATTAAAACTGGGAAACCTATTTCTCTACTAATTGACTTAGCTTCAGTTAAAGATTTAACCGCCCCCTCAGAACCTTCGATTACTGGCAGTCCGTATTTTTTTGCAATTTTTTTTGCCTCTATTTTGTCACCCATTTGGGAAATTATTTTTGCATTTGGACCGATAAATTTTATTCCATGTCTATTAACAATTTCAGAAAATTTTGCATTTTCTGATAGAAAACCATATCCAGGATGAATAGCCTCAGCTCCAGTTAAATCCACAGCTGACATTATTGAAGAAATATTTAAATAACTATTTTGAGGTTGATGCGAACCGATGCAAACGCTCTCGTCAGCTAGTCTTACGTGCATTGAGTCCTCATCTACATCTGAGTGAACGGCAACAGTTTTAATGCCCCATTCTTTACAAGCTCTAATGACCCTAACGGCTATTTCGCCTCTGTTAGCTATCAAAACTTTTTTAAACATTCACTCTATTTTAAAATTATTAATGTTTGACCAAATTCTACAGGCTGACCATCTTGAACAAGAATCTTTTTGACTTCACCATCACTAGGACTAGGAACGTGGTTCATGGTTTTCATGGCCTCAACAATCATAATGGTTTGACCTTTCTTAACTTTATTTCCTAGCTCAACAAATTTTTTTGCGCCCGGTTCGGGAGCCAAGTAAGCAGTTCCAATTATTGGAGATTTTACTCTAGTTCCATCCGCTGTGTCTTGATCGCTCAGAACGGCTTTATTCGGAGAAACTACAGAGCTTGTTTTTGATGGTTCAATACTTTTTGACGCTTTTGAAACTTTAACTTTAGTTTCTCCTTCTTGATATTCTAGTTCGGTAAGATTAAATTCTTTAAGATTATCGACTAATTCTTTTATTAACTTTTTATCGATTTTCATTTTATAAGTTCTTTCATTGCTTTCAAAGCCATTAAGTAACCATTAGACCCAAAACCACAAATAACTCCTTGAGCTACTTTGCTTATTAAAGATTTATGTCTGAATTCCTCTCTATTATAAATATTACTAATATGCAATTCAATAATAGGGATTTTAAGAATTTTTAGAGCATCGTGAATAGCTACAGATGTATGAGTATACCCTCCAGCGTTTATGATTAAACCATGTTGAGAGTTTCTTGACTCATGGATTTTATCAATTATTTCCCCTTCAATATTTGATTGAAACAGGGACAAATCTATCTCATTTTCAGTAGAGTATTTTTTACATTTTAAATTGATTTCATCTAATGTAAAATTCCCATATTGTTTTTTCTCTCTTTCGCCTAAAAGGTTGAGATTTGGACCATTTACAATTATAATTTTTCTCATCATTAATTATTAGTATCATTGATTAACTGAATTATGGCAAAAATACAATTAAATGGAAAAAAGATTACAATAAAATCAAATTTTTCAATATTCGATTTAATCGAAAGATATAAACTGATCAATAAAAAAATTGCTGTAGAGTATAATGGTGAAATTATACCAAAGACATATTATAAAAAAAAAATTTTAAAAAATAATGATAAAATAGAAATTGTTCATTTTATTGGCGGTGGCTAATATGAAAAAAGATATTTTTAAAATAGGAAATAAGATAATAAATTCTAGATTAATAGTTGGAACCGGTAAATATAAAAGTTTCTTAGAAACCGCAAAAGCAGTAAAAGCATCAGGCGCTGATATGGTTACCGTTGCTGTTAGAAGAATTAATATTATTGATAAAAAAAAACCAATTTTATCTGATTATTTAAATCCAAAAAAAATTATATTTTTACCCAATACTGCTGGATGCTATAATTCTGATGAGGCTTTAAGGACATTGAGATTGGCAAGAGAAATGGGAGGCTGGAAAATCGTTAAACTAGAGGTGCTAGGAAATAAAAAAACTTTATATCCGAACATGATCGAGACGATTAAATCTACAAAAGTTTTGGTTAGGGAGGGTTTTAAAGTGATGGTATATTGCACTGATGATCCTATATTAGCAAAAAAGTTGGAGGATAATGGTGCAGCAGCTATAATGCCGTTAGCATCTCCTATCGGATCAGGCCTGGGAATTCAAAATAAATTAAATATATCTCTAATAATAAAACAATCTAAAGTTCCAGTAATAATAGATGCAGGAATAGGGACTGCATCTGATGCCACAGTTGCTATGGAAATGGGATGTGACGCAGTTTTAGTTAACAGTGCTATTGCTAATTCAAAAAAACCTATTTTAATGGCAGAGGCTTTTAAGAGTGCAGTTATTTCAGGTAGGCAATCATTTTTAGCTGGACGGATGAAAAAAAACTTACTTGCTTCTCCAAGCTCGCCAAAAAAAGGTTTAATTTGACTTTTTTCTTTTTCTTCTGATCCAGAGAGTCTTAAGCTTCTTTTTATTTTTTAAAGATTTTGGTTCACTTTTTAATTTTTTTGTTTCTTTTTTTTCAGAAACTTTCTTTTGTGCTTTATTTAATTCAATAACGTTATTTACATGTTCAATAATATTTATTTTCTTTTTCGATTTATTTAACAATTCAATTTTATATTCGGGTATTATTAAACTTCCTTCAGCCAATAATTCAATTTTAATTGAATATTTCTTTTGAAAATATTTTACTTCCTCAGATAAATTTTTATCAATGAAAAATTTGATTTTTTCAGGCAAATAAGACCTAATTAGTTTCACTTTTTCATTAAATGCCAATAATTGTATCTTCTTTAACATTTTTTGAGAAAATGACCCTATTGATAACTGTGTTTCCCATTTGATCGAACCTTCTCTTAGCCTTTGTCTTGTCATCTCTAAAAGGCCGAAATTACTAATTTTTCCAATTTGAATCCTTGCTCTGTCTTTTCTAATACTTTCTCTCATTTTTTTTTCAACAGTCCTTCTATTATAAAAATTCATCATGTCTATAAAATCTATCACAATCAAACCTGAAAGATCCCTTAATTTTATTTGATGAGCTATTTCCTCGGCTGCTTCTAAATTAGTGTTAAGAGCTGTTTTTTCTATATTTGTCTGCTTGGTTGATTGCCCAGAATTTATATCGATAGATACTAAAGCCTCAGTGGGATTTATAACAAGATAGCCCCCTGATTTCAGTTTTACAGTTGGTTCAAAAATATTATTTAAATCTTTTTCGATATTCGCGTCATGAAAAAGAGGAATTTTACCTCTATATTTTTTAATATACTTAACATTTTTAGGCATTAATTCTTTCATAAACTTTTTAGCCTTTTGATAGGCCTCTGCTCCCTCAATATAAACATTCTTAGTATCGTTGTCGTAAATATCTCTTAAAGTTCTTTTTATAATATCACCTTCTTCATAAACTAATGATGGAGCATTAGAGTCCAAAGCTTTATCTTTAATTTCTTCCCAGGTTTTTAATGTGTTCTGAAAATCTTTTTCGATTTCATTTTTTGTTTTGTTAGCACCAGCAGTTCTTACAATTACACCCATGCTGTTAGGAATATCAATTTCATTCAAAATATTTCTTATCTTTTGACGATCAGAAAAACTAAAAATTTTTCTAGAAATACCACCACCCTTTGGGGTATTGGGCATAAGAACCATATATTTCCCTGCTAAAGATATAAAAGTTGTTAATGCAGCGCCCTTTTGACCTCGCTCTTCTTTCATAACTTGTATTAATACAACTTGACCAGGTTTAATGACTTCTTGAATTCTGTAACGTTTTATGCCAAATGAAGTTTTAATTTCATCTCTATATTCCTTTTTTTCTTTTTCCTCGGTTTTATTTAAAACATTATCTACCTCAGTAATTTTATTTTTTTCATCTTCAGTGTCCAAAACTTTTTCTTGTGTTTCAATGTCTTGGTTATTTTCCAATGTTTTATTTTTGAGATTCTCTCGTATTTTTTCCTCAGCTATACGTATTTTTTCTTTATCCTCAGAGGGCACTTGATAGTAGTCTGATTGTATATCATTAAATGCTAAGAAACCGTGTCTTTCTCTTCCAAAATCCACAAATGCCGCTTGTAAAGAAGGCTCGACTCTACTGATAGTCCCTAAATAAATGTTATTTTTAAAATTTAAATTGTTTTTATCTTCAAATTCATATTCTTCAATTGAATTATCTGATTTAAGAACAATGCGTGTTTGATTAGGATGCGAGGCATCAATATATAAATTTTTTTCCATTTTATTTGAATTCCTTTAAATTTTTTGAAATCTGTATTTTTAAAATTTGTCATAATTACATTTTATATGATTTTCTGTATAAATACACATAATTTTAATTTAGCTGCCTAAAGAAAGTCTAAATTTTTATTAATAAAAAGGTTAAATGCTTAAATTTGTCAATTTTTCAGTAAAATTTATATTAATTTTTTTAATTGTTACAATTATATTTGGCTTTTCTACACTTTGGTATTTTTCAATTGGATTACCTGATTACAAAAAATTATCCAATTATCAACCTCCTATATCTAGTAGAGTTTATTCAGCTGACGGAAAACTAATTGCCGAATACGCAATTCAGAAAAGATTATTTGTACCATTTGAGTCAATTCCAGATAAAGTGATAAACGCCTTTCTTTCTGCTGAAGATAAAAATTATTTTAGTCATCCAGGAGTTGACGCAAAAGGAATTATCAGGGCTACTATTAATAACATTAAAAATATATCACAAAATAAAAGATTAGAGGGAGCTTCTACAATTACTCAACAAGTAGCTAAAAATTTTCTTTTAACTAATGAGGTATCATTAAAAAGAAAAATTAAAGAAGCTATTTTAGCTTTCAGAATTGAGCGCGCATATTCAAAAGAGAGAATTCTTGAATTATATTTAAATCAAATTTACTTAGGACAAGGCACATATGGAATAGCCGCTGCTAGTTTAGAATATTTCGATAAATCTATAAAAGAATTAAATTATCCTGACTCAGCATTACTTGCAGCTTTGCCTAAAGCGCCGAGTAAATATAATCCATATAAATTTCCAAAGGTAGGAAAATTTAGAAGAAATTTAGTATTACAAAATCTGAAAGATAATAATTTTATTTCTGAAAATGAATTGGAAAAATTTAAAAAAACCAGTTTAAATCTCAAAAAACGAAAAATAGAAATTGTAAACGAAGCTAATTCTTATACTGAAGAGGTACGAAGATCAGTAAAAGAAAATTATGGATTTGAAAAATTGTACTCCCAAGGTTTAAGTATTAGAACGCCTCTAAATATTAATTATCAAATTAAAGCAATAGAGTCTCTAAGGAAAGGTATTGAAAATTACGATAGAAGACACGGGTGGAGAGGTCCATTAACAAATAAAATTAAAGATAAAAATTGGGAAAAAAAAATTAAAAAATACAAACTAGACCCAACTTTAAATTGGAAATTTGCTGAAATAATAGGGGTAAATGATAATAAATTAACAATTAAAATTTTAAGTGATTTTGAAACAACAAACATACAGGGAGATATAAGTCTAAAAAATTTAAAATGGTCTTTATCTGGAAAAAAATCAATTTCTGAAGTTCATAAACTTGGAAATATTATCTTAGTTAAAAAAAATAAAGAAAGTTGGCAGCTTAAGCAATATCCAAAAGTAAATGGAGGTATTGTAGCAATCGACCCTTACAATGGTGATGTTAAAGCTTTAGTTGGAGGTTTCAATTTTAAATCAAGTGAGTTTAATAGAGTAACTCAAGCAAAAAGACAGCCAGGATCTGCCTTTAAACCAATCGTCTATGCCGCTGCATTAGAAAATGGATTTTCCCCAAATTCGATTATTTTAGACGCGCCATTCGTAGAAAGCCAAGGGGTTGGGCTCAAAAATTGGAAACCAGAAAATTATGGAAAAAAATTTTACGGACCTACGACTTTAAGAAAAGGAATCGAGTTTTCTAGAAATTTAATGACAGTGAGAATAGCGAAAATTTTGGGCTTAGATAAAATTTTAGATTTGTCAAAAAAATTAAATATTTACGAAGAAATTCCAGAGTTACTGTCAGTTTCACTTGGAGCAGCGGAGACAACTTTAATTAATCTAACAGCTGCATATGCTCCCTTTGTTAATGGAGGAAAAAAAATTGAGCCAACTTTAATTTCTAGAATTCAAGACAGAAGAGGTAAAACTATTTTTAAAGTAAGTAATAGAGAGTGTAAAGGTTGTGACAAATTTATAAATCAATCTTCAAGTTTACCGGAAATACAAAATACTAATCAAAAGGTAATCAGTGAAGAGACAGCATATCAAATGAGCTATATTTTGAACGGGGCAGTAAAAAGAGGAACTGCAAAAAAACTTAGATCATTGAAAGTTCCCCTTGCTGGTAAAACTGGAACTACAAATAAAAATTTTGATGCTTGGTTTATTGGATTTTCATCAAATTTGGTAATAGGTGTTTATATTGGATTTGATAACCCAAAAACTTTAGGAAAATTTGAAACTGGATCAAAAGCAGCTTTACCGATTTTCAAAAATTTTGTAGAGACAGCCCTTTTTAAAGACGATTTTAGAGAATTTGAAATACCTGAAAAAATTTTTCTTACATCATTAAACTATGACACAGGGTTAAAATCATCTCCTGGTGATAAAAATGTTATAATTGAGGCTCTTAAAACAAGAGATATTAACAACATAAATAATAATAATTTAATATCAATAAATGATCGTGATAGTTTAGTTAAATTTAGGCAATTTTACTAATGCAAAATTTTGAAAATAAACTAGCTTCTGCTGAAAAAATACTCAAAAATATCAGGGGGTATCTTTGATAAAAATAAAGTTGAAGAAAAATTAAAACACATCGAGAACAATCTTCTAAAAGAAAACTTTTGGAAGGATAAAACTTTTGTAAAATCGACAGTAAAACAAAAAAAATTATTCGAAGATATTTTATTTACTTACAAAAACTCAGTCAAAGAGATTAATAATATAAAAGATTTATATAATTTAGCATCATTAGAAAATAATGAAGAAATAAAAGATGATTGTATTTTCAAAATTGTGGGAATTACTAAAGAAATAAAGAGAAGTGAAACAAAATGTTTCCTTTCAGGAGAAAATGATCATTTAAATATTTTCCTTGAAATTCACGCTGGAGCAGGAGGAACAGAGAGTCAAGATTGGGCTGATATGTTGAGGCGAATGTACTTAAGATGGTTTGATAAAAAAAAATATAAATATAATATTGTAAGTGAACATAGAGGTGAGGAAGCAGGTATAAAATCATCTATAATTAAGATTGAGGGAGAATATCTTTATGGGCTACTAAGATCAGAGTCCGGTGTTCATAGATTGGTAAGGATTTCTCCTTTTGATAGTGGAGCAAGAAGACATACGAGTTTTGCAAGTGTTTGGGTCTATCCTGCAGTCGAAGATGATATCAACATAAAAATCGATAACAATGATTTGAGAATTGATACATATAGATCTAGCGGAGCAGGAGGCCAACACGTTAACACAACTGATAGCGCCGTAAGAATAACTCACTTACCTACAAAAATTGTAGTGCAATGTCAGAACGAAAGATCTCAACATAAGAATAAAGAAACTTGCTACAAAATGCTCAGATCGAGATTGTATGAATTTGAAATGCAAAAAAGAGAAGAAGAAAATCAAAAAGAACTAAGTACAAAAACTGATATAGGGTGGGGTCATCAAATAAGATCATACATATTACAGCCTTATCAATTAGTTAAAGATCAAAGAAGTAAAATTGAAAACACCAATCCATCTAGCGTACTCGACGGAAATATCGATGAATTTATTGAGGAAGGAATTAAAAATAGATAATGAAAAAATTATTTTTATCTTTTTTTTGGGTATTTCTAATATTACTAACTTTAATAATTTTTACTTTATCAACGGTAGGTATAACAACTGAAAGATTTAATAGTTTCATTACAAAAAGAATTAATGAAACAAATACAAATATTGATCTAAAATTAAGTTCTGTAGATTTTAGATTGGATATAAAACAATTTAGTCTTTTTTTAGAAACAAATAATCCAGAAATTAGTTTTAGAGAATTATCTATCCCGATAAAAAATATAAAAGTTTACATAGATTTTATTTCAATAATAAAAACAAAACCCAAAATTTATAAAATCAATTTTTCTTTCATTGATCTTAACGCAAATTCACTCAAAGATATTTCAACAATTTTAAAACCATCAAATTTTGCTAGTTTTTTAAAAAATAAAGTAAAAAGTGGAAAAGTTAACTTTCAACTAGAATTATATCTAGATAATTCAAACTCATTTGAGAATTTTATAGCTCGAGGAGATGTAATTGATCTTAAAGCAAATATTATTGACGATATCAACATAGAAAATACAAAATTTAATTTTTTTGCAGATAAAAGTGATATATTAATAAAAAATTTTCAGAGCAATGCAGGTCCTATTTTAATTTCTGATGCTGATATTAAGTTAGAATTATTACCTACTCTATCTATTAATACAAATTTTAAAACAAAATTTTCATATCAAGAAAATATACCAATTATAAAAAAATTTTTAAAACGTTTCGCCTTTGAAAAAAATATAAAAAAGATTGAAGCTGATCTGACTAATAACCTTCAAATTATATTCGATGAAACTTATAAAATAAAAAAATATAATTATCAAAATAGCGGCAAGATATTAAGTGCCGTACTAGATTTTAAAAATTTGAAAAAAGAATTTTTACAAGAAAAATTGATGAAAATAAATTTGATAAATACAGATTTTAAAATAAATATGAATTCTAATTATGATAATTTTGTGAAATTATCAGGAAATTATTTTTTAACAGAAAATAGAACTTTGCCTATTAGCTTAACTAGCAACTTCAACAAAGATAAAATAAACATAGAATTGAACACCGATTTTGACGAATTTATTAACTTGGAATTTTTAAACTATAAAAAACAAAAAAATAATATAGCTAATATTTTTTTAAAATTGGAAAAAAAGAAAGAAAAAACAAAAATAGAAAAATTTCAATTTAAAGATGCGGATAATATCATTTCTGTTGAGAATATAAAATTAAGCAAAAATAAGATTACTTACGTCGACAAGATATCTGTTAAAACAAGAAAGGATGGTAAAAAAAATAATGAGTTTTTAATTTCTCTCAAAGATAAAATTTTAATTAGAGGATTAAAATATGATGCAGAAAGATTGGGTAAAATTTTTAGTCAAAAAAAGAACAACAATTATTTCTCTAATATAAGCAAAGATATTGAAATTGAACTAAAAAGTATAAATACTCCAATATCTGAAAAAATTAGTAATTTTAAACTTTTAGGTCGAATTGAAAGAGGAAAATTTACAAAAATTTCCTCAAAAGGTGATTATAGTGATAATAAATTTTTAGATATTACATTGAAAGAAGAAAAGAATAGTAAAAAAAAATATCTTGAAATTTATTCTGATTTAGCAAAACCGCTTTTGTCTGAATACAGTTTTTTTAGTGGATTAGCAGGAGGTAAATTATTTTTTACTTCTGTAATCGATAAAGACACATCTTTATCAAAATTAATAATTGAGGATTTTAAAGTAGTCAGCGCTCCAGCAATTATAAAATTACTTTCTTTAGCAGACCTTGGAGGTTTGGCAGATTTAGCAGAGGGCGAGGGCCTATCATTTGAAGTTTTAGAAATAAATATGGAAAAAAATAACGACATTTTAAAAATATCAGAAATACTAGCTTTAGGTCCAAGTATTTCTGTAATTATGGAAGGATATCAGGATGAGTCAATCACAAGTTTGAGAGGAAATTTAGTTCCGGCAAAAACTCTGAATACTTTAATCTCTAAGATACCTGTCATTGGAGATATTGTTATTCCTAAGGAAGTTGGCGAGGGACTATTTGGAATAAGTTTTAAAATCAAAGGACCTCCTGGAAAATTAAAAACTACAATAAATCCTATTAGAACTATCACTCCTAGGTTTATTCAAAAGATAGTGGATAGAAAAAAAAATTCTAAATAATTTTGATTATGTAATGTCTTTTTTTACCACAGGAAATTTTAAGCCTGTTGTTTCTGAAATCTTCAACTTTTAGAATTTTATTCTCATCATTTACAATTTTATCGTTTATTTTAAAACCACTACTGTTTATTAATCTTCTTGCTTCATTTTTTGAAGACATAACTTTATTTTTTTTAAGAAACTCTAGAAGATTTATTCCCAAATTAACTTCTTTTGACTTAACTTGAATTTCAGGAAGACCTGTACTTAGACCTCCATTTTTAAAAGTGTCTTTAGCTGTTTGTTCAGCTTTTTTTGATTCTTTTTCTCCATGAAGTATTCTAGTAGTTTCATTTGCTAGAATTATTTTTATATTATTTATATTTTTTTCATTTGTGAAAATTTCATTTATCTCCTCATGTTCTAATTCAGTAAAAAAATTTAAAAATCTTTTTACATCTCGATCATCAACGTTTCTCCAAAATTGCCAATAATCATATGCAGAAAATAATTCTTTGTTAAGCCAGACTGCCCCTCTCTCGGTTTTACCCATTTTTGCCCCAGAGGCTAAAGTAATCAAAGGAGATGTTAATCCAAAAGAATCTTTTTTTAATATTCTCCTTATTAAATCAACACCATTAACTATATTACCCCATTGATCTGAGCCGCCGATTTGTAAAATACAATTCTTATCTTTAAATAATTTATAAAAATCAAAAGCTTGTAAAATCATATAATTAAATTCCATGTAACTAAGTGATTGCTCTCTTTCTAATCTTAGTTTTACGCTATCAAATGTAAGCATTTTGTTTATAGTGAAATGTCTGCCTATCTCTCTTAAAAAATTGATGTAATTTAATTTTGTTAACCAAACTGCGTTGTCCACAAATATTGGCTTAACTTTTTTATTAGATGAAATTAATATTTTCTTAAAAACTTTTTTTATACTAGAAATATTATTTTTAATTTGCTTTTGATCTAAAATTTTTCTTGTTGAATCTTTTCCTGATGGATCTCCAATTAAAGTCGTTCCTCCTCCCAAAAGTATAACAGGTCTGTGACCATGTTTTTGCATTAATTTTAGTATCATTATCTGCAATAGGCTTCCGACATGAAGGCTTTCAGCAGTACAATCAAAACCTATATACCCTAAAATTGATTTTTGGTTACACACTTGTTCAAGTTTAGCTAAATCAGTACATTGATTTAGATAGCCACGCGCTCTCATTTCAAGTAAAAATTTATTTTTCATAGCAAAATTAGCATAAACACTATTATACAAAATTTGTTATAAATAAATAAAAATATGCAAGAAAAATATAACTCATTAGGACTGATGAGCGGAACCTCCGGAGATGGTGTAGATGCTTCACTAATTAATTCCAATGGAATCGATCAATTTGAGTTAACTAAAGAAAAATATTTTGAATATGACACGGATATTTATAGAGCAATTCATGATTTGAAAGAAAAAATCCACAGCCCAGAAGATCTAAAAAAATTTTCAAAAGATATATTAGATTTAGAGAGAAAAATAACCATATTTCATGCTAAGGTTACAAAAGAATTCAATCTTAAGGGCCGTGAGGACCTAATAGGTTTTCATGGACAAACAATTTATCATAATGCAAAAGAAAAAGTCTCAAAACAACTAGGTGACAGTGTTTTATTAAAACAATTAACTCAAAACAAGATAGTCCACAATTTTCGAAATAATGATTTAATTAATGGAGGTGAGGGTGCGCCTTTATCACCATTATTCCATCAATTAATTGTAACTCAAAAAAAAATTGAGTTACCAGTTTGTATTCTAAATATTGGAGGAATTTCAAATCTAACAGTTGTAAAGGAGCCTATAGACTCATCAGAATTTTTTAGTCAAGATATTGGACCTGGAAACTGTCTGATAGATAGTTGGGTAAGAAAAAATTCTAATAAAAAGTTTGATATAAATGGAAATCTAGCTCAATCTGGAAAAAAAAACGAGATAATATTTGAGCAGGCTCAAGAACTTTATAATAATAGAGTAAATAAAAATAAATTGTCTTTTGATACAGGAGATTTTGATATTTCTTTTTGTAGAGGCTTATCAATCGAGGATGGTGCCGCCACACTTACAGATTTTACTGCAAGTTTAATCGGTGACTCAATATATTTAATTTCAAAAAAATATAATTTTAAAAAGATTATATTATGTGGCGGTGGTAGAAAAAATAAGATTCTATTAGAATTAATTAAAAAAAGACTTCCAACTGTCGTAAAATTAGAAACAATAGACAACTATGGAATAAACGGTGACTTTGTTGAGTCCCAAGCTTTTGCTTTTTTTGCAATTAGGACTATAAAATCACTTCCAATTTCTTTTCCAAACACTACTAAATGTTTTAAGCCATGTATAGGTGGTGAAATAATTTAAAATTATATTAATGCTGTTTTTTCTTTAATGTATTTTTCTATTTCTGAAGATAAATCTTTTTCTTTCTCCTTAAAAAAATGATTAGAATTTTTTATTTTTGAAAAAATCACCTCAACACCTTTTTGACTTTTAATTCTGTCATCGAGTTCAATTATGCTTTCTTTAGTCACTAATTCGTCATTCTCGCTATAAATTACTTGTCCGGAAGTAGGACATGGCGCAAGAAAAGAAAAATCGTAAACATTAGGTTGTGGTGATACTGCTATAAAATTATTTACCTCTGGTCTTCTCATAATCAATTGCATACAAATTAAAGAACCGAAAGAAAATCCAGAAACCCAGCATTGGCTATAATCTAGGTTCTGCCTTTCAATCCAATCGAGCGCAGCAGCAGCATCAGATAACTCCCCTTGTCCATTATCAAAAACTCCATCACTTTTTCCTACCCCTCTAAAATTTACTTTAATCACTGAAAAACCATTTTCCATGAATATGTTATACATTAATTGCACAATTCTATTATTCATCGTACCTCCGTACTGCGGATGTGGATGTAAAACTATTGCAACTGGAGAACCAAATTTTGGATTTTTAAAATATTTTGCTTCTAATCTTCCAGCCGGTCCAGGTATAAAAATTTCCAAACTTTTCTGTTTCATACTTGATAATGATTACTATTAAAAAAAAAAGTACAGAGTTATAACATGTTTTTATGCGACAAATATTTTTTTTTAATCCTGACTGAAAAGGTAGGAATTCTCTTAAAACTGTTGTAAAACAACGTAAATTATGAAACTAACTAACAAAGGTAGATATGCCGTAATGGCAATGGCTGACTTAGCAGTAAATGCTAAAGATGGCCCTATAAGTCTCACAGAAATATCCTTTAGACAAAATATTTCTTTAGCATATTTGGAGCAAATTTTTTTAAAACTTAAAAACAATAAACTTGTTAAAAGTTCAAGAGGTGCCAATGGAGGTTATGTATTAGAAAAATCTGCATCGGAGATAAAAATTTCAAATATTATTAATGCAGTTGATGAAGAGGTAAGAACACTTAATTGTAAAAAAAATTCAAAAAGAGGCTGTAATAATAAAAGCGTTAAATGTATTACTCATAATTTATGGGATGAATTAGACCAACATATCAATGGTTTTTTTGAAAAAGTAAAACTACAAGATCTTACAAAACAAAATAAAATTTAATGAAAAGTGAACAATTAAAAAGTCAAGAGTATAAATACGGATTTACTACTGACATTGAAAATATAAAAGCACCTAAAGGTTTGTCAGAGGAAACTATAAGATTTATCTCAAAAATTAAAAAAGAACCTAAATGGATGTTAGATTGGAGATTAAAAGCATATAAGAGATTAAAAGTATTAAAAGAGCCTAAATGGCAAAAGCCTAAGTATCCAAAAATTAATTATCAAGATCTCTACTATTACTCAGCTCCAAAAAGCATGAAAGATAAACCAAAAAGTTTAGACGATGTTGATCCAAAACTTATTGAAACTTATAATAAGCTTGGCATACCGCTTAATGAGCAAAAGAAACTAAGTGGTGTTGCTGTTGATGCAGTTTTTGACTCAGTTTCTGTTGCTACAACTTTTAAAGGTGAACTTGATAAAAAGGGGATAATTTTTTGTCCTATTTCCGAAGCTATTCAAAAACATCCAGATTTAGTAAAAAAATATCTAGGATCTGTTATTCCCATTAGCGATCATTATTTTGCAACGCTCAATTCAGCAGTATTTACAGATGGATCTTTTGTTTACATTCCGCCTAATACAAGATGCCCGATGGAGCTTTCTACCTACTTTAGAATAAACGCATCAGAAACAGGTCAATTCGAAAGAACTTTAATTATCGCAGACAAAGGAAGTTACGTAAGTTATTTAGAGGGTTGCACAGCCCCAATGAGAGACGAAAATCAGTTACATGCAGCTAATGTGGAATTAGTTGCCTTAGATGATGCAGAAATTAAATATTCAACAGTTCAAAATTGGTATCCTGGAGACAAAAATGGAGTTGGTGGAATTTATAATTTTGTAACTAAGAGAGGTGCGTGTAGAGGCAGAAATTCAAAAATTTCATGGACGCAAGTAGAGACTGGTTCTGCGATTACTTGGAAATACCCAAGTTGCATTTTACAAGGTGATAACTCTGTAGGTGAATTTTATTCAATTGCCATAACTAACAATCATCAGAAAGCAGACACTGGAACTAAAATGATCCACTTAGGTAAAAATACAAAAAGTAAAATTATTTCTAAAGGAATTTCCGCTGGGCAGGCTGATAATACATATAGAGGCCTTGTAGATATTGGAGCAAAGGCTAAAAATTCCAGAAACTACACTCAGTGTGACTCACTATTGATGGGTAATAAATGTGGAGCACATACTGTACCATATATAAGAAATAAAAACGGTTCCTCTACAGTTGAACATGAAGCAACGACATCTAAAATCAACGAAGATCAATTATTTTATTGCAATCAAAGAGGATTAAATCAAGAAGAAGCAATTAGTCTTATTGTAAATGGTTTCTGTAAAGAAGTACTACAGCAACTTCCTATGGAATTTGCAGTTGAGGCACAAAAATTAGTTTCGATTAGTTTAGAAGGGAGCGTAGGATAATGTTACAATTACAAAATCTAAAGGCCTCAGTAAATGATAAGTCGATTTTAAATGGATTAAATTTAGAAATAAAATCTGGAGAAGTACATGCTATCATGGGGCCAAACGGATCTGGAAAAAGTACTCTAGCAAATATTTTATCTGGTAAAAGTGGATATGATGTAACTGGAAGCTTAAAATACGAGGGTAAAAATTTAGAGGAAATTCCTATCGAAGAGCGAGCTCAAAAAGGTATCTTTTTAGCTTTTCAATATCCTTTAGAAATACCAGGTGTTAACACAACTAATTTTCTTAAAACCTCGTTAAATTCAATTAGAAAAGCTAAAGGCGAAAAAGAGTTAGACACATTAAATCTTTTAAAATTAATCAAAGAAAAAGCCTCTGAATTGAACATTGATGAAAAATTTTTATCTAGACAATTAAATGTAGGTTTCTCAGGAGGGGAGAAAAAGAAAAATGAAATACTTCAAATGAAACTCTTAGAGCCAAAATTAGCTATTCTAGATGAAACAGATTCAGGCTTAGATATAGATGCATTAAGAATTGTCGCCAATGGAGTCAACTCTCACAAAAACAAGAACAATGCATTTCTAATTATCACTCATTACCAAAGACTACTCGATTACATTAAACCAGATTTTATTCACGTATTATCAAAAGGCAAAATTATTAGAACAGGATGCGCTGAATTAGGTCTAGAACTAGAGAAAACAGGATATGAAAATTTGAAATAATGGAACAATTATTTAACATAGATTTAAAAAGAATACCTTCATCTGACGAAAAAGAGGCAGCAGATAGAAAAAAAAATTTTGAATTGTTTTTGAAAGGAGGTCTTCCAAATAAAAAAGATGAAAACTGGAAATTTTCTGATCTAAATTTGATAATTAGTAAGAATTTCAAGAATGTTACAAACAACGATGAGTATAAATTTGATGAAAAAATAAAGTTAATTAATGACTTTGAACATAATAAAATTATTCTTGTAAATGGATTATTTAAATCAAGTGATTTTCAATTTGAGGAAAGAGGAAAAATAAAAATTGAAAGCTTAAGATCACTTAAGAGTTTTGATAATGAGTTAAAAAATAATCTTGGTTATCTTAATAAAGCTTTATCTATCGGTGGGTTTAATTTGGAGGTTCAAAAAGACTACAAATGTAATAAACCAATAATAATTTATAATTATTTTACTGCAAACTTAAATAACAAAATTATTAATAACTCTAATAAAATAAAAGTAGGTCAAAACTCGGAACTAACTTTAATTGAATATAATATTTGTGGAAAAAGTAAATTTATTACAAATACCTATGAAAAAATTGATATTGATAAAGGCGCAGTGTTAAAAAATATCAATTTACAAAAAACAAAAAGCAATGGTTATTTTTACAAGAATATTTCTGGTAAACAAGATTATAACTCGAGTTATCAAAATTTTATATTAAGCTCAGGACTTAAATTTAATAAAATTGAGATTGATATGAACCTAGAAAAAGAGAAAAGTAGTTGTTATTTTTTATCTGGATTGAATTTAAGCAAAGACGAACATCAGGAAATAAAAACTCAAATTAATCATTTGGCACCAAATTGTAAAAGTTATCAAAAAATTAAAAATGTTTTAGAAAGTGATAGTAAAGGAGTTTACCAAGGAAAAATATTTGTTAAAGATATCGCTCAAAAAACAGATGCATATCAACTAAGCAAAGCTTTAATTTTAAATGACCAGGCTGAATTCAACGCTAAGCCAGAGTTAGAAATTTATGCTGATGATGTTAAATGTTCTCATGGATCTACTTCTGGCAGCATAGACGAGGAAGCTATACATTATTTAATGACTAGAGGAATTGAATTAAAGACAGCGAAAAAACTTTTGATTAAAGGTTTTCTTAATGAAATTTTTGACAACATACCTGAAGAGGAAATCAGGACCTTTCTAGAAAAAAGTATAGCGATACAGATTGATGAAATTCGATAATATAAAATCAAAGTTTCCAATTTTTAAACAAAAGATTAAAGGTAAACCTTTAATATACTTGGATAGCGCTAATTCTTCACAAAAACCAAAAGTAGTAATAGATGAGATGTCTAGATTTTATGAAACTGAATTTTCAAATGTAGGAAGAAGTGTACATACTCTAGCAGTCAAAGCCACAAACAAATTTGAGGAAACTAGAGATATAGTTAAATCTTATGTTAATGCTCAATTTAGAGAGGAAATAATTTTTACAAAAGGAGCTACGGAGGCAATTAATTTAGTAGCCAATACTTACGGAGAAAAATTTATTAAAGAGGGTGATGAAATTCTTGTGACTGAATTAGAGCATCATTCAAATTATGTTCCTTGGCATTATTTAAGAAAAAAAAAAGGAGCAGTTATTAAATTTGCATCTGTAAATGAAAATGGAGAAATAGATATCGATGAGTTTAAAAATCAAATAACTAGTAATACTAAAATGATTGCTTTTACTCATATTTCGAATGTAACAGGCGCCATTCTGCCTATAAAAAAGATTACAGATTTAGCAAGATCAAAAAATATTCCGGTGTTAATAGACGGGACACAGGGTGCCCCTCACTCAGCTCTTGATGTGCAAGATTTAGGTTGTGATTTTTATGCTATTTCTTGTCACAAAATGTATGGTCCAAATGGACTTGGCATTCTGTATGCTAAAAAGAAATGGGTAGATGTATTGCCACCATATCAAGGAGGCGGTGGAATGATTAATGAAGTAAAAAAGGACGAAATCACATACGCTGACTCGCCCAACAAATTCGAAGCAGGGACAATGCAAACTGCAGAAGTAGTAGCTTTTGCAAAATCAATTAAGTTTATACAAGATTTTGGAATAAAGAATATTGAAAAACATGAAAGTCAAATTCTTGATTATGGTTTAGAAAAATTAAGAAAAGATAATTCTGTTAAAATTATTGGTAATCCAAAAAATAGAGCATCTATAATTTCTTTCACAATAAAGGGAATTCATCCTCATGACATAGCAACAATTTTAGATGATGATGGTGTTGCAATTCGAGCTGGCCATCATTGTTGTCAAATTTTACATGATAAATTAGGCATTCCTGCTTCTGCAAGAGCTTCAATTGGAGTTTATAACAGTAAAGAGGATATCGATATTCTAAGCGCGTCAATTAAAAAATGTAAGAAAGTATTTCAGATTTAAATGGAACTAAAAGAATTATATCAAGAAATTATTTTAGATCATGCAAAGAATCCTAGGAACAAAGGTAAATGCGAAGGATATAATCATGATGCCAAAGCACATAATCCTCTTTGCGGAGATAAAGTTCATATTTATTTAAAATTAGACAAAGATAAAAATATTTCAGGTTTGAGTTTTGAAGGCGAAGGATGTGCTATATCTTTGGCATCAGCCTCAATTCTTACAGATACTTTAAAAGGTAAAGATGTACAATTTTCAAAAAAAGTAACTGATGACTTTTTAAATATGTTAAAGAATAAATCAAAAATCACTGTAAACAGCTTATCAGAAAATCAAATAACAACTATATCTTCATTATCAGGAGTTCAGGAATTTCCAATGAGAATCAAATGTGCTACTATGGCATGGCACACACTTCTATCAGCATTAGAAAAAAAAAGTTTAAAATAATGAGTGCGTTGAAAGAAAAAATTATTACCGAAATCAAAAAAATTTACGATCCAGAGATTCCAGTTAATATTTATGAATTGGGTTTAATATATAAAATCGAAGTAAATGAGCAAAATAAAGTGATTGTTGAAATGACATTAACTTCACCGAATTGCCCTGTAGCTGAAAGTTTGCCAAACTCAGTTAAAGAGAATATATTAAAGATTGAGGGGATTAATGATGTAGATTTAAAGTTAGTTTGGGATCCTCCATGGACAAAAGATAAAATGTCTGAAGCAGCAAAACTAGAGTTGAATTTATGAGTGAACAAGTAATTAAACTAAGTGACAATGCAGCTGAAAGAATAAAGCTAATCATGTCTAAAGCTGAACAATCTGCGGTAGGTGTGAGAGTTGGTGTAAAATCAGGAGGATGTGCTGGAATGTCTTACGTAATGGAGTATGCAAAAGAAATTAGGCCTAATGAAGAAATTATAGAGGAAAAGGGAGTAAAAGTTTTTATAGATCCTAATGCTATAATTTATTTGTTAGGGACAGAGATGGACTATAAGGAAGATAAATTTTCTTCTCAATTTGTTTTTAAAAATCCAAACGAAACGGAGCGATGTGGCTGTGGAGAGTCTTTTAAAATCTAACCACTGTAATACATCTCAAATTCAATAGGATGAGGCGTATGTTCAAAATTGTAGATTTCTTGAAATTTTAATTCAATGTAAGCATCAATTTGATCGTCTGTAAAAACACCGCCTTCAGTTAAGAATTTTCTATCTTTATCAAGGTTCTGCATGGCTTCTCTTAAAGATCCGCAAACTGTCGGAAGCTTTTTAACTTCATCTTCAGATAAAGAATATAAATCTTGATCAAATGGTTTACCAGGATCTATCTTGTTTTTTATTCCATCTATACCCGCCATCAACATAGAAGCAAAAGTTAAGTAAGGGTTTCCAGCTGCATCTGGGAATCTGATTTCCATTCTTGCTGCTTTTGGATTCATTATAACCGGTATTCTGCAAGAAGCAGATCTATTTCTAGCCGAGTAAGCTAAGATTACAGGTGCCTCAAATCCTGGAATTAATCTTTTGTAACTATTTGTGGTAGCATTAGCAAACGCATTAATTGCTCTGGCGTGTTTTAAGATTCCTCCAATATAATAAAGTGCTTCTTTTGAAAGTCCTGCGTACTCTTTTCCCATGAATAGTGGGGAACTACCTTTCCATATTGATTGGTGGCAATGCATTCCAGATCCATTATCTCCCTTAACTGGTTTAGGCATAAAAGTTGCAGTCTTCCCAAATGAATGAGTTACCATCTGGACGGCATATTTATATAACTGAACATTATCGGCTTGATTTGTTAATGTCCCAAAATACATACCCAATTCGTGTTGACTTGGAGCAACCTCGTGGTGATGTTTCTCTACTTTCACACCCATATCTTTTAAAGCTTTTAAATACTCACCCCTCATGTCTTGAGCGCTATCTACCGGAGGAACTGGAAAATAACCTCCTTTAATTCCTGGTCTGTGTCCCATGTTACCGTTTTCATATTTTTTGCCAGTGTTGTATGGTCCTTCTGAACTGTCTATAGTAAAGCTAGTTTCGTTCATATCATTTTTAAATCTAACATCATCAAACACAAAGAATTCTGGCTCGGGCCCAAAATAAGATTTATCACCTATTCCTGTTTTTTTTAAATATGCTTCAGCTTTTTTTGCTGTTCCTCTTGGATCTCTTTCGTAGGGATCCTTTTTTACAGCATCTAAAATATCACAGAAAATATTAAGAGTTGTGTGAGAATTAAATGGATCAATTATTGGTTTATCCAAATCTGGTTTTAATATCATATCTGACTCGTTTATAGCTTTCCAACCTGCGATTGAAGAACCATCAAAGAAAACTCCCTTGTCGAGCATATCCTCGTCCACTACAGTCGCGTCCATTGTTAAATGTTGTAGTTTACCTTTAGGATCAGTGAATCTTAGATCAACAAATTCGACTTGTTTGTCTTTCATAAGCTTAAGAATGTTTTTAGAACTCATTAATTCTCCTTAAAAATTAGTTTTAATTTTGACCTGAACATATATAAGGAACTTTTTTATAGTAATATTAAAAATATATACCAGCTATGCATTTATCACATATATACAATTTGAACTTGAAATGAGAGAAGCAACTAAATTTGATTTATCACTTTTAATTTTGCTATCTATTATTTGGGGTTCTTCATTTTTTAATATAAAAATAGCAACTTATTCTTACGATCCAATTACGCTCGCGCTAGTAAGAGTTATTTTTGCTAGCATCCCCCTTTTACTTATATGCAAATTAAGGAAAATAAAGATTGAAGCTTTTACAGAAAATTGGAAATGGTATGCATTGATTGGATTGTTTAATATCGCTATACCATTTGTATTAATAGCAATTGGAACTGCAAAAATTAATAGTTACCTTGCTGCAATTTTAATGAGCACCACTCCTCTAAGCGGATCTGTTTTAGCCCATTTTTTTACAAAAAATGAAAAATTGTCTTTTTACAAATCAACCGGAGTTTTAATAGGCTTTAGCGGAATTATATTATTATTTTTTGATAAGGTAATTATAAATAGTGAAAATTATATTTATGCTTTAATTACTATTTTAGGTTCCACATTTTACTGTATTGGTGGTTTATTAACTTTAAAACTCAAGAACAAAAAAAACGAGAATGTGACTACCTCTACTACCCTTTGGTCTGTTCTTTTTTTACTCCCATTTTCTCTAATTTTAGAGAGTCCATGGAACTCTGAACCAACAATAGCCTCAACTATGTCTTTATTATACTTAGGAGTTATCGCAACAGGGTTTGCATGGTTAATCAGATTTAGAATATTAACAGTAAATGGCTTAGTATTTCAAACACAAGTAGCTTATTTGATACCAATATTTGGAATAATTTTTGGATATTTTCTCATGAACGAAATAATAACATGGAGAGTCTTAGTATCATTAGTTATAATTCTAATTGGAATATATATTTTTAAAAAAAACAATAAAATGATAGAGAGTTAAATGGGATCAGAGTCTATAGAAGCAAGTTTTTTATCAATTTTTGCTCTTATAAGTTTTTTTATATTCTTAATTATTAGCAAGTATTCTTTTAAAATTAGAAAAGGAGCATTACTTGACAATGATTTTATTAAGCCTCAAGCATTTCACAAATATCCCGTAACTAGAAGTGGTGGAATGGGGTCTATAATTTGTCTAATCATATTTTTCTATTTTTATTATTTGCTCTATGGAAATATTTTGTATGAATATATCTTAATAGGTTCCTCTATGTTTTTGATTGGGTTTTTAGAAGATTTAAAAATAAGTATAAAACCCTTAAAAAGACTTCTTACTATGGTTATTTTGCTATTAATATTAATATTTTTTTTACCAATTAAAATATCAAATGTCGATATTCAGTTTTTAAAATTTTTAATGAGTAGTCATTTATTTTCCTCAATTTTTGTGCTTCTCTGTTTTTTATTTGTCATAAATGGTGCAAATTTAATTGATGGTTTCAATGGCCTGTTATCAATTAATCTTTTGATTGTAAATGTAGTTCTAGCATACACCAATCTCAATAGCGCTAATCAAGAATTTGCTTTTTTAATAATCGGTCAAATAATTATTTTATTAATTTTTTTGTTTTTTAATTTCCCGAACTCTAAAATTTTTTTAGGAGATAGTGGGGCATATCTCATGGGTTCTTTAGTAGCTTTAAATACGATTATTACAAATAATCTAAATCCAAATATTTCATCATTTTTCTTTTGCACACTTTTATTTTACATATTTTTCGAGGTATTTTTTTCATTTTTAAGAAAATTAACTCAAAATAAATCACCATTCTATCCTGATGAACAACATTTACATATGTTGAGTTACTACAAAATTTCATCATTCTATGGAAAAGAAAAAGCCAATTATATTAATTCAATATTTTTAAACCTTATTTATCTAATTCTTATTATTCCAGGGCTGTATTTTATTGAAAGCCCAAGTTTGAGCCGGTATTGGTTTTTTACACTGCTGATATTTTATATAATAACTTATTCTAGACTTTATCGTTTAACAAAAAATTAAATTGTTATATAAGACAACAATTGATTATATGGGCAAGTGGCGGAATTGGTATACGCGCTGGTCTTAGAAACCAGTGCCGCAAGGCTTAAGAGTTCGAGTCTCTTCTTGCCCACCAAAAATTATGAAAATACAGGTTAAATCTCAAAAAGGGCTTAGCACTATTTTATCAGTGGTAATTGATAAAAAAACCATTCAACTAAAAATGGACGAAAGACTTGCCCAGCTTCAAAAAGAGGTTTCTCTAAAAGGTTTTCGACCAGGCAAAGTCCCACCGTCTATAATAAAAAGTCAATTTGGAAAATCAATTTACGGAGAAGTAATTGATAAGATTTTAAGAGAAACTTCGACTAAAGCTATCAGTGAAAAAAAATTGAAAGTAGCGGGACAACCCAAAATTGATCTCAAACAATTCGGAGAGGGTAAAGATCTGAATTATGAACTGTTAATTGATTGTTTACCATTAATTAAACTCAAACCTTTACAAAATATAAAAATTACTGACTATAAAATTAAGATCGAAAAAAATATAATTGAAGATAAAATTAAAGAATTTAGTAAACAATATAAACAATTTGAAGATAAAGACGAAGATCAAAAATCAATTTTAGGCGATCAAGTAACTTTTGACTATTCAGCAACTATTCATAAAGAAAAGTTTGAGGGAAGTGAGGGCAAAGGAGTTCAAATAGAGCTTGGCAAAGATTTATTCTTAAAAGGATTTGATCAACAATTAGTTGGTTTAAAAAAAAATGAAAAAAAGGTTGTGAATGCAAAATTACCTGAAAATCATCCTAAGAAAGAATTAGCTGGGAGAGATGCTAAGTTTGAATGCAAAATATTAAATGTAAAGAAAGCGATCAAAAATGAAATAAATGATAAATTTGCCACTATGATGGGAGCTAAAAATCTAAATGATTTTAAAATGATGATTGAAAAACAAATTTCTAGTCAATACTCACAAGCATTAAATTCTATAACGAAAAAAAAAATATTAGACGAGATTGATAAAATTCATACTGTAGACTTACCTAAAAATCTTGTTGAACAAGAAGTTTCTTTAATGACTAAAAATTTAAAAGTTGAGGAAAAAGAAAAAAATAAGACAAATAGTGAAAAAATTGCAAAATCAAGAATAAAATTGGGCTTACTTTTAAATGAACTAGGTGAAAAAAATAATATAAAAGTCTCCGAAAATGAAGTTAAAGCTGAAATCCAAAAACAAATTCAAGGAATGCCAGGACAAGAAAAAATGGTAATTGATTATTATCAAAAAAATCCAAATGCTTCTCAAAGTTTAAAAGGATCTTTATATGAAGACAAAATTATTGATTTGATTAAGAAAAAAATAAAACTAGATATTAAAGAAATTGACACTAAAGAGGCTGAAAAAATTATTGCAGATTTTAATAAACCAAATATAGATAAGAGACAATCATCTAATACTCAATCTTCCCTTAAAGAAAAAAGTAAGTCAAAAAAAATTAGTAAAAAGTAAGCATTAGTTGTATAAATTAGTCATGAGTCGTGATTTTGAAGAAAAAATGAATAGTTTAATCCCAATGGTTGTTGAACAAACAAGCAAGGGAGAAAGAGCATATGACATTTATTCAAGACTTTTAAAAGAAAGAATAGTTTTTTTGGTCGGACCAGTGAATGACTCTGTAGCTTCATTGGTTACAGCTCAACTTCTTTTTTTAGAGTCAGAAAATCCTAATAAAGAAATAAATTTCTACATAAATAGTCCTGGCGGATTAGTAACTGCAGGATTAGGAATTTACGATACTATGCAATATATTAACTCTCCAGTTTCAACTTTGTGTATTGGTCAAGCTTCTTCCATGGGATCATTTTTGTTAGCGGCTGGAGAGAAAGGTAAAAGATACTCGTTACCAAATTCAAGAATAATGGTTCATCAACCCTCAGCTGGATTTCAAGGGCAAGCTACGGACATACAAATACATGCTAAAGAAATTTTATCTTTAAAAGAAAGACTAAATAAAATTTATTCAAAGCATACAGGCAAATCAATTAATGAGATTTCAGATGCTTTGGAGAGAGATAATTTTATGACTGCTGATGAGGCAAAAAAATTTGGTTTAATAGACTCTGTTGTGGAAAAAAGAAAATAGGGCACTAAATATAGCAATCTTTACAACTTGAACTTGATAAGCTCGAGTTAGATACTTATATTATAGTTATTGATTCGAAATGACTGAAAAAAATAATAAAAATATTTTGTATTGCTCCTTTTGCGGCAAAAGCCAACACGAAGTTAGAAAGTTAATTGCAGGGCCAACCGTTTTCATTTGCGATGAATGTGTTGAGCTTTGTATGGATATTATAAAAGAGGAAAATAAAAGTTCTTTGGTGAAACATCAAGAGGGCGTGCCATCTCCAAAAGAAATTTGTAATGTTTTAAATGATTATGTAATTGGGCAAAAATTTGCTAAAGAAATCCTATCCGTGGCAGTTCATAACCATTATAAAAGATTAAATCATGAGAGCAAAAATAATAAAGATGTTGAGCTTTCTAAATCAAATATTTTGTTAGTAGGACCCACTGGTTGTGGAAAAACACTTTTGGCTCAAACATTGGCAAGAATTTTAGATGTTCCTTTCACTATGGCAGATGCTACTACATTGACAGAAGCCGGGTATGTCGGGGAAGACGTGGAAAATATAATTTTAAAATTATTACAGGCCGCTGACTATAACGTTGAGAAGGCTCAAAGAGGAATAGTTTACATAGATGAAGTTGATAAGATAAGTAGAAAATCTGAAAATCCTTCGATTACTAGAGATGTTTCAGGAGAAGGTGTACAACAAGCTCTTCTTAAAATTATGGAAGGCACTATAGCTAGTGTACCACCTCAAGGAGGCAGAAAACATCCGCAACAAGAATTTTTACAAGTAGATACTACGAATATTTTATTCATTTGTGGCGGAGCTTTTGCAGGTTTAGATAAATTGGTTAATAGCAGAGGCAAAGGGAGTTCAATAGGCTTTGGAGCTAAGGTTAGAGATTTAAAAGAGAAACCCTTATCTGAAATAATGAAATTGTTAGAACCAGAAGATTTAATTAAATATGGTTTAATACCGGAATTTATTGGTAGAATGCCGATAATAGCTACTTTAAATGATCTTGATGAAAAATCTTTAGTAAAAATATTAAAAGAGCCTAAAAATTCTCTGATAAAACAATATCAAAGGTTATTCGAATTTGAAGATGTAAAATTAGACTTTAACGACGATGCAGTCGCTGAGATAGCTAAAAAAGCTATTTCTAAAAAAACAGGTGCTAGAGGTCTGAGGTCAATTATTGAAAATATCTTATTAAAAACGATGTTTGAATTACCTGATATGGAAAACGTAATAAAAGTAACAGTGGATGTGTCAGCTGCAAAAGGTAATTCAGAGCCCATTGTCACATACGGCAAAGATTCATCAACATCGGTAGCTTAAATTAAATTTGTTTCTTGATATTAGCATAGGAATTACCATATAAATTAAGTATGAAGACTTCTTATATAAAACCTCTGTTACCGCTAAGAGATATTGTGATTTTTCCTTCAATGGTAGTACCTCTATTTGTAGGAAGAGACAAATCTATTAAAGCTCTTCAAGAGGTAATGAAGTCTGATAAATCTATTGTATTAGTTAGTCAAAAAAATTCTGAAATTGATGATCCTGAGTCTAAAGATCTTTACCAATATGGATGTCTGAGTAAAGTCCTTCAGCTTTTGAAACTACCAGACGGCACCGTCAAAGTTTTAGTTGAAGGAGAAAAGAGAGTAAAAATTTTAAATTATAAGGACGATAATAAAAGCTTTTTAACTTGTGAAGTAGAGATAGCTCAAGACAAAAATGTTTCAAAAGATCTTGACCAATTAGCTCTAGGATTAGTTAAAAAATTTGAAAAGCTTCAAATACTCAGCAAAAGAGATTTGAACGAAGGCTCTAACAATTTGAAAAATTTAAGAGACACAGTTCAAATAGCAAACAACATTTCATCTAATCTCAATATTCAAATATTTGAGAAACAAGAATTGTTAGAAATTTTAGACTTAAAACAAAGACTCGAAAAAATCCACGGTATTATTGAAAAAGAAATAAGCATGCTGTCTGTTGAAAAGAAAATTAGAGGAAGAGTTAAAAATCAAATGGAAAAAACTCAAAGAGAATACTATTTAAATGAGCAGTTAAAAGCTATTCAAAAAGAGTTAGGAGAAATTGATGAAGGAAAAGACGAACTAACTTCACTTTCAAAAGCTATTTCAGACGCGAAAATGCCAAAACTAGCTAAAGAGAAGTGTTTATCTGAGTTAAAAAAGTTGAAATCAATGAGCCCAATGTCGGCTGAAGCTACCGTTGTAAGAAACTATTTAGATTGGATGACAGATTTACCATGGTCAAATAAATCTAAAATTAATACTGATTTATCAAACGCTCAAAAAATTTTAGATGAAGATCACCATGGTTTAGAGAAAGTCAAAGAGAGGATTATTGAATTTTTAGCTGTTCAAAAAAGAATACAAAAAATGAAAGGTCCTATTTTGTGTTTAGTTGGACCTCCAGGTGTTGGGAAAACCTCTTTAGGCAAATCTATCGCAAAAGCGACAAACAGAAAATTTATAAGAATTTCGCTTGGAGGTATTAGAGATGAAGCTGAAATAAGAGGTCATAGAAGAACTTATATCGGTTCTTTGCCGGGAAAAATAATTCAAATGATGAAAAAAGCAGGTACAAAAAATCCCCTTTTTCTTTTAGATGAAATCGACAAAGTAGGAAACGATTATCGTGGCGATCCATCTTCGGCTTTGTTAGAGGCGCTAGATCCTGAGCAAAACAAAGAATTTAATGACCATTACCTCGAAGTAGATTATGATTTATCTGATGTGATGTTTGTTACTACGGCAAATACACTTAATATTTTGCCACCCCTTCTTGATAGAATGGAAGTTATAAGGTTATCAGGGTACACCGAGGATGAGAAAGTAAACATTTCTCAAAAATATTTAATTCCTAAACAAAGTGAAAATAATGGTTTGAAATCTGAAGAGTGGAGTATTGACGAAAATATTAATAGAAAGATTATAAGGAATTATACCAGAGAGGCGGGAGTAAGAAATTTAGAAAGAGAAATTTCAAAAATTGCTAGAAAAATTGTTAAAAGAATTGATAACAAAGAAAAAATCAACAATTCAATAAATGATAATGATTTAAAAGATTATCTTGGTGTTCCAAAATTCAACTTTGGAGAAATCGAGGAAGAAAATAGAATTGGAGTAGTTACAGGGCTTGCTTGGACAGAGGTAGGAGGCGAAATTTTAAAAATAGAGTCTGCTGTGATGCCTGGTAAAGGAAAAATGCAAATCACTGGAAAACTAGGTGATGTGATGCAAGAATCGGTAAAAGCAGCTAAATCTTACATAAGATCAAAAAGTTTAGAATTTGGAATAATACCTCCAACGTTTGACAAAAAGGATTTTCACATTCACGTTCCAGAAGGTGCTACACCCAAAGATGGGCCATCAGCAGGTATAGGTATGGTAACTTCAATAATTTCTGCTATTACTGAAATTCCCGTAGACAAGAAAGTCGCTATGACAGGGGAAATTACATTAAGAGGGTTGGTTTTGCCGATTGGAGGACTTAAAGAAAAATTATTAGCAGCACACAGAGCAGGTATTAAAAAAGTTTTGATACCAGTTGAAAATAAAAAAGATTTAATTGAGGTTCCAAAAACAATTTTGGATACTATCGAAATTATACCAGTAAAAAATGTAGAGGAAGTTTTAAAAATTGCTCTAATTAAACCTTTAAAAAGAGTAGAGTGGGTAGATGTGGATCCTATTTCAAATAAACAAAAGTCAAAAGAGGAACTGAGTACTCATTAAGTTTTAATCTAACCAATCTTTAAAATTATCTATGTTACCTATGACATAGGACGGAAGATAAGAATTTTCAACTCTCTCGAGTTGTATATCTCCTCTCCATTTATTTTTGTAATTTTTTTGGTCAACTTGGTGATTATAAATTGCTTTTTTATTTTCAATCATTGCCTTTATATCGCTTTGTTTTAAACCACTAATTTCAAATTCATAATGATGAGCAAAACTTGATAATTTTTTTTCAAGATCTTTATAATTCTTTAAATAAGTAAAATGCCATCCACCATTTTCAACAAAAAAAATATCAGAATATTTCTTTTTAGAAAATATAAGATCTAATCTATATTTAGAGTATTGTTTAGATTTAATTTCTCTAAGCCATTGAGGTGATATAAAGTTTCTTTTTTTACATGCTTTCGTTCCGTACCAGGTGTAATTTTTATAAAGCAAATTTAACTTATAATAAAACATCTTTTGCTTAAAAACGATTATCTTATTATTTATTTCACTCAACTTAAGATTTTCAAGATTTGGTATTTCATCTAAATCGCTTACTAAAATTATATCGTTTTCATCAACTTTAGATAGTCCTTTATTTAACATTTCTCTTTGATGAATATCTCTAGCCATACCATTGAGTATTAATTTTTGACTTTTAATATCGTCACTATCGTCAGTATTGATACTTTTAATATTAGTTGGTAAGTCGTCTACTACAATATATTCGATTTTATCTTTGAATTTTTTGAAGTTTTCAATTTTAAAGTTTAGCTTTTTTTTATTACCATTATGGGCGTAAGTTGCTTCTGTAATTATGAATTTTTTTACATATTTATTTAGAACATTGAGTCTAATATCTAATACTAGATCCTCGTCAAAATACATAAAACAATCGTACAAATTCATGATATTTGAGTTATAACACAATTTAATATAAGTAAATATTTATTGAAATTACATGAAAAAAAAAATTATAATTACTGGTGGACTTGGATATATAGGCACAGAATTGTGTAAAATTTATTCGGGAGTTAGTTGGCATCATAAAATTATAATAATTGACAAAAGATTTATTTCAGACAGAGTTAGTCAGTTAAGAAATTGGAATATGGATTTCATCCATGGAGATATTTTAAATAAAGACTTAGTTAAAGAATTATTCAAGGATGTAGATATTGTTCATCATTTAGCCGGAGTAACTGATGTGCCTAGAACTGTAAGCGAGTCTACCAAATCAAAAGATGAAAAAATTAAGTTAGTCGCTGAAGAAGGAACACAAAATATACTTAATTCAATTAAAGATACATGTAAAATAATTTTTCCTTCTACTCATGTAGTTTATGAGGGGATTGATAAAGTAAAAACTGATATTTCTGAAGACGAAGTCACAAAACCAGTTTTATCTTATTCTTCATCCAAAGCTAAAAATGAGAAGCAACTAAAAGATTCTGGAAAAAACTATATTATTTTAAGACTTGGTTCAGTTTATGGTTATTCTTTAGACTCAATGAGAATAGATATTATGCCTAATTTATTTTCTAAAATTTCATCACAAAATGGTACTTTAAAACTTTTTGCAGGAGGAAGACAAATAAAAAGTCTTGTACCAGTTATCGATGTTGCGAGATGTTTTAAATTTATGGAGGAAAGAAGTGATATTTCCTCTGAAACTTTTAATTTAACAAAAGATACAATTACAGTGAAAGAAGTTGCTAATATTTGTAAAAAATATAATCCAAAAATAACTTTGAAAGAAACTAATGACGAAGTGCCAAATTTAGGCTTTTCTCTCTCAAATAAAAAATTATTAAAATTAGGTTTTAAATTTTTGTACGCACTAGATGAAAGTATTAAAGAAATGATTGAAAAATGGGCGAAACAAAATATGATTCAAGATTTAGAATACATAAGAGACGGTAAGGATAAATACGTCGATCAGAGAGGAACAATTAGTAATCATGAACTCACTGAGCCAATTAATTTAATCGGATTAATTGACTCAAAAAAAGGAACTGTAAGGGCTAACCATTATCATCCGCAGCAAGAGCAAAAATGTTTATTTACTAAAGGACAAATAATTGAGGTATTCCAAGATATTATAAATCCAAATTCTCCAAAAGTGACCCAAGTTGTAAATGCAGGTCAGCTATCAATAATAAAACCAAATGTAGCTCACACAATGGTATTTAGTAAAGATACTACTTTTTTAAATCTAGTAAGAGGTGAAAGAGACCATGACAATTATGGGATTACACATACAATCAAACACACTATTGTAAATGAGAAAGAAAAAGAATTACTTTTAAAATATTATAAGTTTGAGTGTAGATCCTGTGGAAACGAAAACTTAAAAAGAGTAGTTTCTCTAGGATATCAACCTTTAGCAAATAATTTGCTTAAAAAGAAAAACGATGAATGCGAACTATATCCGCTTGAGGTAAATTTCTGTGAAAAATGTTACAATTGTCAATTATCAGTATCAGTAGATCCAAAAAAGATGTTTTCCAATTATTTGTATACATCTTCAACTTCAAGAGTATTTAGAAATCATTTCGTTCAAGCAGCAAAAAAATATAAAAATGAGCTAAAATTAAATAAAAAAAAATCCTACATAATTGACATTGGCAGTAACGATGGAGTAGCTTTAAAACCTTTTTTAGAATTAGGTTTTAAAAAAGTTTTAGGAATAGAGCCAGCAAAAAATTTAGCAAAATTAGCTAATATGAATAAGATAAAAACATTTAATGGTTTCCTAGACAAAAAAAACTTGAAAAAAATTAAAAAAGGAGCGGATTTAATTTTAGCTTCCAATGTTTTTGCTCACTCTGACAAACTTCAGGAAATGGCTGAGTGCATGTTTAAACTTTTAAGCAAAAAAGGAACAATTATTATTGAAGTTCAATACCTAATGAATACATTAAAGGACCTAACATTTGATAATATTTATCATGAACACTATAACTATTGGTCACTTACCTCTTTAATTAATTTTTTCAAAAAATTTGATAGCACAGTATATAAAGCAGAAAAAATTGATACCCACGGAGGCTCAATAAGAGTTTACATAAAGAAAAACAAAAATTCTAAAATCGAAGCAAGTGTGAAATACTTATTGAAAGAAGAGGAAAAATTTGGAATTAAAAAATTTTCTACATACAAAAAATTCGGAGAAAAAGTTTACAAAATAAGAGAAAATGTAAAAAAAAATATTAAAAAACTTAAAAATAAAAATAACAAATTAATTGGATATGGCGCACCTGCAAAAGCAACCACTGCATTAAATTTTTTTGGTATATCGAAAGAATTAGATTTTATAGTAGAGGATAATAGATTAAAACATAATAAATTTATTCCAGGTGTAAAAATTCCAATAAAAAATAAATCTGAAATTAAAAATAAAAAAAATACTCTTATAGTTTTAGCCTGGAATTTTTACAAAGATATAAAAAAGAATAATTCTGAACTTTCAGAAAATTTTATAAATATTAAAGACTTAGAGATCAATAATTAGTTACTAGATTTTTCCATATTTCAAAAATATTTCTTATACTTTCAAAAAAGTATTCTAAGTAATACTCTGTTCCAGGAAAATAAGAAATTATAAAACCTTGTGAAAAATATAAGATTCTTGATATAGAAACAGCTAAAAAAATAAATATTATTAATGAGTTATAAAAGCCAAAAGATACTTTCTCTTTTCCAATTTTACCAATACTTTTTTTAGTTTGTGTTTCATCTAATTTAATCCCGTGTTTTTTTGCTAAATATTCTGGTGAGTACAAACTGATTTCTCTTGTTTTTTTTGGAACAGTCCTTTTTATTTTTTTTGGTTTTTGTATTTTTTGTTGAATAGGCTGAGGTCTTGAAACCGCCTTTTTTGGACGAGCGATTGATTGTGTTTTTTCCACATCTCCCACAGGGAATTGTTTCCATTTTAATCCACAAAAACCACACTGAACCATTCTTCCAGCTGCAGGTATGGAATTATCTGGAAGCGTAAATTTTTTTTCACCACAGTTACAAGTTATAATCATAGTTTTACAATAATACTGCTATTTATATAAATTACACTAGAAATTAAATACTTTTTTACTTTATAAAGTTTTTATTGTATATCTCGATTTTATTTAATTGGGGCGGTTAGCTCAGTTGGTAGAGCATCTCGTTTACACCGAGAGGGTCATAGGTTCGAGTCCTTTACCGCCCACCATTAAATAAGGGGGTGTAGCTCAGTTTGGTTAGAGCGCCTGCCTGTCACGCAGGAGGTCGCGGGTTCGAGTCCCGTCACTCCCGCCACTAGTTGATAATGATTTTCAGAAAAAAAGCTGTAAAGTAACATTTATCAATCAACAAAAATGCTTCCTTCTGTCCTGTACTCTTTAAAAATAAATGTTATAAAAGGTTATTGTTAATATAAGAATCCTTAAGCTACGGCATTAAGGTAGATGTTAATAAACTATATGATTTACAATTTTTTATCAGATTATCTTTCTATAATAATTTTTTTATTAATTTCTTTATTTCTAAGTATTGGGTTTATTTTTGCTAACTTTTTAGCCTCTCCATCAAATCCAGATCCAGAAAAATTATCGGCTTACGAATGTGGTTTTGAAGCTTTTGATGATTCAAGAATGGAATTTGACGTACGATTTTATTTGGTAGCAATATTGTTCATTATTTTTGACCTTGAGATAGCATTTCTTTTCCCTTGGGCTATATCTCTCGGAAGTTTAGGTGCTCTTGGTTTTTGGTCAATGATGATTTTTTTGGGTATCCTTACAATTGGCTTTATCTATGAATGGAAAAAAGGGGCTTTGGAATGGGAATAAAATTTAATCTAAATCCAGATAAACAAAAACAAATTCCAGAAGAATTTAAAGAGCTTGCGAAAGATTTTGCAGAAAAAGGATTTATTACTACGTCTTCAGAAAATTTAGTGAATTGGGCAAGGACAGGTTCCTTACATTGGATGACTTTCGGCCTAGCTTGCTGCGCTGTTGAGATGATGCAAACCTCAATGCCTAGGTATGATCTAGAGAGATTTGGGGCAGCTCCACGCGCTTCACCTAGACAATCTGATGTTATGATAGTTGCTGGTACGCTAACGAATAAAATGGCTCCAGCTCTTAGAAAAGTTTATGATCAAATGCCTGAGCCAAGATATGTTGTGTCTATGGGAAGCTGTGCTAATGGAGGTGGTTATTACCACTACTCTTACTCCGTAGTAAGAGGATGTGATAAAATCGTTCCTGTCGATATTTATATTCCAGGTTGCCCACCTTCGGCTGAAGCACTTCTTTACGGTATTTTGCAATTACAAAAGAAAATTAGAAGAGATGGAACTTTACAAAGGTAAATATGTTGAACCAAATTACTAAATTAGAAAAATTAATTAATTCAGAGCTGAGTAGCAAAGTTCTGAAATCATTTATAAAAAATAACGAGCTAATGATTGAGATTGATGATAACGATTTAGTTGAAGTAATACAATTTTTGAAAGCTAATGAACATTGCAAATTTAAACAATTAATAGATATTGCTGGCGTTGACTATCCTGACGAAGAAAAAAGATTCAAACTTATCTATTTATTTTTATCTCATGAACACAATCATAGAATAAAACTTTCAATTCAACTAGAAGCTAGACAGGTAATAAATTCTATAACAAAGATTTTTCCATCAGCTAATTGGATGGAAAGAGAAGTTTTTGATATGTATGGTATTAAATTCAAAAATCATCCAGATTTAAGAAGAATACTTACAGATTATGGTTTTAAAGGTCATCCCTTACGAAAGGATTTTCCCTTAACTGGATTTAACGAAGTTAGATACAGTGAAAAAGAAAAAAAAGTAATTTATGAACCTGTAAAACTTGAGCAAAATTACAGAAATTTTGATTTTGAGAGTCCCTGGGAGGGAACAAATTATGTTAAAGAAGTAAAAAAACTTAATACTGATGGCAAAAAAAACTAAATCTTTAAATCTAAATTTTGGTCCCCAACATCCTGCAGCACACGGTGTTCTTAGACTAATATTGGAGCTGGACGGAGAAGTGGTAGAAAAAGCAGATCCACATATTGGACTTCTTCATAGAGGAACAGAGAAACTTATTGAACAAAAAACTTATACGCAGGCTCTACCATATTTTGATAGACTTGATTACGTAGCACCTATGAATCAAGAACATGCTTTTGCTTTAGCAGCAGAAAAACTACTCAAAATTGAGGTCCCAATTAGAGCTAAATACATAAGGGTAATTTTTTGTGAGATAGGAAGAATTTTAAGTCACATACTTAACGTCACTACCCAGGCTCTTGATGTTGGAGCTTTAACACCTTCCCTTTGGGGGTTTGAAGAAAGAGAGACCTTAATGACATTTTATGAGAGAGCGTCAGGTTCAAGATTACATGCTAATTATTTTAGAACTGGAGGGGTTCACCAAGATATACCTCTCAAGCTTATAGAGGATATTGAAAAGTTTTGCAGGTCATTTCCAAATATAATTGATGATTTAGAGGGATTACTCACCGAAAATCGAATTTTTAAGCAACGTAATGTAGAAATTGGTATTGTAACCAAACAAGAAGCTTTAGATCATAGTTTTTCTGGAGTGATGTTAAGAGGGTCAGGTGTTCCTTGGGATTTAAGAAGATCTCAGCCCTACGAAATATATAAGGACTTAGATTTTAAAATTCCCGTGGGAAAAAATGGAGATTGTTACGATCGATACTTATGTAGAATCGAGGAAATGAGAGAAAGTGTTAAAATTATTTTGCAATGTATAGATAAACTTCCAAAAGGACCGGTTAAATCAATCGATGGAAAAATTTCACCACCTAACAGAGATGATTTGAAAGAGTCGATGGAAGCCTTAATCCATCATTTTAAATTATTTACTGAAGGCTATAGAGTTCCAAAAGGCGATGTTTATACTGCAGTTGAAGCTCCAAAAGGTGAATTTGGAGTTTATTTAATTTCAGATGGAAGCAATAAACCATACAGATGCAAGATAAGGGCCCCGGGCTTCTCACACCTTCAAGCTATGGATTATTTAATAAGAGGCCACATGTTAGCAGATGTGCCTGCAGTTTTAGGATCTCTTGATATTGTTTTTGGTGAGGTAGATCGATGAGTTTAAAAAAAGTACATGATGTCCAGCCAAAAGAATTTAAATTTTCCAAAGAAAATTTAAAAAGGGCTGACGATATACTAAAAAGATATCCTGAAAAAAATAAAAAAAGCGCTGTTATGCCTTTTCTTTATTTAGCTCAAAGACAAAACGATAACTGGATACCTTTGGCAGCTATGAAATACATAGCAAATAAATTATCAATGCCTTACATATCTGTTTACGAGGTTGCAACTTTTTATACCATGTATAATTTAGCACCAGTTGGCAAACATTTTGTTCAAGTATGTACAACAACACCATGCTTAATTCGTGGTGCTGATAAAATAGTTAAAATTTGCAAGGAAAAAATCTCTCCAAATGAAAATGAAGTGTCTAAATCAGGAAATTGTTCGTGGATGGAGGTAGAGTGTTTAGGAGCCTGTGTAAGCGCACCAATGATGCAAATAAATGATGATTACTATGAAGATCTCGACGAAACAAACACGAGGGAGATTTTGGATTCCTTACTTAATGATAAGCCTTTAAATCCAGGCTCATATAGAGGTAGAAAAAATACGTCCCCGGAAAAAAAACAAACTGTTAATGGAGGCGACCTTGCTTAAAAAAGAGAATAAAATTTTTCAAAATCTCTATAACGAACTTGGCTGGGAAATAGATAACGCTATTAAAAGAGATGACTGGAAAGATACTAAAAAATTGATCTCAAAGGGAAGAGATTGGATAATCAATGAAGTTAAGACATCTGAGTTAAGGGGAAGAGGTGGAGCAGGTTTTTCCACTGGTCTTAAATGGTCTTTTGCTCCAAAAGAAGTTGGTTCAAGACCACATTATTTAGTAGTTAATGCTGATGAGTCGGAACCTGGGACTTGTAAAGATAGAGATATATTAAGATTTGAACCGCAAAAATTAATTGAGGGTTGTCTTCTAGCTGGTTTCGCCGTAAATGCTCATGTTTGTTATATTTATATAAGGGGTGAATATTTTAACGAGGGTAAAAGGTTACAAAAAGCTATTGATCAGGCATATGATAAAAATTATCTTGGAAAAAATGCCTGTGGATCAGGCTGGGATTTTGATATCCATATACATTATGGGGCTGGAGCGTACATTTGCGGAGAAGAGACAGCTTTATTAGAAAGCATAGAAGGTAATAAAGGTCAGCCAAGACTTAAACCGCCTTTCCCTGCTTTAGTAGGTCTTTATGGTTGCCCTACAATAGTTAACAACGTTGAAACTATTGCAGTTGTTCCAACAATTTTAAGAAGAGGGGGCAAATGGTTTGCGTCAATTGGAAAACCAAAAAACACTGGAACAAAAATATTCTGTATTTCTGGAAATGTTAATTCACCTTGCAATGTTGAGGAAGAAATGGGGATACCTCTTAAAGAGTTAATCGAAAAACATGCCGGAGGCGTAATTGGAGGTTGGGATAATCTTCAAGCAGTGATACCGGGAGGCTCATCAATGCCATTATTATCAAAAAATATCTGCGATACAATTACTATGGATTTTGACTCTTTAATAGAAAATAAAAGTGGGTTAGGTACTGCTGGGATTGTAGTCATAAACAAAGATCAAGATATAGTTTCATGTATGGCTAGAATAGCTAGATTTTATAAACATGAGAGCTGCGGTCAATGTACCCCTTGTCGAGAAGGAGCGGGTTGGATGTGGAGAATACTTGACAGAGTAGAAAAAAGAAAAGCTACATTTAGTGATATTGAATTACTATCAGATGTAACAAAGCAAATAGAGGGTCATACTATTTGTGCGTTTGGAGAGGGCTCTGCTTGGCCAGTTCAAGGATTATTAAGACATTTCAGAAAAGAAATTGAAAGTCGATGTAGAGAAGAACCTTTAATTAAAAAGAAAACTAATAATCCTTATTTAGTTGACCAACATCTTTTGGAGAATAAAAATGCCTAAGATAACAATCAATGGAAAAGAAATAGAATTTGAGAAAGGCATGACAGTTCTTCAAGCTTGTGAACTTGCAGATGTAGAAATCCCTAGATTCTGTTACCACGAAAAATTGTCAATAGCCGGAAATTGCCGAATGTGTTTGGTTGAACTGGAAAAGTCAGCCAAGCCAATAGCATCATGCGCTATGCCTGCGGCAGAGGGAATGAATATAAAAACTAATACAGCGTTTGTAGAAAAAGCTAGAAAAGGGGTAATGGAATTTCTACTTGCTAATCATCCTTTGGACTGCCCAGTATGCGACCAAGGAGGTGAATGTGATTTACAAGATCAATCTATGTATTATGGAGTAGACAAATCTAGATTTGTTGAAAATAAGAGACAAGTTAAAGAAAAATATATGGGGCCCTTAATAAAAACTCAGATGACTAGATGCATACACTGCACTAGGTGCGTTAGGTTCGCAACTGAAGTTGCAGGAGTTCCAGAAATCGGAGCGATAGGCCGAGGGGAGAATATGGAAATTACAACTTATTTAGAAAAAGCGATGGAATCTGAACTTTCAGCTAATGTTATAGATTTATGTCCAGTTGGAGCTCTTACATCAAAACCTTATGCATTTGAAGCTCGACCTTGGGAACTTAAAAAAACTGAAAGTATAGACGTTATGGATGCAGTTGGATCAAATATTAGAGTTGATACTTATAATTGGGAAGTAAAAAGAATATTACCAAGACTGAATAATGATATTAATGAGGAATGGATTTCCGATAAATCAAGATACTCTTGTGATGGGTTACTCAAACAAAGACTAGATGTACCATATATTAAAAAAAATAATAAATTACAAAAATCTACCTGGGATGAGGCTATTTCTCTTTTAGTGGAAAAAATTAGATCTACAAATCCTAATGAAATAGGTGGTCATATAGGCGACATGATAAATTTAGAAAATGCTTTAAGTTTTAAAAAATTTTTTTCAGCTATCAAAAGTGATAATTTAGAATTCAGAGAAAGAAATTTTCACATTAATTCCTATGAAAAAAGTAATTACATATTTAATTCATCAATAAAAGGCATAGAAGAGTCCGATCTTATTCTTTTAGTTGGAACCAATCCAAGACACGAAGCTACAATGTTAAATGCTAGAATAAGAAAAGTTTTTTCTCAAAAAAAAGTTCCAATTTTTTCAATTGGTAATCCAGGAGATCTCACATATGAATATTCTGTAATTGGAAATAAAACAGACGATATTAAAAAAATATTTGATAATGAATCTGAATTTTCAAAAAAACTGTCCTCATCAAAAAGACCAATAATTATCATAGGTGAGTCTGCTCTTGAGTTGGAAAGTTCAGAATATATTATTGAGGGCTTTAAAAATCTTTTATTAAAGAATAACTTTATCAATGAAGACTGGAATGCTTTCAATTTTTTACCCCAAAATGCATCAACTGTTGGTTTAATTGACCTAAATATTTTACCTAATGATAATACAAAAAAAAATTCGTTTTTTGATAAATTAAAAAATAATCAATTTAAATTATTATACCTTTTGGGATCAGATAATTTGGAAATTAAAAAAAATAATGAATTTATTATTTATCAAGGTAGCCATGGAGATAGAGGCGCAGAGATAGCTGATATAATTTTACCAAGTGCTACATTTACTGAACAAAGTGGGCTTTACGAAAACCTAGAGGGGAGAGTTCAAGAATGTAAAAAAGCATCTTATCCGATTGGTGAAGCTCTTGTGGATTGGAAAATATTTAATTTAATTTTAAAAAAATTAGAAAATGAAAACTTAACAACTTTCGAAAGCTTAAGATCAGAGGTATTAAATTTAATTCCGAATTTTACAGAATTAAATGAACTACCAATTCGTAAAAAAATTGAAACAAAGAATACTTCTCCAATTTTTGTGAGTGAAACAGTTAATATTAAAGAATTAGATTATTTTTATACAAACTCTATTTCAAGAGCGTCTAAAACAATGAGTGAATGCCGACAAATAAAACAAAATTCAAAAAAAACGGGCACAGATAATATATGATTGAATATCTTCAAATTTTAGGTCAAGAAATCTATAAGATTATTTTTTTAATTGTCCCAATTCTTGTTTCTGTGGCAATGATAGTTTGGTTAGATAGAAGAGTATGGGGATTAGTTCAAAAAAGGAGAGGACCTAATGTTGTTGGTCCTTTCGGACTTTTTCAAACATTAGCTGATGCATTAAAATATATATTTAAAGAAATTATTATACCTGCAAGTGCAAATAAAGTAGTTTTTATCCTTGCTCCAATTATAACTATGACTTTAGCCTTAGTTGCCTGGGCTGTGATTCCTATGAGTGAAAATTTAGTTTTAGCAGATATTAATGTTGGGATATTATATCTATTTGCAGTTTCTTCACTAGGTGTCTATGGAATTATAATGGGAGGATGGGCCTCTAACTCGAAATACCCTTTTTTAGGAGCTATAAGATCTGCTGCACAAATGGTTTCTTATGAAGTATCAATTGGAATTATAATTATTAACGTCCTTTTATGTGTAGGATCTTTAAACTTAAAAGATATCGTTGTTGCTCAAAAAGACTTGTGGTACGTGATACCTCTCTTTCCAATGTTTGTAATTTTTTTTATTTCGGCACTAGCTGAGACCAATAGACCTCCATTTGACTTGCCTGAAGCTGAAGCAGAGTTAGTAGCTGGTTACCAAACAGAATATTCAGGCATGATGTACGCAATGTTTTGGCTTGGAGAGTATGCTAATATCTTATTGATGTGCGCAATGGGCTCAATACTTTTTTTAGGAGGTTGGTTGCCTATTATGGATGTTTATCCATTAAATTTAATTCCTGGTCCTTTTTGGATGATTTTAAAAATTCTATTTTTATTTTTATTATTTGCTTTAATAAAAGCTATCGTACCAAGATACAGATACGATCAATTAATGAGATTAGGTTGGAAAATATTTTTACCTTCCTCGCTTGTGTATCTTGTACTAACAGCAAGTTTTTTATTTTATTTTGATAAATTACCTAAGGTAAGTATTTAATGGATTTGAGCAGAATTTTTAAAACTATATTTCTGGTAGAATTTATTTCCGGGCTATTTTTGGCAGTCAAAGAATTATTTAAAAAGTCCAAAACTATAAACTATCCTTTTGAAAAAGGGCCTATCAGCCCAAGAATGAGAGGTGAACATGCCCTTAGAAGATATCCAAATGGAGAAGAGAGGTGTATTGCTTGTAAATTATGTGAAGCAGTTTGCCCTGCTCAAGCCATTACAATTGAGTCTACTGAAAGATCAGATGGTAGCAGAAAAACTACTCGTTATGACATTGACATGCTTAAATGTATTTACTGCGGATTATGTCAGGAATCCTGTCCTGTTGATGCCATTGTCCAAGGACCGAATTTTGAATTTGCTACTGAAACTAGAGAAGAACTGTACTATAATAAAGAGAAGCTTCTAGAAAATGGTGATAGATGGGAGTCAGTTCTAGCTAAAAATATTAAGCTAGATAAACCTTATAGATAAATGATAATTCATTCCATTTTCTTTTATTTTTTTTCTGTTATTGCAATTTTTTCATCTTTAATGGTGATTACTTCTAGAAGCACAATTAATTCAGTTTTTTTTTTGATACTTGATTTTATCTCAGTTGGCTGTCTTTTTATCATGGTTGGAGCGGAATTTTTGGGAATGATTCTCTTAATTGTATATGTAGGAGCAGTAGCAGTATTATTCTTATTTGTTGTAATGATGCTAAATGTTGCTGAGCAAAAACAATCATGGTTTATCGGAAAAAAATCAACTCATATTCCTACTGGATTAATTGTAAGTGTATTAATTTTATTAGAGCTTTTAGTTGTAGTAGGAGGATGGAAGTATAAAGATGACGTAATGTCGAGCAACACATTACTTTTATCTGATATTTCTAACACTCATCAATTAGGGTTAGTCATGTACACTGAATATATTTTGTATTTCCAATTAGCAGGTATAGTTCTTTTATTAGCAATGATTGGAGCTATACTTTTGACATTTCGAGAAAGAGTAGGTGTTAAAAAACAAAGTTATTTTAACCAAATTTCTAGAAATCCATCAAACGCGGTAGAGCTTATAGATGTAAAATCTAACCAGGGAATTAAGATAGATGATTGAGATTGGTTTAGGGCATTATTTATCATTAGGAGCCATAATTTTTTTCTTAGGCGTAATTGGAATTTTTTTGAATAGAAAAAATGTAATTGTCATATTGATGTCTATAGAGCTAATTTTGTTAGCGGTGAATATAAACTTAATCTCCTTTTCAATTTTTTCTGGCGATATAATTGGGCAAATTTTCACTATGCTCATTTTAACAGTTGCAGCAGCTGAGGCAGCTATAGGGCTAGCTATTATTGTAGTTTATTACAGGAACAGGGGCTCAATTAGAGTAGAGGATATTCACGGCATGAAAGGTTAAATGGAATACGCTATATTATTTCTACCTTTAGCAGGTTCTCTCATAGGGTATTTGGGCAGATCACTCACAAAATATTTTGCTGAAATCTCTACAAGTTTATTTGTAGGAGCATCAGCAATACTATCAATTGTTGTTTTTTGGAATGTAACTCAAAATAATATTTACGGAAATTACGTTATTTTTGAATGGATAAGTTCTGGAGGTTTTACGGCCAACTGGTCAATTAATATTGATCCGTTAAGCTCAGTAATGTTAGTAGTTGTCACTTTTGTTTCTGCCCTGGTTCATATTTATTCTATTGGTTATATGAGTCACGATCCTCATAAACCAAGGTTTATGTCTTATCTGTCATTATTTACTTTTTCAATGTTAGCCTTAGTCGTTTCGGATAATTTCTTACAACTATTTTTCGGATGGGAGGGAGTTGGTTTATGCTCTTATTTATTGATAGGCTTTTGGTATAAAAAAGAAACTGCAAATAACGCTGCTATAAAAGCTTTTATAGTTAATAGAATAGGAGATTTTGGTTTAGCTATTGCGATATTTTTAATCTTTTTCTTTTTTGGTACCATTAATTTTGAAGAAACTTTTCAGGCCACAAGTCAGTTTGCTGACAAAAAAATAAATTTTTTTGGTTTTGAAACAAGTTTAATAACATTAATATGCGTATTCCTTTTTATAGGAGCAATGGGAAAATCTGCGCAATTTTTACTTCACACTTGGTTACCTGATGCAATGGAGGGCCCAACACCAGTTTCAGCATTAATTCATGCAGCAACAATGGTAACCGCTGGAGTTTTTCTAGTTGTTAGATGTTCGCCGATGTTTGAATATTCTCAATTTGCTTTAAATTTAGTTACTATTGTTGGAATGTTGACAGCAATATTTGCTGCTTCTGTTGCGCTTGTACAAAACGATATAAAAAAAATAGTTGCTTATTCTACCTGCAGTCAATTAGGGTACATGTTTTTTGCTGCAGGTGTGGGAGCATATCATGTAGCTATGTTTCATTTATTTACACATGCTTTCTTTAAAGCATTGTTATTTTTGGGTGCGGGTTCGGTAATACATGCGTTTAAGGATGAGCAAGATATTAGAAATATGGGCGGTGTTAGAAAAAAACTTCCACACACTTACATCTTTATGTTACTTGGAACGTTAGCATTAACAGGATTTCCTTTTTTATCTGGATTTTATTCAAAAGATGCTATTATTGAATTTGCATATCTTAAAAATTCTGCTTTAGGAAATTATGCAGCTACTATTGGAATTTTTACGGCATTTTTAACATCAATTTATTCATGGAGGCTATTTTTTAAGGTATTTCATGGACCATATAACAACAAAAAAATTCCTTTAGATAAAACCCATGAGTCACCATTAATAATGTTAATACCATTAGTATTTTTAGGTTTAGGCGCAATATTTTCTGGCTATCTTTTTAAAAACACTTTTATAGGTCATCATAGCAACGAATTTTGGCAAGGCTCAATCTTCTTTTTGAATGAAATTAAACATGGCGTTATACCTTTATGGCTTTTATTAATTACTCCGGTATTAGTTGTAATTTCAATCCCTATCTCATTTTATTATTATATTTTAAATCCAAAGGTTCTGGAAGATTTTAAGAATACAAACATACCCCTGTATAACTTTTTATTAAATAAATGGTATATCGATGAATTGTATGAAAAAGTTTTTGTAAATCCTGCAAAAAAAATAGGCTCATTTTTTTGGAAAAAAGGAGATATTGGTTTGATTGATAAGTTTGGTCCTGACGGTATTTCAAAATTAGTTAAGATTATTTCTAACAAAGCAGGACGTCTTCAAACAGGATTTATTTATGATTACGCATTTGTAATGCTACTAGGTTTATCAATCTTATTAACTTATTTGATTTTAAAATAAAATGAACTTTCCAATATTATCAACTTTAATTTTCTTACCATTAATAAGTTCCTTTTTCATTTTACTATCAAAAGACAAAACTAACAATAATAGTTCAATTTATATTTCTTTATTTAGCAGTATCGCCACTTTTTTTCTTTCATTGTTTTTGTGGTATAATTTGGATGTAAATACTTCTGAATTTCAGTTTGTAGAAGAAAAATCCTGGATAAATAATTTTATAAAATTTAAACTAGGTATCGATGGTATATCTATACTTTTTATTGTTTTGACAACATTCATTACACCGATTTGTATTATTTCTTGTGTGAATAGTGTCAAAGTTAGAGTTAAAGAATTTTTAATAGCTATTTTGATTTTAGAAACATTCATGATTGGAGTGTTTTGTTCCCTTGATCTTGTAATTTTTTATTTGTTTTTTGAGGCAGGGCTAATTCCAATGTTTTTGATTATTGGAGTTTGGGGCGGCCCTAGAAGAGTATACTCAGCTTTTAAATTTTTTCTTTTTACTTTGCTAGGGTCTGTTTTAATGCTTGTAGCTATTATAGTAATTTATTGGTTAACGGGCACGACAGATATCACACAAATATATCAGATAAAAATACCAAAAGAATATCAAAATATTTTATGGTTAGCTTTCTTCAGTTCTTTTGCAGTAAAAATGCCAATGTGGCCTGTGCATACATGGTTGCCAGACGCTCATGTTGAAGCGCCAACTGCTGGTTCGGTTATCCTTGCCGCAATTTTGTTAAAAATGGCTGGCTATGGTTTCTTAAGATTTTCAATACCAATGTTTCCTGTTGCCTCAGAGTATTTTACTCCCTTAATATATATTTTAAGCATTATAGCAATTATATACACTTCTTTAGTTGCATTGATGCAAGACGACATGAAAAAGTTAATTGCTTACTCCTCTGTCGCCCATATGGGTTACGTAACTTTAGGAATTTTTACATTTACAAAACAAGGAATAGAAGGAAGCGTCTATCAAATGATAAGTCATGGCCTAATATCTGCTGCTTTATTCTTATGTGTTGGTGTAGTATATGACCGATTACATTCGAGAATGATCAACACTTATGGAGGATTAGTAAATTATATTCCCAAATACTCCTTTTTATTTTTAATATTTGCTTTAGCTGCTTTAGGATTGCCTGGAACCTCGGGATTTTTAGGTGAGTTTCTTGTTTTGACAGGAACATTTCAAAAAAGTTATCTAGCAGCTATGTTAGCAACTTTTGGAGTGGTCCTAGGAGCTGCTTATATGCTCTGGCTAACTAAAAGGGTTATATTTGGCGTTGCGCATAATTCTGAAGTCAAAAAAATTAATGATGTAAATAGATCTGAAGTATTGATGTTAGTAACTTTAGCATTTTTAATACTATTTTTTGGATTTTACCCACTCCCATTAATGGAGACATTAAGCACTTCAGTTAATAGTTTGATTTACAATTACGAAATAGCACTTAAATCTAATTGATTATGATAAACAATTTATACATAATGTTTCCTGAAGTCTTCTTATCTCTTTCAATTTTTTCTATTTTAATGATTGGTGTATTTATTAAAAAAAGCTTTAATATAGTATTTAATCTTACTTCTTTAATAATAATCGTTACTATTTTAATTATTTTGTCAAGTTCAAGTGATGAAGAAAAAATATTTTTAGATAGTTTTATAAGAGATGGTTTTTCAAATTATTTTAAAATTTTAATTCTTTTATCATCTTTATTTGTTCTCAACTCATCTAAAAGATTTATCATTGATAGTAAATTAGACAAATTTGAATACCCTATAATCATTTTGCTTTCAATATTAGGAATGTTTTTCATGGTAAGTGCAAATGATTTAATACTTTTCTATTTAGGGCTTGAGCTGCAATCTTTATCGCTTTATATACTCGCATCAATTGATAGGGACAATTTAAGATCAACAGAGTCAGGAATTAAATACTTTGTTTTGAGTGCATTATCTTCAGGTTTATTATTATACGGATGTTCATTATTATATGGGTTTACTGGCACTACAAACTTTGAACTAATAGCTGGCCAACTCAATAAAGAAAATACTGGAGCAGTTTTTGCAATGGTATTTATACTAGTAGGACTTGCTTTTAAAGTTTCTGCAGTTCCATTTCACATGTGGACACCAGATGTTTATGAGGGAGCACCAACATCAATAACTAGTTATTTTGCAGTTGTTCCAAAAGTTGCAGGTTTAGCATTATTAATAAAATTTATGTATGTTCCTTTTTCAAATATTTTATTAGAGTGGCAAACAATTATAATTTTTATTTCAATAGCATCTATGATACTCGGCGCTGTTGCAGCAATGACTCAAAAAAATTTTAAAAGACTTCTTGCTTATAGTTCTATAGGACATATCGGCTACGCCCTTGCAGGAGTTGCTACAGGCGCAATATCAGGATATCAAAGTACAACCGTTTATATTTCAATTTACGTAATTATGAATATTGGAGCTTTCTCATGTTTGTATCTATTAAAGAAAGATGGACAATATAAAGAAAATATTTCGGATTTATCTGGAATTTCAAAAAAACATCCTCTAATAGCTATTTCATTATTGATAATATTATTCTCTCTAGCTGGAGTTCCTCCGCTAGGAGGGTTTTTTGCAAAATTTTATGTTTTCGTCGCTGTTTTGGAAAAACAAATGTACGCACTAGCAATTATAGGATTATTAACTACAGTAATGTCAGCATTTTATTATTTAAAAATTATTAAAACAATTTATTTTGATGACAGTCTCATAACTTTTGAGGCAACCAAAAATAGAACAGCTCAAGCTTCCATATTCGCCAGCTGTACAATTCTAATTACATTTTTTTTATATCCATCAGTTTTAAATAATTTAGTTAAATCATTATTCGTTAGCTAATGAAAATTAAGATTAAAAGGTATAAAAAAGTAAAAAGCACTAACGATATAGCTTTAAAACTAATAAAAAAGAATTTTTCGGAACCCACTTTAGTCGTAAGCAAAAATCAAACTGAAGGCAAAGGTAGAGTTGGAAAAAAATGGATTTCTCAAAATGGGAACCTTTTTATAACCTTATTTTTTAAATTTGATCAAAGAAAAATCGATTTTAAACAATTTGCAATATTGAATGCGTTTTTATTGAAACAGATTATTTCAAAAATAATTTCAAGAAAAATAAAAATAAAATGGCCTAATGATTTAATGGTAAATAAAAAAAAGTTTTGTGGGATTTTACAAGAAGTTTTAAAATACAATAATTTTGACTATTTAATTGTTGGAATAGGGTTAAATACTAATGCAGCTCCGCAAAACAAAGGCTTTAAATCGACTTGCTTAAAAAATATATTAAATAAAAAAGTAAATAATCAAAAAATTTTGAAAAAAATTGTAATTACATATGAAAAATTTTTAAAGGAAAAAAATAAAATATCATTTTCAAATTTAAAAAGGAAATATAAGTAATCAAAATGTATTATATAATTGGTGACATAGGAAATACTTCGACTAAAATTTGTTTATTGGAACAATCAAAAATTATTAAGTCAATATCAATTAGTACAAAAAAAATTTTTTTAAAGGGATTTATAAAAAAAATTATTAAAAGACTGAATAAAAAAAACCTTAGGAAAGAAGTATTATTTTCATGCGTTGTTCCCTTAGTGTTAAATAAAATTAAAAAAGATTTAAATAAAACAGGTTTTAAAGTTTTAGAAATCAAGAGTTTCAATTTAAAGAAGATCATCAAAATTAATATTCGAAATATACAACAACTTGGTTCAGATAGAATTGTAAATTCAATAGAGGGTAAAAAATTTAGGAATTGTTTAGTAATCGACTTTGGAACTGCAACTACTTTCGATATTATTAAGAATGGAATTTACGAGGGGGGAGTCATTGCTCCAGGTGTTAAATTATCTATAAAAAATTTGAGTCAGGCTACAGCTTTACTTCCAATATTTGATTTAAAAAGCAATCAAAAGAGATATGGAAAGAATACAAAAGATGCTTTAAATGCAGGTTTTATTTGGGGTTATGATGGACTGATAAATAATATAATTAATAAAATTACTAAAAATTGGAAAATGAATTATAAAATAATACTTACTGGTGGATATGCTAATTTATTTAAAAAAATTATTAAAAGAAGGACTATTGTTGATCAAAATATTACGATTAAAGGAGTTTCAAAAGTTTATAGGAAATTTTTATGAGTAAAGAAGAGCTTATTTTTTGTCCTTTAGGCGGATCAGGAGAAATAGGTGGAAATATGAATTTATACGCCTATGGGAAAGAGGATAATCAAAAATGGATTATAGTAGATATGGGTGTATCATTTGCGGATGACTCAGTGCCAGGAGTTGACCTTATAATGCCAGATGCCGGATTTATTATTGATAAGAAAGATGACTTGCTTGGGATTGTTCTGACCCATGCGCATGAAGATCACATAGGTGCAGTTGCACATATATGGCCGAGTCTGAAATGTAAAATGTATGCCACACCTTTTACTTCAGCCTTAATCCTTGAGAAATTCAAAGAAAAAAAAATTGACATTTCATCTTATTTAGAAGTAGTGCCTTTAAATAGTAAAATAAAGCTTGGAAGTTTTGAAATTGATTTTGTAACCTTAACCCATTCTATTTTGGAGCCTAATGGCTTAAGCATTAAAACTCCTTTGGGAACAGTTTTGCATACTGGTGATTGGAAAATTGACCCTAACCCATTAATCGGAGGTCAGATTGATGAACAAAAATTGAAATCTATTGGTGATAGCGGAGTTTCAGCGATGATATGTGATTCTACTAATATTTTTAGCCCAGGAAGAGCTGGCTCTGAGTCAGAAGTAAGAAATAGCTTATTAAGAATTATGGAAATAAAAACTAATAGAATCCTTGTAACTTCGTTCGCTTCAAACGTAGCTAGAATGGAGTCAGTATTCTATTGCGCAAAAAAAACTGACAGAAATATATGCTTAGTCGGCAGATCAATGCAAAGAATTTATAAAGCAGCAAGAAAATGTGGATATCTTCACGGACTTATAGAACCACTAGAACCTAAAGACGCAAAAAAAGTAGCAAAAAATAAAATCTTATACTTAGCTACTGGTAGTCAAGGAGAGCCTATGGGAGCGATGAATAGGATAATTAATGGCGTTCATCCAGATGTTCATTTGGAAAACGGAGACTGTGTAATCTTTTCATCTAAAATTATACCGGGAAATGAAAAAAAATTGTACCATTTACAAAACCTAATAGTAAGAAATAAAATGGAAATGATCAGTGAGGAAAATGCTTTTGTTCATGTCTCCGGTCATCCTAATAGAGATGATCTTAAAGATATGTATAAATGGGTGAAGCCGCAATGCGTAATACCTGTTCATGGAGAGCATCGTCATATGGCTGAGCACGTATCGTTCGCTAAAGAAATGCAAATTCCAAAAACTTTGCTAATCGAAAATGGTGATATAATAAAAATTCTTCCTGGAAACAAACCAGAAATTATTGATAAAGCACCTTCAGGTAAAATTTATCTTGACGGAAATATCAATGTTGAAACTGACTCTCAATCTATAAAAGATAGAAAAAATCTTTCAGCAAATGGATATTTGGAAATTACTTTAATTATATCAAGTAATGGGAGTGTTAAAAAACCAGTAATTTCATACAAGGGGATACCTGAGAAAAATGAGGATAATACTTTTATTTTTGATATGGAAGATGAAATAATGAATATATGTAGAACTTTTTCAATGGACAACAAAAAACAGCAACAAAATTTAATTGAAACCCTAAAACAAAATTGTAGAAGAATAGTTAGAGAAAAAACTGGAAAAAAACCTTTTACAAATATCAATATTGCTAGAATTTAATGGGAATAACAGGATCTATCATTGTTTATGTAATGATTTGGTGGATAATTTTTTTTTCAGTTTTACCTATTGGAATTCGGTCAAATAAAGAAGTTTTCAAGGAAAAGATTGGAGGAATAGATCCTGGAGCCCCGAAAAATCCTAAAATAAGAATAAAATTTTTAATTACCACATTAATTACTACTATAATTTTTGTAGTCATATATTATCTTGTAGAGTTTGATTTATTAAATTTAAGAAAGTTTTTACAATAATGTATCTTTCAAAACTATTTATACCAATTATCAAAGACCTTCCTACAGAAGCTAAAATTAAATCACACCAGCTTATGCTTAGAACCGGGATGATAAAACAATCTTCTGCCGGAATATATTCATGGTTACCACTAGGTTTTAAAGTGATGAAAAAAATAGAACAGATCGTTAGGGAAGAACAAAATTCGATTGGTGCTCAAGAAATGTTAATGCCTACTATTCAATCATCAGAAATATGGAAAGAAAGTGGAAGATATGATGATTATGGGGAGGAGATGTTAAGAATTAAAGATCGCCAAGGTAGAGAGATGCTTTATGGACCAACTAACGAAGAGCTTATAACAGACGTATTTAGGTCAAGCGTGAAATCCTACAAATCTCTTCCTCAAACTTTATATCACATTCAATGGAAGTTTAGAGATGAAATCAGACCAAGATTTGGAGTCATGAGATGTAAGGAATTTTATATGAAAGACGCATATTCTTTTGATTTGTCTGATGAGGACGCTAAAAAATCATATAATAAGATGTTTTACTCTTATTTAAAAACATTTAACAGATTAGATTTAAAAGCCATACCTATGGCTGCAGATACAGGTCCAATAGGAGGAGATCTTTCTCATGAATTTGTAATATTAGCCGAAACAGGTGAAAGCCAAATTTACGCTGATAAAAATATTTTTGAAATTGATCCTAATAAATATGAATTTGATGACAGCTCGCTTCAAATAATGCGAGAAGACTTTACTAAAATTTACGCAGTTACAGATGAAAAATTTAAAAAGGAAGATTTTAACAAATTAGTTGATAAGGAAAATCAAATAATTACAAAAGGAATTGAGGTAGGCCATATTTTTTATTTCAGTGACAAATATTCTAAGCCGATGAATTGCTTAATAGATGATAAAAGTGGAAAAAAAACATCTGTTAAAATGGGCTCATATGGAATTGGAGTTTCAAGATTAGTCGGAGCTATTATTGAAGCGAAGTATAATAATGGAATTATGAAATGGCCTAAATCGGTAGCACCTTTTGACGTAGTTATTATACCAAGTATTAGCAAAAATAATAAAGAGAACCTAGAAAAAGCTGAAAAAATTTATAATCAACTTAAAAAACAAAATATTGACGTATTGTTAGACGATGTTGATGAAAATATGTCGAATAAATTTAAAAAACATGACTTAATTGGAGTTCCTTATCAAATTATTATCGGCTCTAAATCTGAAAAAGATAAATTTGAATTTAAGGAACTTAACTCTAATAGCGAGCTATTAAGTCTTGATAAAATAAAATCAAAATTAAAGACTTAAAATTGTTTACAAAAGCAGAGAGATTAATTTCTATAAGAAATTTAAGACCTAAAAAAAAAGAAGGTTTTCTGAAAATAATATCAATTTTCTCGTTTTTAGGAATAATGCTGGGAGTTGCAATTTTAATTATAGTTATGTCAGTCATGAATGGCTTCAAAACAGACTTAACAAAAAAAATTTTAGGTTTAAATCCCCATATAGTTATACAACCTAATAGCTTTGAGATTGACGACACTTACATCGCAAAATTAAAGAATGATTTTAAAAATATAAGCTTAAGCAGATCTTTTTCAGGTGAAGGAATTATAATTAGTAATGATAACGCCAAAGGAGTAATATTAAAAGGTGTAAACAAAAATGAAAATAAGATTATCGAATTTTTTGAAAAGTTCACCTCAAAAGGAGATTTAAAAAATTTTAACTCAAATAACGTTTTTGTCGGATCGGAACTCGCATTCAATCTGAATCTTAAAGAAGGTGACAGTTTGAGTATTATGTCCTCAGCTTTTGTTGCTACACCCTTAGGAAGTTTACCAAAACAAGAAATTTTTAAAGTTGCTGGAATTTTTAATACAGGTTTTTTAGAATTTGATCAAAATGTAATCTTTTTAAATATACAAGACGTATTATCAATTTTTGATAAAAATCAGAAAGACCAGAATATTGAGATATATCTTGAGGATCCTCTTAAGGCCAATTCTATTAAAAACAAAATTCAAAATATTGACCAAAATTATTTTATATATACCTGGTCTGATTTAAATAAGTCTCTTTTTAGCGCTCTAAAAGTGGAAAGAAATGTAATGTTCATAATTTTATCACTTATAATAATTGTTGCAGCTTTCAATATTATATCTGGTCTTACAATTTTAATAAAAAATAAGACAAAGGAAATTGCAATTTTAAAAACTTTGGGGTTGAGTAATCAATCTATTAAAAAAACTTTTTTTTTGACAGGACTAACAATTGGTTTTCTAGCAACAATAAGTGGTATAATTTTGGGAACTTTATTTTCATTAAATATTGAAAAACTACGTATATTTTTATCTACTGTTTTCAGCTTTGAAATTTTTCCATCAGATATTTATTTTTTAGATCAACTACCAAGTGAGATTAATTTTAGCTCAGTTTTTATAATTTTTTTTATTTCAATTTTTATTTCTGCATTAGCGTCGTATTTACCAGCTATGAGAATATCAAAAATGAGTACATTTAGAGCTTTAAGGTATGAATAAAATTTTTTTAGAAGTAGCCAATTTAAAAAAGAGTTATGATAATACAAAAAATTCAATTACACTTTTTGACAATGTAAATATAAAAATTAAGGAAGGCGAACTAGTCGCCTTAATAGGTCCGTCAGGCTCTGGGAAATCCTCATTATTACATCTTTTAGCACTACTAGATGAGCCAACAAATGGAAAAATTATTATTAATAATAAAGAAACTAAAAATTTAACAGATGTTCAAAAAGATAATTTAAGAAGAAGGGCAATATCAATAATATTTCAAGATAATAATTTATTAACTGATTTCACCGCTATAGAAAATGTAATGATGCCGCTTATTATAAGAGGTGAAAATAAAAAGATTATTTTAAAAAAAGCAAATAGGATACTCAAAGATGTAAAAATATTTGATAGATCTCATCATTTTCCAAATGAACTCTCTGGTGGTGAGCAACAAAGAGTAGCTATTGCAAGAGCACTTATAGCTGAAACAAATTTAATTTTAGCTGACGAACCTACTGGCAATTTAGATTTTAAAACTTCAAAAGAAATATTTTCTCTTTTTTTAAAATTAAAAAAACTAAAAAAAACAATTATTTTTGCAACTCATAATAGAGAACTTGCTAACAGGGCTGATTACAAGTTGTTTATTTCTGATGGTAATATAAAACGAGTAAATGCAAGTTAATGATAAAGTTTTCAATAACTTTAAAGTACATTCTCAATACTCTATTTGTGAAGGTGCAGCTAAAATAGATGATCTTGCTGAATATTGTAAAATAAACAAAATTAAATCTTTAGGTTTAGCCGACAGCTTTAATTTATGTGGAGCTTTAGAATTTTCTGAAAAACTATCAAAAGTTGGAACACAACCAATAATTGGAACTCAAATTAATGTTAAATTCCACAACACAATAGGAAAAGTCACATTATACGCTAAGACAGAGGAGGGTTATAAGAATTTAACTAAGTTATCATCTTTGAGTTATCTGAATAGTAAAGAGATTGAGGAGCCAAACTGTAAAATTGAAGATCTTATAACTAACAATAAAGACCTAATATTACTTTCAGGAAATTATAGAGATCTTTTTGGAAAATTATTTCACTCAAATAAAATTAAAAACTTTGAGGAGCTAGCAACTTTATTTAAAAAAAATTTTGAAGAAAGAACTTATTTTGAAATTCAAAGACACAATGAAACTGCAGAAAAAAATTTTGAGATATTTCTTTTAAATAATTCTAAAAAGCTAGGTATTCCTATTATCGCTTCTCAAGAAGTTTTTTATCTTAATAAAGAGATGTTCGAGGCTCATGATGCGTTAACATGTATAGGTCAAAAAGAATTTGTAGATAACAAAAATAGATTTAGGTTAAGCGATCAACATTTTTTGAAAAAAAGCGAAGAATTGGCGAAACTCTTCTCTGATGTTCCTGAAGCGTTGGAGAATAATTATAATTTTCATTTGAGATTTAGTTTTAAACCAAAGAAATCTAATCCAATATTACCGTCTATTTCTTCTAGCCAAAGTCAATCACCTGAGGACGAACTTTTAAGACAAGCAGAATTGGGATTAGAAAAAAGAATTAAAAACTTCATTTTAAAAAAAAACCCCAAAGAAACCGAAATTAAAATAAGGGAAAAATATAAAGATCGTCTTAGTCATGAAATAAATATTATAAATTCGATGAATTACGCTAGCTATTTTTTAATAGTCTCTGATTATATAAAGTGGGCAAAGAAAAATTATATTCCGGTTGGACCTGGAAGAGGTTCAGGCGCTGGATCTTTAGTTGCTTATTGTTTGGATATTACTGATCTTGATCCGATTGAATATGATTTGATTTTTGAGAGATTCCTTAATCCTGATAGAATTTCTATGCCTGATTTTGATATTGATTTTTGCGAGGAAAAAAGAGATCGAGTTTTTGAATATTTGAAAACAAAATATAAAGATGGTGTAGCTCATATAATAACTTTTGGTAAACTTAAAGCGAGAATGGCTTTAAGAGATGTAGGGAGAGTTTTAGGATTATCCTATGGTCATGTTGATAGACTTTGTAAAATGGTACCTTTTGATCCCTCTAGACCATTAACTCTTCAAGAGTCAATTGATAGAGAGCCAAGATTTAAGGAGGAGGTTAAAAATAATCCAAAAGTCAAAAAGTTACTAGAGTTATCTTTAAAGTTAGAGGGATTGAATAGAAATATGGCTACGCATGCTGCAGGTGTAGTAATTGCAGGGGAAAAATTAGCTGAACAATTCCCACTATATGTTGATCATACATCAAATCTAATTTTACCCTCTACACAGTATGATATGTATTCTTCAGAAAACGCTGGGCTAGTAAAGTTTGACCTTCTTGGATTAAAGACACTAACTGTAATAGACAAAACATTAAAAAGATTAAAAGCAAAACAAATAGAATTAGACATTAGTAAAATCAACCAAAATGACAAAAAAGTTTTTTCTCTACTTTCAACTGGGGAAACAACAGGTCTGTTTCAATTAGAGAGTGCCGGTATGAGAGAAGCTATAAAGCAAATGAAACCAAATAGTTTTGATGATATAATCGCACTTGTCGCTTTATATCGTCCAGGCCCTATGAGCAATATTCCTATTTACAATGAATGTAAAAATGGAATTAGAGAACCTGATTATATTCACCCAACTTTAAAAAATATATTAAAGCCTACCTACGGAATAATTATCTATCAGGAGCAAGTGATGCAAATTGCTCAAACCCTAGCAGGTTTTACTGCAGGAGAAGCAGATATTTTAAGAAGAGCAATGGGTAAGAAAAAAAAAGCAGAGCTAGATAGACAAAAAGAAAGATTTATTAATGGTGCAATAAAAAATGGAATTACTAAAGAAGTAGCTAATTTTGTATTTACAAAAATTGAACCTTTTGCTCAATATGGGTTTAACAAAAGCCATGCTGCTGCTTATGCATTAATAGCTTATCAAACAGCATATTTAAAAACTTATTATAAGGAAGATTTTATATCTGCAACCATGTCAACAGAATTAACAAATACCTCTAAATTGAGAGAATTTGTTGAAGAATTAAAAAGACTTAAAGTAGAAATAATAAAACCATCAATAAATAAGAGTTACGCTGAATTTAAAGCTGAAGATAAAAAAATTTATTATGGTTTGGGCGCAATTAAGAATGTTGGTTTTGAAGCTATATCAAATATTATCAACGAAAGAGAAAAAAATGGCAAATTCTTAACATTTGAAAACTTTATCATGAGAGTGAACTCTAAAGATGTAAATAAACTACAGCTAGAGGGCTTAACAAAAGCAGGCGTTTTTGATGAATTTGATAAAGATAGAAATAAAATATTCAATTCCATACCAAAGATTATCCAACAGATTAAAAATATTAATGATGACAGATTTAATAAACAGACTAATCTTTTTGAAAATAATGAGAATATTTCTAATAATTTTGAATTCTTATCTTGCAAGCCTTGGAAGAAGAAGGAACTTCTTGCTGAAGAATTTAAATCTTTAGGTTTTTATATTTCAGATCACCCTTTAAATGAATATAATGAAGTTTTTAATCAATTAAATATTATTTCTTATGATAAATTTTATAACAATGATCTTAACGAGGGGGTCGTTGCTGGAACGATTATGTCGATTCAAGAAAAAAAAAGTTCAAAAGGAACACCGTACGCAATTATTAAGTTTAGCGACCAAAAAGGAGAATTCGAATTATTTTTATTTGCTGATACACTTATAAATAATAGGGACAAATTGAAAGAATCAGAGTCTTTTGTAATCACTTTACATAAAGAGAGAGCTTTGGTTGAAAATGGAAAAAAAAGAGTAAATATAAAAAAAATTGTGAGCTTAGATGAGTTAATTAACAAGCCCTACTCTGATGTTACAATAGAGTTAAATGATGAGTTAAAAGTTAATGAAATAAGTGAAATTCTGTCAAAAAATGGCGAAACTAAAATAAATCTTATTATTAAAAATCAAAACAGGAAGGCAAAATATTCCCTGCAAAATAATAGAAAATTTGACCTAAAACATTTGAAGTCCCTAAAAGCTAAGGAATACGTGGCAAAAATAATTGTATAGAGTGTTGATTTTTTAAATTGTTTCTATATATCAGATAATAATTTCGCACACAGTTTCAAGGGTGTTGCCCTACCGGTCCATTAATTTGGAATTACTGTGGTGGATTAACCGGAAAAAAAATGAAAGTACCAAAAGTAGATATTAAACAATTACTAGAAGCGGGTGTCCATCTAGGTCATAAAACATTAAGGTGGAATCCCAAAATGAAAAAATTCATATTTGGAGAAAAAAACTCAATACACATAATAGATTTAACACAGACCGTCGATTTTCTTAAAGCGGCTCTAGTTGAGGTACACAAAGTGATTTCAAGTGGAGGAAAATTATTAATTGTATCAACAAAAAAACAAGCTTCAGAACAAGTGAGTAATTTAGCAGTAGAAACAGGCCAGTACTTTGTAAATTATAGATGGTTAGGTGGCATGCTTACTAATTGGAATACAATTCAGAATTCAATCAAGAGACTTAAAAAATTAGAAGACCAACTTTCAAAAGAAAATTTAGGTTTTACAAAAAAAGAAATTTTAAAATTTGGCAAAGAAAGAGAAAAGCTTAAAAGATCTTTAGGTGGTATTGTTGAAATGAAAAAAACACCAGACTTAATTTTTATAATTGATACAAACATAGAGTCATTAGCAGTAGCTGAAGCAAAAAAATTAGGAATACCAATAATTGCAGTGCTTGACACAAATTCGGATCCTACTGGAATAGATTTTCCTATACCAGGCAATGATGACGCAAGAAGATCGATTAATCTCTATTGCGAATTATTGAAAAATACAATTAAAGATGCAGAAAAACAAATTATAGGCGCAGAGGACAAAAAAGAAAAGAGCGCTACCCAAAAAAAAAAATAATTAAGTAAACTTTTATTCATGTCTGCCAAAAACTTATTAGATAATATTAAAAAACTTAGAGAAATGACAGGTGTCGGTTTTAAAGACTGTAAAGTGGCACTAGAAGAAACTAAAGGAGATTTAGAGAAATCAGTAGAGTTTTTAAGAAAAAAAGGGATCGCAAAAGCCTCAAAAAAAATGAGCCGTACCGCTTCTGAGGGATTAGTTTTAGTAAAATCTTTTGATGACAAAGCTTCTATTATTGAAATTAATAGTGAAACTGACTTTGTTGCTAAAAATAATGACTTTATAAGTTTTTGCAAGGAGTTGTCAGAGATTAATTTTTTATCAAAAGGGAACATCGAAAAATTAAATAACTCTAAAATGAAAAACAATCTTTTAGTGAAAGATAACCTTGTAAATTTAATTGCTAAAATTGGAGAAAAAATTACCATCAGGAGGACAAAGTTTTTCGATAATAATACTGGAACAAATTTTTTTTATGTACATTCAGCAATTGAAAAGAATATTGGAAAAATTATTTCTATGGTGAAAATAGATGGAATTATAAAAGGCAAAAACGAAGACATAGGATCCAAAATAGCTATGCATATAGCTGCATCAAATCCTCTATCTATTGAAAAAGATGGAATAGATAAAACAATCATTGAAAAAGAATTAGAAATAATTAAAGCCGAAATTACTAATTCTGGCAAATCTCAAGAATTGGCAGATAAAATTTCAAAAGGAAAAATAGAAAAGTTTTTAAACGACAACTCACTTTTAAATCAAATTTGGATAATGGACCCTAAAAAGAAAGTTTCTGATGTTTTGAAAGAAAATTCTTTGGAAAAAGAATTGAAAGTTTTAGATTTTGCTAAATTCAAAGTTGGAGAAGGAGTATAGTTATGAGCTCAGAATTTAATGAAAAAAACTATTCAATGAAAATGGAAAAAAGCATTGTCTCTTTTAAAAAAGATATATCAACTTTAAGAACAGGGAGAGCCAACACTTCTATGTTAGATACTATAAAAGTTGATATATACGGACAACAAATGCCTATAGAGCAACTGGCAACTATAAGTGTGCCAGAGGCTAGGCTAATATCAATTCAAGTGTGGGATAAATCGAATACCAATGTGATAGAGTCAGCTATCCAAAAATCTGAATTAGGAATAAATCCTCAAATAGATGGACAAATAATAAGATTAAGAATTCCTGATTTAACCGAAGATAGAAGGAAAGAACTGATTAAGATTTTAAAAAATATGGGTGAAAAAGCAAAAATTTCTATAAGAAACATTAGGAGAGAAGCAAATGAAGAGTTAAAAAAAAGTCTAAAATCTAAATCACTTTCTGAGGACCAAAATAAAAACTTCGAAAAAAATATTCAAAAATTGACAGATAACAATATTGTAAATATTGAAAAAATTGTAACTGAAAAAGAAAAAGAGATAATTCAAATATGAACCAACTCAACCATATTGCCTTTATCATGGATGGCAATGGAAGGTGGGGAAGAAAAAAAAATAAAGGTAGAAATTACGGGCACATAAAAGGCGTAGACACTGTTAAAAAAGTTGTGAGCAGTTCTATAAAACTTAAAGTACCAGCTATTACATTCTATGTTTTCTCATCTGAAAATTGGAAAAGACCAAAAAGTGAAATAAACTTTTTATTTAAGTTGATAAAAAAATATTTTTCAAAAGAAATACAAAGCGTAATCTCTCAAGGCATTAAAATTAATATCATTGGAGATGTAAATAAATTAACACCAGATTTAAAAAAAGTTTTAAAAAAAACAATGTATTTAACTAAAAAAAATTCCAAAATCTTAGTAAACCTAGCAATTAATTATGGATCAAGAAATGAAATTATTAATGCTGTGAAAAAGTCATCAAAGAAAATTACTATAAAAAGTTTCCAAAAAAATCTTTTTACAAATAATATACCTGATCCTGACATACTAATAAGAACTGGAGGACATAAAAGACTTAGTAATTTTATGCTTTGGCAATTAGCATATGCAGAACTATTTTTTTTGAAAAAATTATGGCCTGATTTTAATGAAAAAGATTTAAAATCTATTATTAAGAAATTTAAAAATATAAAAAGAAATTTTGGTGCTTTATGATTTCAAATAATTTAAAACTTAGATTAATAACTTCATTTTTTTTAATTACTCTAATTATTTTATTATTTAAATATAAATTTATATTAATTTATAGTTTAATTGTGTTTGGTGTAATTTCCTTCTTAGAATTTTCCAATTTAATAAATAAAGTAAAACTAAGCACAGTTAACCGCTTAATTTCTAATACTTTATTTCTATTTTATGTATTTTTGTTTTGTTTTTTATTTTTTTTATTTTGCTCTTTTATTCAATTAAAATTTTTACTTTTTACAATTTTATTAGGTTGCGTTGCTTCTGATATTGGAGGTTTCGTTTTTGGTAAAATTTTAAATGGTCCTAAACTGACAAAAATAAGTCCTAAAAAAACCTACGCCGGTTCTTTAGGATCAATAATTTTGACTTGTTTAACATTATCTTTTCTTTTTTATTTTATATCCGACACATTTAGTTTTAAAATTCTATTAATATCAATTTTAACCTCTATTGCATGTCAGTTAGGTGATTTATTTTTTTCATTTATTAAAAGAAAAGCTAAAATAAAAGACACAGGTAATTTACTTCCTGGACATGGTGGTCTACTCGATCGCCTAGATGGAATATTTTTTGGTATGCCGGTTGGATTCTTATCACTTATTATATTTTACTCATGAAAAAATCTTTTTCTATCATTGGTTCAACGGGGTCTATAGGCCTGACAACTTTAAAAGTAATAAATAGAAAGCGAAAAGATTTTTATATAAATATTTTAGTTGCTGATAAAAATTTCAATTTAATATGTAGTCAAATCAAAAAATATAAACCTAATATTTTTTTCATAAATAATTTTAAAGTTTTTGAAAGGGTTAAAAAGAAATTTAAATCCTCAAAAACAAAAATTTTACATACAAGTGATTTAAAATTTAAATCCATTAAATCATCGGAATATACACTCACAGCAATACCAGGAATTATTGGATTAGTTTCAACTTTAGAAATGATTAAAAAAACAAAAAAAATTCTTATTGCTAATAAAGAGTCAATTATTTGTGGATGGAAACTTTTACACAAAACTGCAAGAAAATATAAAACAGAAATTATACCAATTGACTCAGAACATTTTGCTATAATGAAACTTTTGGAAAAGAATAATATTACTGATATTAAAAAAATTTATTTGACAGCATCTGGTGGACCCTTTCTCAATCACAAGTTATCTGCTATTAAAAATGCTGGTCCCAAAGAAGCTTTAAAACACCCTAAGTGGAAAATGGGAAAAAAAATATCGATAGACTCAGCAACATTGATGAATAAAATTCTTGAACTTATCGAAGCTCAAAAACTTTTCAATATTCCTCAAAAAAAACTTGAAATTGTTATTCATCCTCAATCGCTGGTACATGCAATTATTGAATTAAAGAATGGTCTGTACAAGTTTATTTATCACCACAATTCTATGATTATACCTATAGCAAATGCTATATTTGGAGATAAATTGTTAATAGATGAAATATATCCCGAACATTATAAAAAAAATGTTTTTTTAAATAATTTCAGTTTTCAAAAAGTCGATAAGAAAAAGTTCCCAATCATAAAAATCAAAAATAGACTGAATGAGCATAAATCTACCGCAATTATAATTAATGCTGTCAATGAAACACTAGTTGATCTATTTCTACAAAAAAAAGTAGCTTTTTTTGACATTTTTAGAACTATTTTGAGAGTACTGAACGATAGAAATTATAAAAAATATGCTGTAAAAGATCCAAAAAGTATAAACGAGATATTTTTAATCGACAAATGGGCTCGCGATATAAGCATTAAAAAAATATGAATTATTTTGTAAAAATTTTTACCACACTTCTTTTTGTATTAATGTTAACGCCTTTAAGCGCTGAAACAGTTAATAAAATTATTATTAATGGTAATAAGAGAATAAGTGAAGAAACAATCAAGGTATATGGTGAAATCAACCTAAATGAAAAAATAGATGAAATAAAAATCAACAAAATTTTAAATAATTTATATTCGACAAATTTTTTCGAGGATGTAAAAATCAAAGTTTCAAACAATATTCTTGAAATTGATTTAAAAGAGTATCCAATTATAAATCAATTAATTATTATCGGGGAAAAAACCAATAAAATTAAAGACCAAATTAGAAAAGCAATTAAATTGAAAGAGAAAAATTCATTTATCAGATCGGACCTTGCAAGCGATATTGAAAAAATAAAGAAACTTTACTCTTCAGCAGGATATAATTTTTCAAAAATAGATGCAAAACTAAAAAAAATTGATGAAAGTAATTTGGATTTAATTTTAGTGATCGATCGAGGTGAGATTACAAGGATATCCACTATATCATTTACTGGAGATAAAAAAATTAGAGACAAAAGATTAAGAAGTGTAATCGCAAGTGAGGAGGATAAATTTTGGAAAATAATTTCAAGGAATACAAAGTTTAGTGAAAGTTTAATAAATTTAGATCTAAGACTTTTAAGAAATTATTATAAATCACTAGGATATTATGATGTAAAAATTAATTCAAAAACAGCAGAAATTAACACAGAGGGAAATATTGATCTTGTATATTCAATTGATGCGGGACAGAGATACTCAATCAATAAAATAACAACCAATGTTGATCCAGTTTTTGATAAAAAGATATTTTTTGAATTAAACGAAATTTATAAAGAATATATTGGTGAATATTATTCGCCTTTTAAGATTAAGGATCTTTTAGAAGAAATTGACTCTATTATAGAAAAAAATAATCTACAATTTGTCGAACACAATGTGGAGGAAATATTGAACAAAAATAATATTGAAATAAAATTCAATATTTTTGAAGGAGAAAGAACACTAGTAGAAAGAATAAATATTTTTGGGAACACAATTACTAATGAAAGCGTAATTAGAGGAGAACTTTTAATAGATGAGGGAGACCCTTTTACAAAATTAGGACTAGAAAAATCAATTTCAAATTTAAAATCAAGAAAATTATTTGGTAAAGTGAATTCAGAAGTTGTAGATGGAACCAAAAAAAATTTGAAAAGTATTAATATTAATGTGGAAGAAATGGCGACTGGTGAGATAAGTGCAGGCGCAGGTATAGGTACAAATGGTGGAAGTTTTGCTTTCAATATTACTGAAAATAATTGGCTCGGTGAAGGAAAAAAAGTAAACTTTGAAGTAGAGGTAGACGAGGAGTCTTTAGCTGGAACCTTAAATTATTTAAATCCGAATTATGATTTTTTGGGAAATTCATTAAATTATTCTATTAGCAGTGTGTCTAACGATAAACCTGATCAAGGATACGAAAATAGAATAATTTCAGCAGGTGTAGGTACCTCTTTTGAGCAATACAAAAACCTCTACGCGTCACTTGGATTAAACGCTTCTTACGATGATTTAACTACTAACTCATCTGCGTCGTCATCATTGAAAAAACAAGCAGGCGAGTTTAGTGAAATATCTGGTAATTACGGTTTTAGCCTTGATAACAGAGATAGAACTTTCATGCCAACTAGCGGTAACATAATAACTTTTAGACAAACACTGCCGTTGTTTGCAGATAAAAAATTCATCGCAAACACTTTAAGTGCAAGTGCATATAAATCTATAACTGAAAATGTTATCGGTGCTTCGAAATTTTATTTTTCTGCAATAAATGGAGTAGACGATAACGTTAGACTGAGCAAAAGAACAGGCTTAAGCTCAAAAAGATTGAGAGGATTTGAAAAAAATAAAATTGGTCCAAGAGACGGCAAAGATCATGTTGGTGGAAATTATTCTGCTGCCTTGAATTTTGAGGCCAACTTGCCAAATCTTTTGCCAGACTCCACTAATATGGACGTAGGCTTATTTCTTGATTTTGGTAATGTATGGGGCGTTGATTATGATAGTTCTTTACCAAACAGTAATAAGGTGAGATCTTCAACAGGAGTAGCAGCCAGCTGGATCTCTCCTGTAGGACCTATGACGTTTATTTTATCAACAAATTTATCAAAAGCGCCAACAGACGAAACTGAAAGTTTTAATTTTAGTTTAGGAACAACTTTTTAGTTTATGAAAAAGATTAAAATTATCTCAATATTGTTAAGTTTTTTAATCTTAACACCCAATAATCTTTTAGCTTCAACTACTTACTATTTGGATTTTAAATATATTTTAAATGAGAGTGATGCCGGAAAAAAAGCTCAAAACGAATTAAAAAAAAAATTAAACGATGGAATTAAATCCTCTAAGAAAAAAGAAAAATCGCTGCAAGAGGAAGAAAAAAAAATAATCCAACAAAAAAAAATTATTTCTGCTGAAGAGTATAAAAAAAAACTTCAATCTCTCAGAACTAAAGTCTCTAGTTTGCAAAAGGAAAGAAATAGCTTGCTAGAGAATGTTGGGAGACAGAGAGCTAAAGCAAGAAATGAATTATTAAAAAATTTAAACCCAATAATTAGAGAATATATGAAAACAAAAAATATTAAGATCGTGATGGACAAAAAAAGTTTGATACTTGCAGATGAGTCTTTAGATATTACCAAAGATATTATAAAGCTATTAAATGATAAAATTAAGTCAATAAAATTAAACTAAAAAGTTTAATGGAAAACAAATCAATTATTTTTTTTGAAAATAAAAAATATTCTATTAAAAAACTATTTCCTAAAAATACTTTTAAAAAGAATTCTGTCATTAATTTCGTAAAATCTTTAAACAATGCAAAGCAAAATGATCTTACTTTTTATGACTCCAAAAATTATTTTAAATTAGCCAATTCAACCAAAGCCTCATATTGTATAACTACTAAAAAGTTAGCAGACGACTTACCCCAAAATGTTGAAAAAATAATAGTAAAAAACGTTTTATTTGAATTAGCGAAAATACTTAAGAAAATTTTTCCTACCGCAGATATCGATTATCCTGATCTAACAGTAAAAAAACCTTTATCTAAAAATTTCAAGTTTGTTAAATTTGGTAATAATGTTTTAATTGGTAATAAAGTAAAAATTGGTAAAAATTCGATTATTGGATCAAATACTATAATTGAAAATAAAGTTATGATAGGAAATAATTGTATTATTGGCTCGGGGGTTGTTATTAAAAACTCAATTATTGGAAACAATGTTATTATTCAAGATGGATGCAAAATTGGTCAAAAAGGATTTGGTTTTATACCTGTACCAGGAGAAAATATAAAATTTCCTCACATAGGAAGAGTGGTAATAGAAGATAAAGTTGAGATAGGATCTAATTGTACTATTGATCGTGGATCTGTAGATGATACTAAAATTGGATCAAACTCGTACTTGGACAATCAAGTGCATATTGCTCATAATGTTAAAATTGGATCTGATTGCATGATTGCAGGTCAAGTAGGATTTGCCGGGAGCTCAATCATTGGTAATAAAGTTTCTATTGGTGGTCAAGCCGGTATATCAGGACATTTAAAGATTGGAAATAATGTTAAGATTGGCGGTGGTAGTGGAGTGGTAAAAGATATCGAGGATAACCAAATAGTAATGGGATATCCTGCTGTTCCTTTTCGCCAATTTTTAAAAGATAAAAAAAAATGAGTGAAAGCGAAATAGATAAAAAAAAAATTGAGAGTTTGTTACCTCATCGGGAACCTATGTTGCTTATAGACAAGCTTACTAAAATTGTTCCTTTAAAATCAGCTACTGCAATAATGAATGTTAAGAAGAATGGTTTTTATGTACAAGGTCACTTTCCTGGCCAGCCAGTTATGCCAGGAGTTTTAATCGTCGAAGCATTTGGCCAAGCAGCTGCTGCATTGACCGCCCACGGTATAGATCCTAAAGAATACGAGAATAAATTAGTTTTTTTAATGAGTGTTGAAAAAGCAAGATTTAGAAATCCTGTTATACCTGACTGTGAATTACATTTAGAAATAGAAGCTATCAGATCTCATGGAAGAGTATGGAAATATAAAGGTATAGCTAAGGTTAATGGAAAGAAAATGGCAGATGCAGAGTGGTCAGCAACTATAGTGGAAAAAAAACAATGATTCACAACTCTAGCGAAATTAATAAAAAAGCAAAAATAGGTAAAAATGTTAAAATTGGCCCTTTTTGTTATGTAGGACCCGATGTGATTTTATCTGATGATGTTGAATTAGTCTCAAATGTTCATATAGAAGGCAACACATTTATAGGAGCAGGAACAAAAATTTTTCCTTTTGCTAGCATAGGTACTCAACCACAAGACTTAAAATATAAAAATGAAAAAAATAGTTTGTCTATAGGTCAAAACAATATAATAAGAGAATATGTTACTATTAACCCCGGTACTCAAGGCGGTGGTTCTAAAACAGTAGTTGGCAATGATTGTCTTTTCATGATTTCATCTCACGTAGCTCATGATTGTAATATTGGAAATAATGTAATTGTTGCAAACAATGTTCCATTAGGTGGGCACGTGACCATAGAAGATTCAGTTGTCATAGGTGGTAACTCTGCAGTTCAACAATTCACTCGAATAGGTAGATTAGCTATGATTGGCGGAATGACAGGAGTATTAAAAGATGTAATTCCATTCGGATTATCTGTTGGTAATAGAAATTATTTACAGGGCCTTAATTTAATAGGATTAAGAAGAAAAAAATACGACAATAAAAAAATTATAGGACTTGATAAAGCGTATAAAGAAATTTTTTCTTCAAAAAACTTATATCAAAACCTTACTAAGATTAATGGCGCTTATAGAGACAATGAATTAGTGAATGAGGTGGTTAAATTTATTGAGAAAGATAAAAAACGACCAATTTGCTCACCACAAAGTTAAATAATTTATGATTGGGCTCATTTTTGGAGAGACAGAATTTCCAAAATATATTTTAAAAAAGATCAAAAAAAAATATAAATATATTATTATCGATTTAACAAAAAAAAAAATATTTAAGAAAGATAAAAATTCTTATTCCGTATCTATTGGACAATTTGGAAAGATTTTATCTATTTTAAAATCAAATAGATGCAAAAAAGTTTTGTTCGCAGGAAAAGTTTCGAAACCAAATTTAAAGTCAATAAAACTTGACTTAAAAGGAATTTTTTATATGCCTAAAATATTAAAAAGTTCAAAATTGGGAGACGCAGCAATACTAAAACAAATTATTAAAATATTTAAGACTGAGAAAATTCAAACTTTAAGCTCTAATAAATTTACTCCCGAGATCAGTTTATCAAAAGGTAATTACACGATTTCTAAACCAAATATTTCTGATAAAAAAGATATTTATTGTGGAGAAAAAGCTTTGAAAAAATCTGGGAATTATAATTATACTCAAGGTGTAGTTTGTAGAAATAATAAAGTAGTGAGTTTGGAAGGTAGAGGGGGGACAAAAAAAATGATAAAAAAAGTCAAAAAAATTAACAAATCTCTAAATGGTGTATTAATTAAGTTTCCCAAAAAAAAACAGGATTTAAGAGTAGATCTCCCAACTGTAGGATTGCAAACTCTAAAACAATGTAAATCAGCAGGTTTAAAAGGAATAGTTTTAAAACATAGGTTAAATATTTTTTTAGACAAGAGACAAAGTATTCAATTCGCAAATAAAAACAAAATGTTTATCCTTATTAAATGAAAAAAATTATAATTATTTGTATAATCTCTTTTACAAATCTCTATGCTGATGATTTTAAATTAGAAAAAGTTATTAAAGGATTCGAAAGACCTTGGAGCTTAGCTTTTATCGATGAGGAAAATTTAATTATTACCGAAAAGTCCGGATATATTAAATTAGTCGACATAGATAAAAATAAGATTCATAATATACAACATAATTTAAATGTTTTAGAGGACGGTCAAGGCGGTTTGCTTGATGTACTTTACCAAAATGGTGTCGTTTTTGTTTCTTACTCAGAAAATAGACTTAGCGGAATGTCAAGTACTTCAGTGGCAAAAGCAAACTTTAATAAAAAAAAACTCTATTTTAAAAATATTTTTCGTGCTGAACCACCAATAAATTCTGGTTATCATTTTGGTTCTAGATTAGCGATTAAAGATAATCACTTATATGTAACTGCTGGTGAAAGAGGTCAAGGCATGATTGCACAAGATTTTACAAAACATCCTGGGAGTATAATTAGAATAAAATTAGATGGTTCTATACCTAAGGATAACCCAAAATTCATAAACAGACAGGATTGGCTTCCAGAAATTTATCAAATCGGAGTAAGAAACCCTCAAGGAATGTCTCTCTCACCATATGATAATAAAATTTATTTGACGAATCATGGAGCTAGGGGCGGGGATTGGTTTGGCACAGCAAATTTTGGGGAAAATTATGGATGGAAAATTTTAGGATGGGGAGGAATTAATTATTCAGGGACTAAAATTGGACCTAAATGGAAACCGGGATTTACAAAAGCAATAAAATATTGGGTACCCTCTATAGCTGTTAGTGCAATGTTAATTTACGAAGGTGAAACTTTTAAAGAATGGAATGGTGATGCTCTGATTGCATCACTAAAAGACCAATCATTGAGAAAAATAAAATTTAATAAAAAAAAATTTGTTAATGAAAAAATTATTTTTCAAGGAAATATTGGCAGGATTAGGGATATAAAAAAAAATAAAATAGGTGATCTTTACTTGTTATCAGATAAAGGTGAACTTTGGAGAATGTATAAGTGAAAAAAATATTTATTCTTACAGGTGAACCCTCTGGAGATAAATTAGCATCAAAAGTAATTCAAGAATTAAAAAAAAATAATTCGCAAATTGAATATTTAAGTGTGGGAGGTGAAAATTTAAAAGCATTAGGAATAAAATCAATTTATGATTTAAATGACATAACCTATATAGGATTTACAAATGTGATTAAAAATATATTCAAAATTAATAGAAAAATTAATGAAACTGTAAAAGCTATAAAAGATTTTGATCCTAATATTTTATTTACAGTTGATAGCCCTGATTTTACTTTAAGAGTTGCTGAACGTGTAAAAAAACTAAATCCTAATATAAAAACAATCCATTATGTTGCGCCACAAGTATGGGTTTGGAGAGAGGGAAGGGTCAAAAAAATTAAAAAGTTTATTGACCACATATTATTATTATTTAATTTTGAAAAATCGTATTTTGATAAAGAGAATATGAGCAATGAGTTTGTGGGACACCCTTTGTTAGATGAAACTTTAGAAAGTAAAATTGATATCAATCAACTATTTGAAAAAAATAAAGCATTAATATCAGTTTTTCCAGGAAGTAGAGTATCTGAAATTGATGTCTTAATGCCTGTCCTTTTAGATTTTGTAAAATTAATGAATAATAATTACCAAGATTTTATTTATATATTTCATTCAACAAAACAACATTATGATTTAATACAATCGCACATAAAATCTCAAAATATAAGTAATTGTGAAATTATTAGTGATGAAAAAATAAAGTCTCACACTTTAAAGAAATCTGTATTTGCAGTTGCTAAATCTGGCACAATTTCACTTGAAATTTGTAAATCTAAAGTTCCATCTATCATTCTCTATAAAATGAATTTTTTTAATTATTTAATCGTAAGGTCTTTGGTGAAGGTAAAATTTGCAAATATTATTAATATTGCAGCAGGAAAAGAAGTAATACCTGAATTACTCCAAACAAAATGTAATCCAAAAGATTTATTCAAAGCTGTAAGTTCTTTTATTGATAATCCAAGTAAAATTAAGGAGCAGGTTGAAAAAACTCAATCGATATTAAATACATTTAAAACTGATATCTCCTCATCAAAACTTGCAAGTAAAGCTTTGAGTAAATATCTATAAATTATTGAAACCTTGCTTTTTTTAAAGCATCAGCGCATATCTTTTGGGCTAATATTGCTTCATCCATTAAGAGATTATTTTTACTTTCAATAAATTTTTTTAAACAATTTAAGTACGACTCCCTGTGTCTTACAGAAAAGTCATTATACAATTTCTTTTTGTTAGAAAAGTCGTCAGAATCTAGTAAAAATTTTTCACCATGGACTCTAATTTTTTCAAAATTTCCTAACCTACACTTTCTACTGAATACGATCTCAACAATTATTCCATTCCTGAGTTTTAGATTAATTACTGCATCTGAGAAATCTCCTTTATTTAAAAAACTCTCAGAACTAATTGATTTTGAAATTACAATCATTTTCTTAGGTTTCGAATTACTCAACCAACAAGCCAAATCAAAAAAATGAAATCCTTTATCAAAAAAAAGACCTCCATTTCTTTTTGACAACTCAATATTATGATTGGCGGATCTAGATATAATTTGGATATAGTTAATTTTTTTTTTATACACTTTATTTTTTAAAGCAACATACTCTTTTGCATATCTACGATTTAAACCAACACAAAATTTGATTTTATGTTTTTTTATTAAGTTTTTAAGTCTGTTAAGGTTTTTATTATTATTTGTAATTGGTTTTTCACAATAGATCATTTTCTTGAACTTTATCAGTTTTTTTATGTAAAAATTATGTGTTGTTGTAGGTGATGCAATTATAAACAGTTCTATATCTTTTTTTTTTAATATACTATTGAAGTCTCTTGAAGTGTTACATTTAAATTTTTTGGATAGTCTTTTGCTAAGATTGTAATTTTTATCAAAAATATAGTTTAACGAAGTCTTTTTTATTTTTAACAAACTTTCACAATGAATTATACCAACTTTTGATAATCCTATAACACAGGATTTAATCATTTAAAAAGCTACCCATTTTTTCTTGGATGATGACTTTACACATCCATCTATAAATCTTGCTGTAAGCAAACCTTCATATGCTGTTGGAAAATAAAACTTTTTCTTACTATTTTTTGAATTAATTTTTGATGCAATTTCTCTATATAAATTTGAAAAAGCACTCAAATATCCCTCAGGATGCCCGTACTTAATTCTTGAAAAGTTTTTTGAGAAACTACTTTCATTAAAACCTCTTTCTAAAACTCTTGTAGCACCTTTAGCAGCATTAAATCTTAAATAGTTTGGATCATTCTGCACCCATTCTAAACTTCCCATTGAACCAAATACTCTTATTCGTAATCCATAAACACCACCTTTAGCAGTAGTTGATGTCCAAAATAAACCCTTAGCTCCATTCTCGTAATTTATGAAAACTTGGGCGTTTGTATCAAATTTAATTTTTTTCGAATATTGCTTAATATCTGCAAATAAACTTTTCCCTTTTAGACCAGTGATGTAATTACATAAATGATATGCATGAGATCCTATTTCATTAAGTACGGTAGAAACTCCAGCTATTTTTTTGTCTAATTTCCATTTAAATATTTTTTTTGCAGAAGCAGGAGTAACTTTTTTACCATTGGACCAGTCCTGAACATATTCAACATTAATATATTCTATATTTCCAAGTTTTTTATCTTCCACCAATTTTTTAGCATGTCTTACCATTGGGTATGCCGAATAATTGTGTGTTAGCCCGTAAACAATCTTTTTATGACTTTTAATTGTTTTATAAAGTTTTTTAGCTTGAGGTAGAGAACCTGCAAAAGGTTTATCAGATATTACATGAATATTATTTTTAATGAATAATTCCGCTATTTCTTGATGACTCCCCGGAGGCGTCATAATCGCCACCACATCGATACCATTTTTAATTTTTTTTTCAGAATAGCAAAGATCTTTATAATTTTTATAACACCTGTTTTTGTTTATTCCCAAACTTGTTCCAAAAGATTGACTGATTTTATAATTTCTTGAAAAAACTCCTGCTACAATTTCATATTTATCATCAAATCTTGAGGCAATTCTATGTACATGACCAATCCAAGATCCAGGACCACCACCAATTATACCAAGTTTTAGTCTTTTCATTAATTTACTCTAATTTTTTTTCCAGTTTTAGTACTTCTTAGTATGGCATCAAATATTTTAAGCGATTGCAAGCCATCATTTCCACTTACTTTTGGTATTGCCTTGTTAGATACGACATCACATAAATGATCAATTTGATTTATTAAAGTAAATCTACTTAGTCGAATGTTAAAATCCTTATGATAAATTGGTTTCCACCAACTTCTCTCACCCTTATTATACCAATGCTTTAAGTTAGGAAATTGTATCGAGCCTTTTGTTCCTCCAATAAAATATGCGGATTGATTTGTTATTGGGTAAGCTGGATTTTCTCCAGCTGTAAGCTCATAACTATAGGGAGCTACAATTGTATCAGAAACACTTAATGTACATAAAGCACCTGACCTAAAGATAAAATTGACAATTGCAGTATCTTCAACTTCATATTTTCTAATTTTATTTGAAGTTGTTGCTTGAACATGAGTTATAGGACCTAGTAGGTAACAAATTAGATCAATATCATGTACAAGATTAATGCCTAAGGGACCTCCTCCTTTTTTAATACGCCATTTTTCATTGTACCAATCTTTATTTTTATATAACCAACACATAACATTAGCAGCAACAATTTTTCCAAGATTACCGCTATCTATTTGTTTCTTTACTTTAGCAACTATACTGTTGTGTCTTCTATGATAGCCAATAAGTAGATGAGTTTTATTTTTTTTTGAGCTCTGAATAATTTTTTTTGCTTTTGAGATGTTATCGGAAATAGGTTTTTCTAATAAGACAGGTATTTTTGCATTTAAAAAGCTTATCGTATGTTTTTCGTGAAACTGATTGGGTGTGGCTACAATTACAGCATCTGGTTTATTATTACTAAGTAATTCAGTCGATGATCTATAGAATGGAACTTTAAACTTTTTAGCATGAATAATTGAATTTTTATTTACATCAACAATTGAGTGGAGTTTTGCTTTTTTTGAAACACTTAAAGCTTTTAAATGCTGACTACCCATCAAACCAATTCCAACAACTGCAATCTTTATTTTATTTTTCACTTTAATATTTAAAATTAAATTTATAATTATTTTGTTGATAACCACTTTTCATGACTTTAAGATAATACTTTGCGGGTTTTAAGATAGGGGTCTTTCGTTTCATAAAATAATACATTACTTTTTTTCTATTTTTATTAAAAAATTTTTTTATATATAACTTAGGAAAGTCTTCGTATCTATCTAATTTTTTTTCGGTTGCTTTATCTATTTCATAGATTATGCCTTTTACACTTGAACCCTTTTTTCTTTGTAAATCTGGTACTCTATATTTTGATCTAAAAACTAATTCAAATCCTTTCAAAATATGCTTGCTTAGATACTTAGCGTTTTTATATTTTTTTAAAAAAATTTTTTTATTAAGATTTGTACCATAAGCAAAGTACAAAAGTTTCTTAGTATCAATCATTAAAAAATTTTGTTCGAGATTTGAATTTGGTCTGGATGAATACAAGCTTTACCACTAAAACCTAATTTTTTTACTAAATTACATGATTTTTCAAATCCATTTAAATCTTTAAAATTTAAATAAGAGGTATCTATTGGGTTCTTTATATTTTTAGATTTATTTACTATATTTTTTCTAAACTCTAATATTTCTTTTTCATCTTCTGAAATTTTAAGATTTATTGATTTAGCTAAATCATGAGAGCCAAAAGATACAATTCGAACTCTTTCTGAAAAAGAGCAAATTTCCTCAAGATTAGCTAGACCGTCTATACTTTCTAAAATTGGGATTACATCAGTTTTCAATTTCTCAGTTTTTTTTAATAATGCATCTATCTCAATTAATTGTTTTTTTGTTTCAGTAAACGGAAGGAATATTCCAGGAAATTTTTCTGATGTTACAAATTCTAAATCAGAATTCTTATTTATCCTTATATATGTTTGATCTTTTTTAACATTACATTCCTTTATTATTTTTTTAGCTTGATCTTTCTGATCTTCAGGAACAGTTGACTCTAAGTCAAGAACAATTAAATCTGCGTTTAATGTATAAGCCTTTTTAATTTTTTTTTCTTCATGTCCTGGAACGAATAAAACAGATCTATATTTCATATTTACTTAATTTATTATAATCTAAATCAATACCAAGACCTGGTCCTGAAGGTAATTTATACTTTCCATTTATTGCTCTTTTAAAATTAGGGTAAAATTCTTGATCGATATCTAAATAGAATCTCTCAATATACGTATCTTTTTCCATTAACGCAGCTAATTGAAGTGTAGCTAAAAAACCTGGTCCAAAATAAGCTGTATGAGGCATTACAGATATATTATTTTTTTCCGCATGCTGAATAATTTTGAACATCTCGTAAACACCACCAACTTTTATTACTGACGGTTGAACAAAGGTAACTGCTTTTTGTTTTATCATTGATTTGAATTCAAATTCTGTACACGCATTCTCTCCACAGGCTATAGGTATCCCAAGTTCTTCATTTAATTTTGCAAGAGTTTCATAATCTTCTGGTGGATAAATAGGTTCTTCTAACCAAGTAAGTTTCATACTTTTTAAAAAATCTTTTTTGGACAGCGTTTCTTTATAAGTCCAAGGACAATTAGTGTCTAACATTAAAGGAAGATTGCCTGTTCCTCTTCTTCCAGCTTCAATGCAATCATTTTCTATTTCATGAAGTTTTATAGCTTGGTAACCATCGTCTAATGATTGCTTACATTTTTGCTCTATAATTTTTGGATCTCCATATCTAAAAAGACTTGAATACGCTTTAAATAGATCTTTATTTTTTTTTCCTAACAATTCATGAATTGGCTTATTTTTTTCTTTGCCTAAAGCATCCCATAATGCAATTTCAACACCAGATATTGCAAACATTGTTATTCCGTATCTACCAAATAAGTGCAAAGATTTTTGAAGAGTTAAAAGAAGTTCCGGTATATTACTCATATCTTTTCCAACGAGTAAAGGAGCCACCATTTCTTCAATTGCTATTTTTACTGCTTTCCAACTAGTATAACCAAAGGCTTCACCCCAACCAGTGATACCTTTATCTGTTTCAATTTTTACTAAGTTAAATTCTAAACTTTTCCATTCTTTTCCATGAAAAATTACCTTTTTTCCTCCATGGCTAAACGGCATACTCAAAGTGATTGCTTTGATTGATTTAATTTTCATTATCTAAATTTTTTGAAATTTGGCTTTCTTTTTTCTAGAAAGGCCTTTGCGCCTTCTGCCTGTTCTCCAGTTTTAAAATAATCAGGAGCAACTTCTCCGACCATACCTTTTTGGGTAATTTTTAAAATTTCTTCAAATTGTTTTCTAAAACTGGCCTTTAATATCTTTAAACAAGTTGGTGCAGCTTTTAAAATTTCATCGCCATACTTTTTAACTTCCTCATCTAATTTATCTTTCTTCACTACTGAATTTACCAAACCCCAATTCATCATCTCTTTTGCTGAGTATCTTTTGCAAGTCATCCACATTTCTCTTGCACGTTTGTGTCCTAAAATATTTGCAGAGTGGGCAACTATAGCTCCTCCGGCTGGAGAACCAACTCTGGGGCCATTTTGACCAAATGTAGAATTCTCACTTGCAATAGTTAAATCACAAAAGTAAGCCATATGATTTCCACCACCAATCGCGTATCCATCAACTTTAGCTATGATTGGTTTACTACATTTTGTTAAGTGAATATGAAATTCGTATTCATGATCTTGAAATTCTTTAGAACTTTCCCAATTCATATCTCCACCAGAGCAAAAGGCTCTATCTCCAGCACCTGATAAAACTATTACTCCAACTTCTTTATCTTTTTCTGCAGCATCAAGAGCTGTCTTGAGTTCTTGAAGAGTTACTGGTGTAAAAGCATTTAACACTTTAGGTCTATTTATAGTGACATGAGCGTAGTCACCTTTGACTTCATATAATATATCTTTAAATTGCATGTGATCTAATCTCCTCTACAGACTCTGGATTTAATAGCGTTGATAAATCACCTGGGTCTTGGTTTGCTAAACATGATTTTATAACTCTTCTCATTATTTTCATATTTCTTGTTTTAGGTAAATCTTTTACAAAAATTACCTTATCAGGCTTAAATGATTTCCCTAAATCTTTTATAACTAAATCTTCAAAAAAACTTTCTTTTTGATCATTATTTTCTGCAGGAACGATAGATAAAATAATTTTTGACCCTTTATTTGCGTCAGGTATTCCAACAGCAGCAACCTCTTTTGCTTTTCCACTTTTTACTATTACACTCTCAAGCTCAGAAGGACCTATTCTTTTACCTGATACTTTAATGGTATCATCAGATCTCCCATGTAAATACCAATGACCATCAGAATCTCTACTTGCAAGATCACCATGAACCCAATAATCTTTAATTACACTCCAATAATTATCGATGTAACGCTTATCATCGTTCCATAAGCTCTTAGTTAATCCGATTGATGATTTTCTCATGACTAATTCACCCATCTCATTTGTAGAAACTTTTTGTCCGTCTAAATTTAAGATATCTGCGCTCATTCCGGGAATGGGAGCATTAAAAGATCCGACCTTAAAGGGACGATGTAAACAACAATGCAAAATAGAACCAGAAACTTCAGTACCACCAGCTGAGTTCATAATAGGAACTTTAGATTTCCCTATGACTTGAAATAACCATTTCCAAGGTTTTTCTGTCCAAGGTTCTCCACCAGTACAAATCATTCTTAATGAGTTCAAATCTAAATCTTTAAAAAGTTTTTCATCTTTAATCATTTGCGCTCTGATGAGAGCAGGGGAAAGCTCTGTCCAGGAAACCTTGTATTTTTCAATAAGTTTCCAAAAACGCACTTCATCAGGAAAATCAGGAACTCCCTCAGCGATTACCATTTGTGCTCCATGTGAAGAAGCTATTGTTGCAGATTTAGAACCCACCATCCATCCCATATCAGCCATACACAAATGAATATCAGTTTGTTTAAAGTCTGCTAAAACTCCTTCGTCAAATGACATCTTAGCAACTAAACCAATGTGAGTATAAACACATCCTTTGGGTTTTCCGGTTGTACCTGATGTAAAGTGGATAATAGCAGGATGCTCAGCATCGGTTTCCTCTGTTTTTAAATTATCAGAAACATTTTGAAAATTTTCCCAATTAAAGATTTTCTTTCCTTTCTCTTTTCCTAATAAAAAAATTTTTTCTAAAGAAATGACTTGATCTAATTCATTTTTAATTTGATCAAACATTCTTATTTCTTTTGCTTTTCTAAATGTTTTTTCAACAGTAAAAATTCCTTTAGCTTTTGCTATATTAAGTCTCTCAATAACTGCCTTTGATCCATATCCAGAGAATAAAGGTAGCACTACACACCCAATTTTTAAAATAGCAAAGTAAGCAATGTAAGTTTCTATAAATTGAGGCATGTAAAGTGCGATTACATCACCTTTTTTAAAGCCATTTATTTTTAAAGTATTTCCAACCTTTGAGATTTGCTTATCAAATTCTTTATAAGTAATTGAGCTTTCTTTCCCGTCTTCTCTTTCAGCAAAAATGAAAGTGTTGTTAAAAAATTCCTTATCTTTATGACGATCTATACAATTTAAAACTATATTAGTTTTACCTCCGATACACCACCTTGTCCAAGGAGTCCCTTTTGATTCATCTAATATTTTTGAGTAAGGTTTATAAAATTTTAAATCCGAAAATTTGATTACATTGTCCCATAACCATCCAGGATCAGAAAAACTTTTTTTCTCAAGCTCATCATAATTTTTTAATTTGCAATGTTGTATAAACTTAGTTAGTTTTGAATTTCTAATCTGCTCTTTTGATGGTTGCCAAATAATTTCTTTAGACACAAGTCTTATACGTACATACCCTCTTTAATCTTAATAATATTATACATGAGGTCATTTAAAGGTGTTTTAATCCCATGTTTTTTTCCAATTTTAGAAACAGCTCCACTTATGAAATCAATTTCTGTTTTTCTATGCTTTACCACGTCAAATGCCATAGATGATTTATTAGTTTGTCTTGAGTCTACTATTCTATTGAACATTTCTAAACAATCACTTTCACTTACATCAACTCCATCGGCTTTTGCTACTTCTCTAGTTTCAAGGATTATATCCTTACCTAATTTTCGAGACATGGTCTGATTTTTATTAGAAATGTATAAATCTGTATGATGTAAATCAAATATTGCAGATAACGGACCAATTGCTGTTAAAGCAAATAATTTCATCCATTTTCTTCTTTTGATATTTTCTTCTGCAATTGTTTCTAAGCCATGTGCAGTAAAAGTTTCAGCTAAATCTTTAACCCTTTCACTTGAACCACCTTCGTATTCACCAATCCATGATGGCAAACTTGCGTGGTTTTGAATTATTCCAGGACCTTGAATACTAGAAGCTTGTGTTGTGGAACCACCTAAAACTTTTTCTTTACCAGCTATTTTTTGCATGATTTCTTCATGCCCAATACCATTTTGAAATGACATAAGCACTGTATTATCTCCGATAATATTTTTTGAATTGGATAAAGCTTGTTCTAAAGCTGTAGCTTTACACATAATAATTATTGCATCGACTGGCTTTAAAGTTTTTGGATCAGTTGTAGCATTGATTTTTACTGTTCTATCTCCGCCATGACCCATCATTTTTAAACCTTTACTGTTAATTTCGTCTACATGTTTTTTCCAAACATCAATAAGATGAACCTCTAAACCTTTTTCAGCTAACAACCCGCCGAAAAGACAGCCCATAGCACCAGCACCTAATACTGCAACTTTTGTATCTTTCTTTATCATTAAGCTTTCATTTTAACTTGAACACCAAAGAAGCCAGTTGGCTTGATCATTAAAACAACTATCATTAATAAAAAGGCGTATAAATCTTTGTGACTTCCAGAAATATAAAAAGAAGAAGCTGTTTCAAATATTCCAACTGTAAATCCTCCAACTATTGCACCAGGCAGATTACCAAAACCACCTACGACCGCAGCAGCGAAAGCTTTCATAAGAATGATATAACCCATGAATACAACAACTTGATAAGTTGGACCTACTAAAGTTCCTCCTATACCTGCTATGGCACAAGCAATACCAAAAATAATTGATATGTATAGTGGCACGTTTATTCCAACTAGATTTGAAACATCTTTAGAGTAAGCTACAGCTCTTATACCTAATCCCATTTTTGTTTTATTTAAAAAGAACCAAAGACCTGCAGCTACAGATAAACCAACTACAATCATCCAAATATAAGTAATCGGTAAAAATAGTCCTCCAATTTCCATTGGCAAACCTAATTCAGCAGGGAAAGGTTTTGCTACTGGATTCCAAATTAAATAAGCAACGTTTATTAAAACTACTGAAAGACCAAATCCACATATGATTATTCCCATTCCAGCTACAGTGTAACCGCCACCTTTTTTTGTTAGAGGTCTCAAGAAAACTCTTTCAATAAAAACTCCAAATAAACCCATTGAAACAAAGGCTGTAAATAAACAAACTACGTAAATTATCCAACCATAAGCATCAGGAAATAAATTAAAAATCCAATCTTGATTACCCAAAAGATTAAACATAGTAAGACCCGCAAAAGCACCTATCATGAAAAATTCGCCGTGAGAAAAATTAACTACATCTAGACCTGTGTAGATTAATGAAATTCCAAGCGCAACTAAGCCATAAATAATTCCAACAGAAAGACCAATTGTTAATACTGATTTGAGCGATTCAATATTCATATCGGGGCTATTCACACACCAGCCGATATAAAGAAGTACGAATGTTCCAAATATTATATTTTCACCTTTTTTTCCAATTCTAAATTTATTAAACATTGGCTTTAGTCCCTCCAAGATACGACTCTTTTACACTTTCGTCGTACATTAATTTCTTACTATCGCCTTCAACATTGATCACACCGTCTTTAATTACATACCCGTAATCAGCAAGCAATAATGCCATCCTAACATTTTGTTCTACCACAAGAACTGTTAATCCATCTTGTCTAATTCTATTAATGTTTTTAAAGATATCTAAAACAATTTGAGGCGCTAGAGCAGCACTAGGTTCATCTAGCATTATCATTTTAGGATTAGACATTAATCCTCTTCCAATACATAACATTTGTAACTCACCACCTGATAAAGTTGCAGCCAACTGATCTTTTCTTTCATTTAATCTTGGAAAATAGTTATAAACTTTTTCTAAATTATCTGACAGTTGTTGTTTGCTTTTTAAAATAAAGCCGCCCAATTTTAAATTTTCAGTGACAGACATTGCAGGGAATACATCCTTTCCTTGAGTTACTTGCACCAATCCTCTTCCAACTATTTCGTGAGCAGGCAAGTTTTGAATTTGCTCACCATTAAATTCGATCGTACCTTTCCATGATCTAATTAATCCAGATGCAGCTCTAAGAATAGTTGATTTGCCTGTCCCATTACCACCGAGCAATGCAACTATAGATTGTTTCTCAACTTTCATATTAGCTCCATTTAAAATTTGTACAGAGCCATATCCAGAAATAAGTTGATCTATCTTAAGCAATCATCCTCCAATTTTTTTTTCTGATTTACCAAAAATGTAACTATTAGTCATAGACATTATAACTATTATTTTATAGCCTTAGCAACAATTAAATAACAAATGGGGGAAATAATGAATAAACTTAAATTTGTTTTTTCAGCAATTGTCTTTTCCGCAGGTTTAGTAATCACGACTTTAGCTCAAGCAGAAACAATCAAAATTGGTGTTTCTTTTAGAATGCTATCAGATGTTGGTTATAAACACGGAGAGTTAATTACTGATACTGTTGCAAAGTGGAATAAAGAAGGCACTATCAACGGTCAAAAAATCGACTTAACACTTTATAACGATGAGTGTAAATCTGAGAAAGGTGTAGCAAACGCAACAAAGCTTGCTTACCAAGATAAAGTTCACGTTATAATCGGATCTAGCTGTAGTTCTGTAACATTACCTATGGTACCTGTTTCAGCTAAAGCTAAAGTTCCACAAATCATACCTCACTCAACAAATGCTGACATTACTAAAAAAGGTAGTGAATACATTTTTAGAGTACCTGTATCATCAAGATTTTACAAAATCGTACAAGGTAAATTTACTGCAGAAAATCAAGGTACTAAGATAGCTTATATCTATGGTCCAGATGCTGCTGGTAAAGATTTTGCATTATCTTTAGCTGATTACATGAGAGAGAACTACAACGTTGAGCCAACTTATATGGTTCAATCTGGAGAAAAAGAAACTGACTTTAGAAGTTACTTAACTAAAGCTAAAGCTACTAATCCAGAAGTTCTTGTAATTTCAGCTTTATTGGATGAAACAGTTAGAGGACTTGTACAATCGTATGAAGTTGGAATACCAAAATCTGTTCACAGAGTAACAGCTTCTATTGGTTCTAAAGTAGAGATACCAATAAATGCTGGTTCTGCTGCAAAAGGTGTAACTTTCTCAGCTGCATTCGCTGCATCTGACACTAGACCTGAAGCTAAGAAATTTGTGAAAATGGTAAAAGACAAATATGGTGTTGTACCTGGTCACGACTTTTCACAAATGATGGACTTACTAGATATTCTAGAGATAGCTCTTAAAAAAGTTAGATTCACTGGAGATCTAGCAGCTGACAGAAATAAAGTTAGAGACGCAATTGCTGCGACAACTGACTTCAGAGGTTTAGCTTCTGGTCCAATCAATTTCTGTAAATCAGGAACGCCTGAGTGTAGAGATGGTAACAGAACTCCTGTTATGATTGAGTACACTAAAGGTGGAAAAAACTTTAAAACAAAAGTTGCTGGCACTGTAACATTTAATGCTAGCGCTGGTTTATAATAGTTAAAAAAATTGTGAGCGGTAGGTAAAACTACCGCTCATTTTTTCAAGGAAACCACAAAAATGATAAACGTTAATAAATTGAAGAAAGTAAAAAGCAACTTTCCTGTAATGGTTGGCAAAAGTGCCATTTCAAAAAAAGATTGTGAAAAACTTATAGACGAAATTCGAAATGCAAAATCATTTGATGATTTAATACAAGGTGGCAGAAATAGAATTAACAAAGGGTCAAATAATTTTAAAAATTATTTAAAAAAATCAAAATTATCTAACAAATTATATAAACAATTTAATAGCCAATCTTTTTACAAAAAAGTTGAAAATAGATTTAAAAAAACTTTTAAGGATTATGGTTGGTCTAATGCATACTTGCCTAGCAAATTTTTGCGGGAAAAATTTACAAATAAAAAATTGATGAATTCAAAAGAATTAATGAAAATGTTAGGTAAAACTTATAAAAACCCGAATGTAAATTTAGACATAGATTTTTCTGTTTCTAAGGGCGGTTATAGATTAAGGCCGCACAGAGATGATGTAACAAGACTTTATAATTTTCTTATTTATTTAAACGATATACCAAAAAAAAATGGAGGAGCTTTATCAATTTTTAAAAAGAAAACTGATAGGAAATATAGAAAAAGTTTTAAAAGATTTCCTGGTATTTCTGAACTAGCAAAAGTTAAAGAATTTACTCCGTCAAAAGGGAGTGTAATTTTTTTCCAATCTACACCTAACTCTTACCATGGTGTATCTTTATTCAGAGAAATCAAAGGCAAGAAAAGATTTTTCATTTATGGAAGTTATGCTTTAAGTAAACCTGTTGTATGGAGATATAAAAACGTTAGCTATTTACCCAAAATTAAGAAAACAAACAAAAGAATGCTTACATCTTCACATGACTCAGATTATTTAATGAGAGAAGTTGGATAATGGAAAAATTTAAATCGATTATCAGAGATTATCCTTTTATTGCTTTTATTATAGCTTTCGTCATCTTAGCTTTTGTACCTTCAGTAGTTTTCACGGATGTTTATCAATCACATTTAGCTACTTTAATATTTGTGAACATTGTGGTTGCCGCAGGACTAAACATTGTTAAGGGTTATTGCGGTCAAGTTACAGTTGGACACGTTGGCTTATTTGCAGTTGGTTCTTATACCGCTGGGACATTGTTTTTATATTTAGGACTTGGTTTTTGGGCAACTTTACCCATAGCTATAATAGTTACTGCATTTTTTGGAGTAGCAATGGGAATTCCATCTTTTAGATTGGAAGGTCCTTATTTAGCCTTAGCGACACTGGGAGGAGGTGAGGCAATAAGATTATTTATTGAAAACGGAAACTTTTTTAGATCTACATTCGGTATTTCTGATATTCCAACACCCTCTTTAATGGGTTACAACTTCGACTCTCCGGATAGATATTATTTCATCTCAATGACAATAATGATTATAGCGGTTTATTTTTCATTCAGTATTTTGAGATCTGGAGTTGGAAGAGCATTTATGTCTATCAGAGAGGATCCAATTTGTGCAGCAGCCGCTGGAATTAATGTAAAAAAATACAAAATCTTAGCTTTTATTTTGAGCGCTATGTTCGCTGGTGCGGCAGGTGCAGTTTATGCTCACATGCCTCCAGGGTACATACATCCTAATAATTACACAGTTATAGAAATGGTAACCTTCCTAGCTATGGTTGTCCTAGGAGGTCTAGGTCATATTTGGGGTGGAATTATTGGCGCTATAGTAATTACTATTGTTTATGACTTAACCAGACCATTATATAAATATCAGCTTTTAATATTTGGTTTAACAATTGTATTAACTATTTTATTTATGCCTAAGGGTTTAGGCGGTTTTATTGACAGATATTTCTTAGAAAAGAGATTTAAAAAGAAAACTGGAACAGAAAAAACAACATGATTTTAAAAACTAAACAATTATCTAAATCATTTGGTGGTTTGAAAGCTATTAATAAAGTTGATTTTGAACTTCAAAAAAATGAAATTAGAGGAATAATTGGACCCAATGGCTCAGGTAAAAGTACATTTTTTAATTTAGTTTCAGGAATCTATGATAGCGATCCTGGAAGCTATATTGAGTTTGATGGTCATGATATTACTTTTGCACCTCCACATGAGATTGCTACCTATGGTTTATCAAGAACGTTCCAATTACTAAGACTTTACCAAGATATGACAGTGATAGATAATGTTATGTCGGGATATCATACTAGAGTGCCTTACAAGTTTTTCGATGCAGTTATAGGAAGAAAAAAAATCTGGGATCAAGAAAGAGCTATCAAAGAGGAAATGATGGAACTCCTTTCTTTTGTAGGATTAGCAGACTATGCAGAGCTAAATGCTAGTGAGCTTTCTGGCGGTCAGAGAAGATTATTAGTTTTAGCAAGAGCAATCGCTATGAAACCAAAATTACTAATGTTAGACGAACCAGCTGCGGGTTTATCCCCAGTCAACGTAGATAATTTAATGAAAATTATTATGCAGCTTAAAGAAAAATATGGCCTTACTCTTATTATTATAGAGCATATTTTAAAAGTCGTAATGGATACTTGTAATTCAGTAACTGTTTTTGACCATGGTCAGAAAATTGCAGAGGGTACTCCAGCTCAAGTAAAAGATGACAATGCTGTAATCGAGGCGTATCTGGGTAAAAAAATGGACGATGAAGAGATGAGAAAAGCACTTGCAGTCTAAAATGAATTTGATAATATTTTTCCTTTGAATACGATTCAATGAGCCAAAATATTAAAAAAATTTTTGAGAAACAAGGTTTCATAAGATTAAAGGGTGTTTTAGATTATAAAGAGGATTTAGAACCAATTTTAAATGATATGGCTTTTATCATGGATAGGCTCATTCACAGATTTGTTCCTAAAAGTGACAAAGTAAAAGTACTAAATTATGAGTTTAAGAAAAAATACTCATATTTGGTTTCTTTGGATATTCCTGAACTTGATCAATATTTTAACATAAGACTTCCTGAAAAAAACATAAACGCTAATAGTGATTTTTTTGCAAGTCAATCAATATGGAATTTGATTAAAAATAAAAAGATTTTAGATAAGATTGAAAAAATTCTAGGTCCCGAGATAGCTTCTAATCCTTGTCAAAATTCAAGAATTAAACAACCTGAAAAAGGTGTTGCAAAAAAGAATTTAAATGACGGCCTAGTTGGAAGAACACCTTGGCATCAAGATGCTGGCGTTATGAATAAAAAAGGACAAAAGGGTACTGAATTAGTAACGTGTTGGATACCTTTTACTAAAACAAGAACAGAAAATGGTTGTATGCTTGCTGTAAAAGAAAGTCATAAATTTGGACTTGTTAACCATGATTTTGGAAGTAAGGGACAAGTAGAAGTTAGAGGCAAAGAAATAATTGATAAATTATCAACCGTGCCTCTTGAAGCTGATGTCGGCGATATAATATTATTAAATAGATATCTACTTCATTGTTCATTACCAAATAAATCAAAAAATTTTAGAATAAGTATGGACTTGAGATATAATAAAGCAGGTCAGCCTTCAGGAAGAGATCCATTGCCTAATTTTCTTGTTAAAAGTAAAAACAAAAAAAATATAAAAGTACAAAATTACAAACAATGGATAGCTTTATGGGAAAAAGCTAAAGTAAAATGCATTCCTAGAAAATGGTCTTATAAATATCCTCTTCCTACTTTCAAAGGAACTAAAAGAGATTTAGCAAATATTATTTAATGAATTCAAAATTATCGGAGAAGAATTATCTTCCCGAATTTTTTCTAGCTTGTCTTGGATATTTTTTATTTGTAACTCAAGACGCAATAGTAAAATATATTGCAGAAGATTATAAAATTACTCAAATTATTTTTGTTAATTCTTGGTTCGCCTTAATACCTGTAATACTTTATACACAAACTTTAGATGGATGGAATAAATTAAAGGGCGCAAATTTTAAAGTACATTTTTTTAGATCCTTGACAATGGCGCTAGCAGTTTTCTTTGCTTACACAGGATTTTATTTAATGCCAATGGTTACAATGTACAGCATTGTTTTTTTAACTCCATTAATCATAACGATTGGTTCAGTGCTTTTTTTAAATGAGGTAGTGAGATGGAAAAGGTTTACTGCAATTATCTTTGGATTAGTAGGAGCTTTAATCTCAATTGATCCATTTGGCTCAAAAATTGATGCATATGTATTTGTAGCTTTATTATGTCCACTTTGCGCAGCAGCTAGCTATCTGATTGTTAGAAAATACGGATATCAGGAAAGTATATTCTCATTTATTATATATGGAAAAATATTAATGATTATATTTTCAGGCATATTTGTAATCTTTTCCTTTAAAACTATGAATTTTAATGATTTAGTTTTAAACGGTATCTCTGGCATTTTTAGAGGAACAGCAATGATTTTAGTAATTAATGCAGCAAGACATCTTCCTGGCGCTATTTTTGGATCGATTATTTATGTTCAGATATTTGCAGGAGTGTTGCTAGGTTACATAGTGTTTGGCGAAATTCCCACAATTAATAATTATGTAGGAAATGCAATAATTATTGCAGCTGGACTTTACATAGTTATGAGAGAAATGAAGCTAAAGAAAAATATAGTTACATCTACTGCGAGACACCCAACTATACCAATTAAAAAAGATTAAAGTTTCTTTTTAAAATTTTCTAGAATTTCTTCACTAACATTTACTGAATTTTCAGGCCCAGGAAATTTCCCCTCTAAACTATCTTTGATAAATGCTTTTAAGGCTTTAACTCTTTCGATTTCAATTTCATCTTTCATCTTTTTTAAATTTGTATAAGCTTTTGCATGTCTAGGGGACTTTTCTTGCTCTCCACAGATATCATTCATGAATAGATACATAACATCAGCTTTTTTTCCAGATCCTAGAGATACAGTTACAATACTCGTCCTTTTTGATATTTCCCCCATAATATTTTCAGGAATAACTTCACATTCGGCTGAAAAGGCCCCAGCATCCTCTAATCGTTTAAATTTTTTAAATAGTTCGCATGCTTCATCAGCAGTTTTACCTACAGCTCTTAAGCCACCAATCCATGTAGATTTTCTAGGAACTAAACCTAAATGACCCATAACTGGAACATCTTCTTTTGCAAGCATAGAAACAACATCCATACTTCTGGCAGTCATAACCGCATCAGCACCATTCTCCAAAGCCTTAAAGGCTCCACGTAACACATCCTCGGCTGTAGGATAATTATGTAGTTCTAGTGCTGCCGTATAAAAAAGAGACTTGGATCCTTCCCGAACCTTCTTAACATTTGAAGCACTTCCTATTATCATGTCAAAACCTGCTTCTTCAGCTGCTTTTGCCTCTAATGAATTATTTGCAGTTACTTGGGTAAGAATTTTTTTTCCTTTAGCTTCAATAATATCACCTACAGTGACAGTTCTTTTTGCAGGATTAGCCGCCCAAGTATAAATATTTTTCATATTTATATTTAATCAAACTAATTATTATTTTTCAATTCTTTATAAATATTGTTTACTCTATGAACTTCTTCGGCGGTATTGAAATAGCACTCATATTCAATTTCACTAGGGGTTACATCGAAATGATAATGACCTGCATCCTGAGTTCCTTTATAAGAGTGAAAATGTGTATGTTCGCCTGACTCTCTTAAATCTAATTTTCCTCCAGAGGGATCATTAGTCCATAAAACTGAATAGCATTGAAAATGTGGCCCTATAGGTTCGTAAAATTGTAAAAAATCCTTAACACATTTCATTTGTTTTGGATCATAATATTCGTGTTTTATATCTGCATAGTCTGGTTGAACATGGGATTTAATCTTACCATTTAAGATCCTAAACACACCACCCAGCGCAACACTTAAGTTTGTTTGTAAATTTTCAATTAATGCAGTTCTCATAGATTGAGATAAAGAGCCTTGCTCACCTGACCTTCCTTTAATTTTAATCTTTATAACATCTCCTTTTTTCCCCTCAGAGTAATAGATATTTCCTAGTCCGCCATGTTTTCGGTGATTGTAAGGAGTTGATTTACATTTATTATTTTTATCTACTTGAGCAATTATAGATTTTGACTCGTTAGTAATTAAATTCTCATTAATGATAAGTTCTCCACAGTGACCCTCTAAACACGACATAGCTCCTGAACCTGCACCTAAAGCATATGATTTTTCAGAGCCTATTCTTTTTGCTATTTCTTCATAATCAAATTCTGTACCTATGAACCTTTTATCATGCATGTATGGTTCGCCTCCAACATCTATAATTCTTTGGTTTCCACTTATACCTTCAGCAGGGCAATCCCACTTTCTTAGATCAGGACATTCAACAATTGAAACATCAACTTCAATATAGTTTTTTGATAAACCTTTTTTTAAAGCTTCGCTTACTTGTTTTAAGGAAATTTGATGAAACTTGGCTTTTTCGATTGTTAATTCCATAAACTATTAATATCATTTAAAGAAGTTTATCAATTAAATATAATTTTTATTATGAACAAGTTGGGTACAGAACTAGCAAATGCATGGATGAAAAAAACTTTAGTTGATCTAAATGGGTTCAGTGAAAATGAAATTCCAAAAAATCGAGATGAAGCATACAAAGCTTTAGATTTATTTTATGAAGAATTGGATAAAAAAACAGTAGGTTGGAAAATAGGAGCTGTCGCAAAAGAAGTTCAAAAAGAGGAAGGTTTTGATGGGCCTGTTCCAGGTAAAATTTTTAAAGAAACTATTTTACCTTCTAATTGCTCGATTAAATATTCAGAAATCCCTTACTCCAACTTGGAATGTGAATATGCATTTGAAATTGATCAAGATGTAAAAATTGATGACGAATTACTAAACAAGATAGATAATTTTAAATTATATACAGCTATTGATATTACATCTTCTAGATATGTACAAAGTTCAAAAAATAAATTTGATAAACTAGTTCAAATGTATCTTGGAATTTCTGATCATGGAAATGGAGGTAAGATTATTATAGGACAAGAGATAAGGAATTGGCAAACTACAGACGTTAATAAAATTAAGATTAGATTAAAAATCAACGACAAAGTTACTGAACCTTATTTCACTGGAACAAAGAGAATAGATCCTAGAGACTCATTAAAGGCTTTTGTTGATGAGTTTAAAAATAAAAATATAAGCTTTAAAAAAAGAGATTATCTACTTTGCGGTTCTTTGACTCAACCATACAAAATTAATATGAAAGATAAAATTATTGTGACTTACGAAAATTTAAGAGATATTAGTATTAAGATCTTATGAAAACAGCATTAATCACAGGAGCTAGCCAAGGCATCGGAGCAGCAGTAGCTGATAAACTTAATGATAAAAAAATTAAAGTTATTTTAGTTTCAAGATCAAAAAGTAAATTAAAAAGTTTTCAAAAGAATTTAAAATTTCCAAAAAATTCTTTAATCATTTCTAAAGACTTGAGGTCATTATCTGCATGCAATTCAATTGCTAAAAAAATTAAAAAATTAGATTACCTAATAAATGTAGCAGGGGCAACAAAGGGAGGAAAATTTTTAAATTTGAATGACAATATCTGGGAAGATGGATTTAATTTAAAATTTAAAGCTGCAGTAAGATTAAGCAGAGCTTTTTGGCCTGCCCTCAAAAGAAGCAAAGGAAAAGTTATTAATATTGGAGGAGGGGCCGCTAGAAATCCTTCAAATACATTTATGATTGGCGGCGCTGTTAATTCAGCGTTAAATAATTTTTCAAAAGCTTTAGCTATGCAAGGTAAAATTGATAAAGTTTCTGTATCGATAATTCATCCGGGTATGACTTTAACAAGTAGACTAGAAAAACTTTTACAAACAGACGCAAAAATATTTAAAAGAAGCATTAAACAAATTTTAAAACAAAGGTGCAAAATTGAGAAAATAAAAAGACCTACAAAACCTGAAGAAGTCGCAAATTTAGCTTATAAATTGATTAAAGATAAAAATTCAAATTTTAAAAACTTTTCAATAGACGGCGGAAAAATTAAAAATTTAAGATGATTGTATACAGTCATCCAGATTGTTTACTAAAATTTAATGGACAAGGTCATCCAGAGAGAAAAGAAAGATTAGATAGTATTCTAAAATCTATCAAATCATCTGATTTAAAAGTAGAGTTTAAAGAGGCTCCAAAGGTTGATTTAGAAATAGTTTCATTAGTGCATCCTAAGAAACATATTGAACAGATATTTTCTAATATTCCAAAAGAAGGAATTATTGGTGTTAAGAAAGAACCATACGCGGATACAATGCTATGTCCGAATAGTGAGAATGCAATTTTAAGATCGTGTGGCTCTGGTATTGCTGCTTGTGATGATTTAATTAAGAATAATGAGCGAGTTTTTTGCGCAGTTAGACCCCCAGGACATCATGCAGAAACTGTTCGTGCTAACGGTTTTTGTTTTATAAATAATGTAGCAGTTGCTGCAAAATATTTACAAAAAAAATACGATATAGGAAAAGTAGCCATTATTGACTTTGATGTTCACCATGGCAACGGAACCCAAGAAATATTTTATAAAGATAAGTCTGTTGCTTATGGATCTTCTCATGAATTTCCATTATTTCCTGGAACTGGAGCTGAAAATGAAACTGGTGTAGGTAATATTTTTAACGCTACTTTAAAAGCTGGTATAAAAAGTAAAGAATTTATAGATAATTTTGAAAAAAAAGTTTTAACTCCTGTAGAAAAATTTAAGCCAGAAGTTGTTTTGATTTCTGCTGGTTTTGACGCCCATAAAAGAGACCCTCTAGCAAATATAAACTTAGAATCTTATGATTTTTTTACGATTACAAAAAAAATAGTTGAAATTGCTAATATCCATTCAAAAGGAAAAGTAATTTCATTTCTAGAAGGTGGCTATGATTTACAAGCTTTATCTGAAAGTATAATTGAGCATCTTAAAGGTTTAAAGACCCATATTTGACCAGTTATCAGGATTTTCAAATTTCTCTATCTCTTTTTTTGTTACAGGTCTAAAGAGATAATAAATAATATATGCAGTTAAAAAAAATAGAAAAATTGAATTCATTATTAAATATTATCAAATTTTGAATAGATTTTGTCATTAAAAACAAGATATTTCCGACTTTTTTTATTCACACAGCACCCAAATCGTTCACATATAAAGGTGATTTAATAAACTAAAAGTTTAGAATCCGACTCATGGAGCCAATAATAGTTTTAGCTGCTGGGGCAATACTTGTCGTTACAGGTATTGTTAATCCTGACCTAAAAGATAAAAAAACGTTAACCGAAGTGTACAATACTATGGTTTCAACACCAGCTCCTGAAACAGCAGAAAAACCTGAACCTGATCCTGTACCAGAACCTGCTAAAGAACCAGAACCAGAACCTGAACCAGAACCTGAACCAGAACCTGAGCCAGAACCTGCTAAAGAACCAGAACCAGAAACAGAACCTGAGCCAGAAAAAGAGCCTGAGCCAGCTCCTCAAACCGAAGAACCTAAAGAACAAGTTAATGCTCAAGATAATCAAGAACAAGATGCAAAACCTGAAGAAGAAGAGGTAAAACCAGTAACTGAAGAAACGCCTATTGAAGAAGAAAAGGAGGGAATTAGCATTGTTAATATAATGTTATACATTCTCGGTGCTATCGCAGTAATAGCTGCTGGAATCTATTTTTTTATGAGAAGAGAGCCAGCTCCAAAAACTGCAGCAGATATTGCTAGAGCTCAAACACAAGAACCAACTTCTGAACCTCAACCAGAACCTGAACAACCAGTACAAGAGGAAACTCAATCAGAACCTGAGAAGCCAGCGCAAGAGGAAACTCAGTCACAAACTAATCAAGAAGAGTCTCAACCGGAAAATACAGATCAATCATCTGATAATAATGATGAAAATAATAACAGGTAAATTAAAATTTTTTTCCACCTTCTAGATACGCACATTTTTCACAAGTTTTTTCAATTTCAGGTACTTTTTCAGAATTCAAAATATCTTTCATTTCAATTAATTTTTCTTCAATCCATGATGTATTAACACGGTATGGTATTAACGTAGTTTTGAAATTTATTTTGTTTTCAAATTTTTCATTTGTCTTTTCCCCATTGCAAACATAAAAAAATGTTCGATCTGAAACCTTAAAATTCATTTTTCTTAAAATATGAACATAAATGTCCATTTGTAATTTATAACTAAGATGCCATTCAGCATCTAGATAAGAAGAGACTGTTACAGGATAAGTTGAAGATTGAGCTTTATAATCTACTATTACTAATTTTTTTTCATTTAAATCAAACCAAATATCATCAATACCTCCATGAATTATAAGGTTTGTATTTTCATCCAAATATGAAATACCTCCTTTCAATGAATTTCTCCAGGTATCTAAATCTTTGTGCTGATAAGGAACAAAGTTGAGATTATGTTTAATCATGATAGGATGAGGTTTTTGCTCTTTTCTATACATATCAAACTCTTTTTTTAATAACTCATCGACTGCAACATTTAAAGCCCAGCCAGGTATTGAAGGCTCTTTTAATCCTTTCACACGATCTAAATAGAAGCATCTTTTACAACTAAGAAAGTTAAAAAATTTAGATCTACTTATTTTAAAAGGAGAATTCGATTTTTTATCGTAAATGGAGGTTTTTCTTGTTCTGAAAGATACAGCGTCCTTCATTTAAATTTGTTTTAGTCTTTTAATCACTTCTGATTTATCTAAAGACAAAATAATATCATATATACCTGGCCCAAATCTTGAACCCACTAGTGCTATTCTTATAGGCTGACCCACACCTTTAAAATTAGTCTTATGTTTTTCAATTAAAGATTTAATTATAGGCTCTAAAGCTTCTCTAGATAAAACGGATAGTTTTTCATATTCACTAGTAAAGTCTTTAATTACTTTTTTTGATAAATCATCAATAAGTTTTTTGTCATCTGTGCTAATTTCAATTTTTTCTTTGATAATATATTGGGCATTATTCCAAATATCCTCTAGAGTTTTTGCTTTATTCTTTAAGAAGCCCATACATTTTAAAAGCATATTTTCTTTTGATTGATTTATAGGTTTTTTGTATTTTGAAACATATTCCTTGAAGAAATTGAAAAGGTCTTTTTCATTAATAGATTTTATGTACGTTTCATTAATTGAAAAAATTCTATTCATATCTAATTTTGAAGGAGATTTACCGACACCACTTAAATCAAATAAATCAATACTTTCTTGCTTAGTAAAAATTTCTTTATCTTTATACGACCATCCTAATCTTAACAAATAATTCCTTAAAGCATCTGCAATTACCCCTATTTTAATATAATCTTCAAGAGTTGATGCATTATCCCTTTTTGACAATTTTTTTCCTTGTTCGCTATGAATTAGAGGTATGTGTGCAAAATTTGGAACTTCCCAACCCATCGCTTCATAAATTTGTCTCTGTTTAAAAGAGTTAATCATATGATCATCTCCTCTAATTACATGAGTTATTTGCATTTCATGATCATCAACCGTGGCTGATAGCTGGTATGTTGGAGTATTATCTTTTCTTAAAATTACAAAATCTTCAATAGTAGAATTTGAAATATTTCTATCCCCTTGAACTAAATCTTTTATAATCGTATTTCCTGATATTTTACTTTTAAATCTTATTACTGGCTTTACTCCTTCTGGAATTTTTAAATCTTTGGCATCTCTCCATTTTCTATTATAAACATATGGCAATCCTTGTTTTTTACATTTTTCTTTTTGCTCATTAATTTCTTCCTCAGAACAATAACATTTGTAGGCAAATCCTTTTTTTAATAATTCCTCTGCAACTTTAACGTGTTTAGATATATTTTTAGATTGAATATACTCATCTCCATCATGTTCAATACCAAGCCAAGCTAAAGATGTAATAATTTGTTTTTTGAATTCGTCTTTAGATCTTTCTTTATCAGTGTCCTCAATTCTAAGAAAATATTTACCCTTATTTTTTTTAGCTAAAAGCCAATTGAATAAGGCTGTTCGAACGCCGCCAATATGAAGAGGCCCGGTAGGAGAGGGCGCAAACCTACAATTAAAAGACATTAATATTAATTAGACTATTTTAATGAAAGTTTCTATATAAAGAAACTAGTTTACCTTGGATTTTTATTCTATTTGCAGCATAAATTTTTGTTCCGTAATTTCTATTTGCCGCTTCAAGAGCGATAGTGTTACCCTTTTTTCTTACTCTTTTTAAAGTTGCTTCCTGGTCGTCTATCAAGACTACCGCAATCTGACCATTATCTACATTTGAAACTTTTTTTATAATAACTGTATCACCGTTAGCAATACCAGCTTCAATCATAGAGTCACCTTTTACTTTAAGACCATAATGTTCACCATTATTTTGAAGATCCTCTGGCAAAGCAACTCTATCAACTTCTTGTTGAATAGCTTCAATTGGTGTACCAGCGGCAATACTTCCTAATACTGAAACATCAGTAGATTTATTATTATTCTTATCTAATCCACCTTTGATAACGCTTGGAGTGAAAGTATTAAATATGTCATTCGCGCTAGCGTTCTCAGGTAATTTTACTACCTCTAATGCTCTGGCTTTGTGTGCTAATCGTTTAACAAAGCCTCTTTCCTCTAATGCAGAAATTAATCTATGAATTCCTGATTTCGACTTAAGGTTGAGTGAATTTTTCATTTCTTCGTATGACGGAGAGATACCCGAAGATCTAATCTTCTTATTGATGAAAATTAATAAGTTTTTTTGTTTTTTTGTAAGCATAGAACAAACCTTGTACATTAATGTTCTATAAAAGTTCTTTTTAAATTACAACTTCAAATAAGTTGCTTATTTATTGAGTAATTTGAATTAATTTTTTCATTAATTCATCAGGTTTGTCAGATTTTAAAAGTGATTCTCCTACCAGAAAATTTTTAATACCAGTTTGCTCATAAATATATTTTGCATCTTTCTCATCTTTTATTCCACTCTCAGAAATAATAGGACCCTTATGTGATCTAACAACTTCAAAAATTGAAATTGTGTTATTTAAAGAGACCTCAAGTGTCTTTAAGTTTCTATTATTTATTCCAATTAATGCCTGGTCATATTTCAAGGCCATTTCAGCCTCGTCTCGATCATGCACTTCCACTATAACAGATAATTTGTGCTTCAATGCTTCAGAATAAATTTCATCAGCCTGTCCACCATCTAGAGCAGCAATAATTATTAATATACAATCACATCCATAACTTTTTGATAAAGCTATTTGGTAAGGGTCAATAAAAAAATCTTTTGCAAGAATGGGTATTTTAAATTTTTTTTTAATATCTTGAATATACTCTAATTTTCCAAAAAAATACTTTTCTTCTGTTAATACTGAAAGACAAGTAGCTCCGTTATTTATATACATTTTTGCAATATCTAAATGATTAAAATTATTTACAAGAATTCCAGCAGACGGACTGGCTTTCTTAATTTCTGATATCAAAGATACATTTCTATTTTTTTGAATAGCTTCTTTAAAATTTAAAAAACTTTGTCCTTTAATATTCTGGTTTATCAAATTTATAGATTTATTTTTTTTAATAAGCTTAAGAGATTGTTTTTTTTCTTCAACAATTTTTTCTAAAATATTTTTCATCATTACGATCGAATTTTAGATAAGTGTTCGAACACTTTACCTGAATTTAAATGTTTCAAAGCTTTCTCGTAGGCAATTTTATAATTGGTTTCGTTATTAGAAACAATTAATCCTGCAGCTACATTAAGCGCAACTGACTGCGAGAATTCATTATTTTTCCCTTTAAAGATTTCAATAATTTTCTCCGCATTATATTTCGCATTTTTTCCTTTTAAATTTTCTTTTTTAAAAGAATTAATACCCAATGTTGTTGGATCAATTGTAAATTCTTTTATTGTTCCACTTCTAAGCTCAACAACACTTGTTTTTGCAAATGGTGAGATCTCATCCATTCCATCATCGCTATGTACGATAAATGCATGAACAACACCATTTTCTTTGAGCGCCTCAGCAAATGGTTTCATCCATTTCTTATCAAATACTCCTATTACTTGTCTTTTCACTTGAGCAGGACTACTCAAAGGACCAATTAAATTGAAGATTGTTTTTTTTCCCATTTTTTTTCTAGCAGGTCCGACGTGTTTCATTGCTGAGTGATAATTAGGTGCGAACATAAATGCAAAATTAAATTTTTTTATATTTTCCTCAACTTCTCTGGGTTTTAGATTAATATTTATTTTTAGAGCTTCTAAAACATCAGCGGAACCACAGTTTGAAGAGACAGCTTTATTACCGTGCTTAGCAACTTTGATTCCCATACTTGCTAGAACAATAGCTGCAGCAGTGGAAATATTTAAAGAGTTTTGCCCGTCCCCCCCTGTTCCACAAGTATCAATAGTATTTTGGTCTACATTAACTTTAGAAGCTTTTTCTCTTAAAACAAATATTCCTCCAGCCAATTCATCTTTAGTTTCACCTTTTTCTAAAAGAGCCTCTAATATCTCTATAATCAACTTTTCATTATATTTACCTTCCATAAGTTCATTAAAAAGAATTTTACTTTCCGCAAAAGAAAGGTTCTGACCTTTTTTTATATTATCCAATTTGCTGGACATATTAATTATTTATAAAGTTTTTTATTAATTTCATACCTACTTTTGTACTTATACTTTCAGGATGAAACTGAAAACCATGAATATTGTAGTCTTCATGCATTAATCCCATGATTGTTTTATTTTTAGTTTCGGCAGTAATAATAAGTTTTTTTGGCAATTTTTTACGATCAACCACTAAACTATGGTATCTAGTAGCTACAAAGTTGTTTTGTATATTTTTAAATAATCCTAATTTATTGTGTTTGATTTTACTTGTTTTCCCGTGCATCAAATTTCTAGCATTGATAATTTTACCACCAAATACTTGGCCAATTATTTGATGGCCTAAACAAACTCCAAGAATTGGAATTTTTTTATACACATCTTTTACAATCTTCAAACAATTACCCGCTTGGTTAGGGTTTCCTGGGCCGGGCGATATAACAATTTTATCATATTTTTTCTTTAAAATAGATTTACTATCAATTTTATCATTTCTTAAAACTTCAACATTTTTTTTTATTTTCGAAATGTAATGAAATAAATTGTAAGTAAAACTATCATAATTATCTATCAGTAAAATTTTCATCTAGTCTACTGCCTTCATTAAAGCTTTTGCTTTATTGACTGTCTCCATATATTCTCTATCAGGTTTGCTATCTGCAACTATTCCTGCACCTGCTTGGACGTAAAATTTATTATTTTTAATAAGCGCTGTCCTTAAAGCAATACAGGTATCAAATTCATTATTTGGTGTAAAGTAACCTATCCCACCGGCATATAATTTTCTTTTACTCTTTTCTAGCTCATCAATTATTTCCATTGCTCTAATTTTTGGTGCGCCACTAACCGTCCCTGCAGGGAAACCAGAAAGTAAAGTTTCAAAGATTGTAGTTTGACTATTAAACTTTCCGACTACATTTGAAACTATGTGCATTACATGAGAATATTTTTCTACCTTAAATTTTTCAGTCACCTTCACCGTATTAACTTTTGAAACCTTTCCAACGTCATTTCTTCCGAGATCTAATAGCATTAAATGTTCTGCTAACTCTTTTTTATCCCTCAGAAGATCTGAGACATATTTTTTATCATCTTTAAGTGTGCTTCCTCTGGGCCTAGTTCCTGCAATCGGTCTTATCGTAACTTCACCCTTCCTTAGTCTAACTAATATTTCTGGACTACTACCGAGGATATTAAAATCTCTATAATTAAAATAAAACATGAATGGAGAAGGGTTCGACTTTCTTAAATGATTGTAAATTTCAATTGGTTTCTTATTTATTTTTCTCTCAAATCTTTGACTCAAAACAACTTGAAAAATGTCACCCTTTTTAATGTAAGATTTAGCCTTCTTAACAAGTGTTTTAAATTTACCTCTAGATGTGTTTGATTTGATTTTATTTTTATTAGATCTAAAAGTAAATTGATCAGGTAACTTTATATTCTCAAAACTTTCATACAACTCAAATTTTTTAAGTATTTCATTATATGCATGATTGTAATTTTTAATTTTTGAATCTGCATAAACATTTTCTATATAATAAATTTTTTTTTTAAGATTATCATAAATAACTAAATTTCTAGGGCGAGAAAGTCTTACATCAGGAATCTTTAGATCATCTTTACATTTGTTTGGAATTCTCTCAACATAACGAATTACGTCATAGGAAAAGTAACCAACCAACATAGAAGCCATTGACGGCAATTGTCTTGGAATTTCAATTTTAAACTCTTTTATAAGTTTATTCAGAAATTTAAGAGGATTAGTTTTAATCCTAGTTTTTTTTCCTTCGTTATTTAAATTCAAGCTAACTATATTTTTTTGAATGTCCCAAATTTTATCGGGATTCAGTCCTATTATAGTGTATCTACCTCTTATAGAACCTTTCTCAACAGACTCAAAAATAAAACTATTTTTTTCAGCTAAAAGAAATTTGTAAAGGTTTTCAACTCTATTATAGTCTTTGCAATATAAAGATTTAAACAGGACTTGATTTTTTTTTCTAAGGTGATTTTTTTTAAACTTATCTAAACTTATATTTATTCCCATCAAAATGAATTTTTAACCCGCTCTATTGTTCTTTGATTTAACTCAACATTGTATTTTTTATTAAGATTATTATCATGAGATTGGTAAATTTTGTTTATTAAATTTAATCTAGCTTTTGCCTCATACTGTTCATACTCATTACTATCTTTATCTAAATCTTTATATTTAGTTGAAACTGCTAAAACTAAAAAGCTTTTAGTGAGAGTGTTATTTGTTATTAAATCTATTTCACCATCTTTAGTAAGAAAAATTCTTTTAATTATTCCCTCAGAAAAAATTTCATTTTGTTTTAAATCATTTATTTTATAATCTTTTATATCTAACTTATTGTCAGCCGCAAATTCGCTAAATTTTTCTTTATTAAGTGCACCTAAGCTAATATCTTTTATAATAGAAGTGTTATTTTCTATTTTAGTTTTAAAATTTAGTTGAGCATTTAAGGCTTCTTGTACTTGCGGATCATCAATTGGTCTATTTTTTTTTTCAACACTAATTATTTCTGCTAAGTAATATTTGTTGTCTAAATTAATTATTTCAGGTGACTTTTCTGATTTTAAATTATAGATCTTTTTAAACAAACTATCTGAAAGATTTTTTATTTTATTTTTGTTTTCGTCCTCTTTATTTGCGTTTATTTTATCTAATGAAAAAACGATTAAATTTGCATTTTTCACTGTTTCATCAAAAGATTGGCCATCAAGGATATTATTTTCTAAAGAATCTAATTGTTTAAAAAAAGTTTCGTTATAATCTTTACTTTCACTTATTTTTTCAGGGGAAATTTGTGCGTAACGGATACTTTTAAATTCTGAGAAAAAAATATTTTTATTTCTTTCATAAAGATCTTTTTTATCCTTATCTGAAGGTTTATTATTTAAGTGGTATTTTTCTAAATCTATGTACTTAATTGTTTTTGATTGATTTTCTTTTTTATACTCTTTGTTGACTAATATTTCTGGAACAACTATTCCGCTAGATAAGGAACTCAGAAACTGCCTTCTTTTTTCTTGCTCAACAATATTTGCTTCAAATAAAGGGGCTGTTACTCCACTTTTTAAAAGAAACTTTTCGTATTCAGTTCTTGAAAATTTATTATCTTTAAAAAATAAACTATCATTTTTAATTATATCCCTTAAAGAATTATCATTAATAGATATTCCAAGCTTTTCGATTTCTAGTGCCATAACTCTTTTACCAATATATTCAGATAAAATTTTTTCAATTAAATCAGTTTTTGGCAAATTCTTTATTTGATCTTCAGTTAAATTCAATCTTCTAAGATAGTCCATAAATTCTTGTGTACTGACTTTTTCGGAGTCTATTTTCACAATTACATTTTGACTTCCACCACGAAAGACATCACCCATCCCCCAAAAAACAAAGGGGAGAATTATAATTCCTACTAAAAGTTTTACAAAGAAAGACTTAGAAATTTTACCTATTGATGTTAGCATTATAATAATTTATTAAGTTTTTAAAATTATACACCTATAGATTAAAATTAATATTAAGGCAAATAATGAAATACTTTATTGGAAATTGGAAAATGTTTGGTGTTCCAAAATCTATAAATATTCTCAATAAAATAAATTCTTTCTATTCGAAAGATAAAAATCGTAAAAAATACGGGGTAATTATAACACCCCCTTATACCCTAATTGAGAGTTATGCTAAATTTTTTAAAAACAAAAAAATCTATATTGGATCGCAAAATTGCTATCAAAAAGATCAGTTTTCATCTAATACAGCCGCCATAAGTCCATACATGATTAGCAAAGTTGGAGCTAAATATACCTTAGTAGGACATTCTGATAATCGTGATGAGGGTGACACAAATGAAATGTTAAAAAATAAAGTTCAATTTGCTCTAAAAAATAATTTAAAAGTTGTTTTTTGTATTGGAGAAAATAAAAAAGAAAAAAAAAATAAAAAAACTTTTAGTGTTTTAAGAAACCAAATCCTCAAAGTTTTAGAAAAAAAATTTAATAAGAATAAAATCATAGTTGCCTATGAGCCTATTTGGTCAATTGGAACTGGTAAAATTCCAACTAGGGTTGAGCTTGAAAAAACAACGACCTTTATAAAAAAAGTATTGAGAAGTATATTTAAGAAAAAAAGTCCTGCCGTACTTTATGGCGGATCTGTTGATGGAAAGAATATTGAAATGTTTAAAAAAATTAAAGAAATTGACGGTTTTTTAATTGGCGGAGCTTCAAAATCTTCTAAGAAATTTATTGATATAATAAAAAATTACTATAGATAGACTTCATGGAGAGTGTTCTTATTTTAATTAATATAATACTTGCAGTAATTTTAATTATTTCTGTTCTTCTTCAGAGATCAGAGGGAGGAGCGCTAGGTTTGGGTGTTTCACAAGATAATTTCACGTCTGCAAGAACTGTTGGAACATTTTTAACAAAATTTACATCAATAATTGCAGCCTTATTTATAATTTGCAGCATTGCGATTGTTTCCATTTCCAGAGACGAGTTACGTGAAACACAATCAGTCTTGGAAAAACAGGAAGAGGAAAATTCAAACCTTCCACAAATACCACAATCAAAGTAATTAAGACTTTGAAATTATCAATTTTTGAAGTATAACATACTTCCATGGCGCGATATATATTCGTTACTGGCGGCGTGGTTTCTTCTTTAGGAAAAGGATTATCATCTGCATCACTGGCATACTTATTACAATCAAGAGGTTATAAGGTAAGACTCAGAAAACTTGACCCTTATTTAAATGTTGATCCAGGAACCATGAGTCCATTTCAACATGGTGAAGTTTTTGTTACAGACGATGGTGCAGAAACTGATTTGGATTTAGGTCATTACGAAAGATTTTCAGGTATATCTGCAAAAAAAACAGATAACATCACAACTGGAAAAATTTATAATGATGTTTTAAAAAGAGAGAGACAAGGAAAGTATTTAGGAAAAACTGTTCAAGTTATTCCTCATATAACTAATAGAATAAAAGAATTTATAGAGAACGATGTAACTAAAGAAGATTTTGTAATTTGCGAAATAGGGGGGACCGTTGGGGATATTGAGAGCCTCCCTTTTTTGGAGGCAATAAGACAGTTTTCAAACGAGAAAGGGAGAAAAAATACTCTTTTTATTCATCTTACTTTAGTTCCTTATATGAGGGCCTCTGATGAAATAAAGACTAAACCAACGCAACACTCAGTCAAAGAACTAAGAAGTATTGGAATTCAACCCGATATCATTATTTGTAGGTCTGAAAGAACTATCCCAATAGATCAAAGAAATAAAATATCTTTATTTTGTAACGTCGAAATTGAAGATGTTATTGAAACTGTGGATGTAAAAACAATTTATGAAGCCCCGATAAGTTTTAATCAAGAAAAATTAGATGAAAGAGTGCTTAAATTTTTTAAAATAAAATCTAGAAAAAAAGTAAACCTTCTTCCGTGGAAGAATATTACTAAATTAGTATTAGAAACAAAAAATAAAGTGAATATTGCAATTATTGGCAAATATGTAGAACTTAAAGATGCTTATAAATCTCTTGACGAAGCTTTAACACATGGAGGAATAGCCAACAATTTAAAAGTCAATTTAGTAAGAATAGAATCTGATTATTTAAAATCTGGTGAAATTAGAAATAAATTAAAAAATGTTTCTGGAATTTTAATACCAGGTGGATTTGGCAAAAGGGGCACAGAGGGAAAAATAGCAGCTATAAATTTTGCTAGAAAAAATAAAATTCCTTTTTTAGGAATTTGTTTTGGTATGCAAATGGCGGTAATTGAATTTGCAAGAAATCAATTAAATATAAAAAATGCAACGTCAAGTGAATTTGGATCATCAAAAGCTTCAGTAGTAGGTTTAATGAGTGAATGGACAAAAGATGGAAAAGTGGTAAAGGGCACTGACAAAAACTTAGGCGGAACAATGCGTTTAGGCAGCTATGAAGCGAGACTTAAAAAAGACACAAAAATTAGTAAAATTTATAATTCATTGAAAATACAAGAAAGACATCGTCATAGATATGAGGTTAACATTAATTACAAAAGAGAATTTGAGAAGAAAGGAATGATTTTTTCAGGATTATCACCAGACAATAAATTACCGGAAATTATAGAGTTAAAAGATCATCCTTGGTTTATAGGGGTACAGTTTCATCCTGAATTTAAATCTAGACCTTTATCACCACATCCATTATTCTCGTCATTCATAAAAGCTGCAAAAAAAAGTTCAAAAAAATGAATAATCATAAAGTTAAATGCTCGAATTTTGAAATCGCTAACAACAAACCATTCACATTAATTTCCGGGCCATGTCAGCTTGAAAGTGAAGAGCACGCAATAAAAATTTCAACTGAGTTAAAAAAAATTACAAGTGAACTAGGCATTAACTTTATTTATAAAACATCTTTCGATAAAGCTAATAGAACAAGTCTTAAAGGCAAAAGAGGCATAGGATTAGACAAGTCTCTGCCAATTTTTGATAAAATTAGAAAAAAAGTAGGTGTTCCAGTTTTAACAGATGTTCATACAGCAGAACAATGTTCTATTATTGCAAATCATGTCGATGTTTTACAAATCCCAGCTTTTTTATGTAGACAAACCGATATCTTAATAGCGGCAGCAAAAACAGGAAAAATAATTAATGTTAAGAAAGGTCAATTTTTAGCTCCTTGGGATATGGCCAATGTAATAAAAAAGATTCAAGACTCGGGTAATAAAAATATTTTGATAACCGAGAGAGGAGCAAGTTTTGGCTACAACACACTTGTTTCTGATATGAGAGCTTTACCTATAATGTCAAAATTTGGTTTCCCAATAGTTTTTGACGCAACACACTCTGTACAACAACCAGGTGGGATGGGAGAGAAAAGTGGAGGCCAAAGAGAATTTGTTCCTCATTTAGCACGTGCAGCTATAGCAGTAGGTGTAAGTGCAATTTTTATGGAAACGCATGAAGATCCTGATAATGCTCCTTCTGATGGTCCCAATATGGTGCCATTAAAAGAAGTAAAAAGCTTATTAAAAAAATTGTCAGACATAGATAAATTAATAAAGTGAAAATTAAACTAGTAAAAGGCAGACAAGTCTTTGACAGCAGAGGAAATCCAACTGTTGAAGCAGAAGTTTTTTTAGATAACGGTATTTCTGCATCAGCAATTTCACCATCGGGAGCATCCACTGGGGCATTTGAAGCACATGAATTAAGAGACAAGAATGAAAATAAATTTCTAGGCAAAAGCGTTAACTTAGCAATTGAAAATATAAATAATAAAATTTCATCAAAATTATCAGGACAAGAGTCAAATAATCAAAAAAATATCGACCAAATTTTAATAGATTTAGATGGAAGTGAAAATAAAACTAATCTTGGTGCAAACGCTATGCTCGCAGTTTCATTAGCTATTTCTAAATGCGCAGCATTAAACAATAAAAAGCCTTTATTTAAAAATTTAGGCAGCGATTTTTCTTTACCTATACCACTAATGAACATAATTAATGGTGGAGCACATGCTGATAATGACCTAAATATTCAAGAGTTTATGATTAGGCCAGATTCCGCTAGAAATTTTATGGATGCTATCGAAAAATGTTACATCGTTATCCAAAATTTAAAAAAGATTTTAAAATCTAATAAAATGCTTACTAATGTTGGGGATGAAGGTGGCTTTGCACCATCTATAAATTCAAATGAAGAAGCACTTGAATTTATTGTTGATGCTGTCGAAAAATCAAATTTAAAACCGGGCAAAGATATAGTTATTTGTCTTGATGTAGCAGCTAATGAATTAATTAATGAAAAAGGGGAGTATTCAATAAAGTCTACAAATTATACTTCTGTTGTTGACAATATTAATTACTACAAAAAATTAATTTCTAACTATCCAATAAAATCAATAGAGGATCCATTTGCTGAAGAGGATTGGGAGTCTTGGAAAAAAATTACTGCTGAAATTGGAAAGGACGTTCAAATAGTGGGCGATGATTTATTTGTTACGAACTCTAAGCGTCTTAATAAAGGAATTAAAGAAAAATCAGCTAATTGTATTTTAGTAAAGCCCAATCAAATAGGAACTTTAACTGAAACCCTAGAAGTTATATCAATTGCAAAAGCAGCAAATTTTAATACAATTATTTCTCATAGATCTGGGGATACAGAAGACACATTTATTGCTGATTTGGCTGTAGCTACAATGTCATCACAAATAAAAACTGGATCTCTTGCAAGGTCAGAAAGAGTAGCTAAATACAATAGAATATTACGTATTGAAGAAGAGCTTGGAAATCTTGCTAAAATGGCTAAAGTCTAGATCATGCGACTAATTGAAAGTTTTAAAAATAAAAAGTTTATTTTAATAAATATATTCTTAACTTTATATGTTGGAATTAATCTTATTGGCGGTGAGAGAGGATTGATTTCTTTCTTTGAAAAGAAAAAAATTTATGGAGAATTAGTGAATAAAGATAAGATTTTGACAAATAAAATTGTAGATTTAGAACATAAAATATCATTAGTAAAAAAAAATGATTTAGATTATTTAGATATGCTTTATAGAGAAAAATTTAGATATGGAACAAAAGACGAAATTGTTATTAAATTGAAATGAGCCAAAAACCGAGACACCCTGAAAAAGTTAATAAACCTTTTAATCCAATAAAAAGAAAACCAGAGTGGATTAGGTCAAAGATCGTAGACTCGCAAATTTTTTTTGAAACTAAACAAGTCGTCAATCAAAATAACTTAGTAACAGTTTGTCAGGAAGCAAATTGTCCAAATATTACTGAGTGCTGGAGCAAAAAGCACGCTACTTTTATGATTATGGGTGACACATGCACAAGAGCATGCGCGTTTTGTGACGTCAAAACTGGTAAACCAACTGACTTAGATATTTTTGAGCCCGTAAAAATTGCAAAAGCGGTGCAAAATTTAAATTTAAAACATGTTGTAATAACTTCTGTAGACAGAGATGATTTAGACGATGGCGGATCAGAGCATTTTTACAAAGTTGTTAAGGCTACTAGAGAAAAAAATCCACAAATATCAATTGAAGTTTTAACTCCCGATTTTTTAAGAAAAGGAGAGGCCTACAAGAAAGTTTTAAAAGCTGACCTTGATGTTTTTAATCATAACATAGAAACAGTCCCAAGACTTTATCCCACTGTCAGACCAGGAGCTAGATATTTTGCTTCATTAGAACTTTTGAAAAATGCAAAAAAATTTAATAGTAAAGTTTTTACTAAATCGGGTATAATGGTCGGATTAGGTGAAAATAAAGATGAAGTTATTCAAGTGATGGATGACCTCAGATCCGCTGAAGTAGATTTTATAACTATTGGACAATATTTACAGCCATCTCCCAAACATCATCCATTAAATCGTTATTACCATCCCGATGAATTTAGAGATTTTGAGCAAATTGCAAAGACAAAGGGGTTTTTACTTGTTTCCTCATCGCCTTTAACAAGATCTTCTTATCATGCCGATGAAGATTTTAGAAAATTACAGGATGCAAGAAATAAAAAGCTTGGATGTCTTCAGCGTCAATAAAAAAAATAATTCCTTGTAATAAAGATCAGTTAGTCGAGATGGTTCTTGATATAGAAAAGTATCCTGAATTCGTTCCTTGGTGTATTGAGGGTAAAGTTTATGACAAACACGAAAGTGAAGATTTAATAACTTTTAATGGAGATCTTAAAGTCGGGAAGAGTATTTTAAATGAAACTTTTTCAAGCTATGTATCTTATTACAAGGAAAAGAACACTATTATAGTTACAAATCTTGAGGGCCCATTAAAACAACTAAAAAATGAATGGAAATTTAAAGAAGTAAACAACTCGACGCAGCTAGAATTTTTTATTGATTTTGAATTGAAAAATCCAATTTTGAATGGAATAATGAAAAAATCTTTCGAGCTTGGTTTAAATAAGATTGCCAAAGCTTTTGAGGAAAGAGCAATTAAATTATATAAATAATGTTTACAATATCTTTTTTATTAATTTTATTTATTTTAACTTTTAAATTCTTATCTTCATATATACAAAAAATTAGAACTGGTGACCCTAACGAAACTAACCTTACTTATTGGATGTTTTCTTATGATTTTAAGTCTAAATCTAAAGAATGGATACCCGAAGATAAACAATTGTTGCAAAGAAAACGGGCTAGAAATTTTCTAGTTTTTATACTTTATTTAACCGCTTTTGGAATCTTTTTGTTGCTTAACAGTTTTACTGCACATCTTTTAGATGCAATTGTTAATCCAGAGTTTAGCTATCCCGTTTAATCAACTGCACTAATAAATTTAAAGTTTTTTTTACAGTTTGTTTTTGAATAAAAATTCTTCCATTATTCTTAAAATTACATTTATTAACAACAACCTTTTTTCCTGCCCTAATTCCAATATAAACTAAACCAACTGGTTTTTGATTAGACCCTCCTTTAGGACCAGCTATTCCCGTTATTGAAACACAGACTTTTGATTTACTAATTTTAGCAAGGTTATTAACCATAGCCAAACAACATTGAACACTTACAGCTCCATATCTTTTAATTATTTTTTGAGGGACTTTTAATATGCTTATTTTTGATTGATTAGAGTAGGTAACTAAACCCATCGTAAATACTTTTGAGGATCCACTAACTGATGTAATAGTGCTAGAGAGCATTCCCCCAGTACAAGACTCGGCTAAAGAAATCTTTAGTTTTTTTCTTTTGAGCAATGAAACTATTTTTTTTTGTAAACTCATTAGAAAAACTTTGATTTAATTACCATAAAGATTATTAATGTAAGAACAACATAAAGACCTGCAACTACATCGTCTATTATTACTCCAAAACTATTTTTAAATTGTTTATCGAAGAAATTTATAGGAAATGGTTTTTTGATATCAAAAAATCTAAATAAGATAAAAATGTATAAATAAAACAAAGCTGCTTCCCTGGGGTCTTTTAATATACCGTGTGAGATTTCATAAAGATAAATTGGAATAGATTGACCGATAAATTCATCTATAACAACTTCTTTAGGATCTTTATTTTCATTATATTTTATATATTCTGATACTGCATAAAATGAATACATAAAAACTATCAACAAAATTAATAATATAATACCAGAAGATAAATTAATTATATGAAATAAACTGTATAAAAAAATAGTTGTAACTAAAGAGGTTACAGTTCCCGGCGCAAATCTAAAGGATCCAATACCTAAACATGTAACAAATAAATAATTTATAGTTTTAATCATATTTAATAACTGAACATATAACTTCACACGCTATTGCCTTCTCTTTTCCTATAACACCTAATTTTTCCGAAGTCTTTCCTTTGATATTAATTTGATTTTTTGGAATTTCACAAAGGTTAGCAATACTATTTACCATTTTATTTTTTAAATTTTTTATTTTAGGCGTTTGAGTAATTATATTAATATCAACATTATTTATAAAATATCCCCTTAATTTAACTAGGTTTACGACTCGTTTAAGTAAAATTGTTGATCTGATATTTTTAAATTTCCTGCTTTTATCTGAAAACATTTGACCGATATCTCCCATTTTACAAGCTCCTAAAATTGCGTCAGTAATTGCGTGAAGAACAGGATCTCCATCAGAATGACCGAGTGTTCCTAATTTAGATTTGATTTTTAAGCCTGCGAGAAAAAGTTTTTTTTTAGGAGCCAGTCTATGAACGTCAAAACCAATTCCAACGGATTGTTTAGATTTATAAATATTTTTCAGAATTTCAAAATCTGATAAATCTGTAATCTTAAAATTATTTTTTTCTCCCTCTATTAACTTAACTTTATTTAGATCCATATACAAAGACAAATCATCATCTTTGTATTTACTAGAATAAGTTTTATGTAAATGAAATATTTCTCTAAGATTGAAGGCTTGAGGAGTTTGAGTAAAAAATAAATTATCTCTTTTTTTACTCAAAATGTATTCTTCTTTACTCGAGTCTATAATTTGTTTTATTGCATCTTGAACTTTTAATTTTGGGATCACTGCTTTAGCGGTAGCCATATTCCTTAATATTGAGGCTAAAAGCTTAGTTGAAAAATTAGGTCTCGCAACATCATGAATTAAAACTTTATTTGTTCTTTTTTGCTTAATTAAATATTTAAGAGCATTAAAAGTAGATTGCTGTCTATTTTTCCCGCCAATAATTAATTTCACATTTTTGATATTGAGAGATTTTACTCTTTTAGAGTCTTTTTTGTTATAAACGAGAATTATCTTTTTTATTTGTTTAAATTTAAGGGCTTTATTAACGTTAATTTCAATTAATGATTTGCCAGCTATTTTTTGATATGGTTTGCCAATATTAGACCTAAATCTATGGCTATTACCTCCAGCAAGAATTATTAAAGAAAAACTCATGGTATAAACTTATATAATATTTATAAAGATATTTAATGTTTATTTAAGATGTTTAAGATAATTAAAAATTTTAATTGGATTATTTTATCCTCATTTTTATGTATTTTTATGGGGATCGTAACCTTTTTAACATTTATTAATGAAGGATTTGTAAAATTAACAGATAAAAACTTACAGACTTTACTTTTAATAGATATTTTTCTTTTATTAATTTTTTTTAGTTTAATTTTTAAAAATTTTTATAGATTCTATTATACAGGCAAAAAAAATAAGAAAGGCGCACAAACAAACTTAAAGTATATTTCTGTTTTCTCGTTGTTCACTGTTATCCCATCTTTAATAGTGGCAGTATTTTCGCTTTTTTTATTTAATTTTGGTGTTCAAAACTATTTCGATAAACAGATTACAAAAGCTGTAAATAATTCATTTGATGTTGCTAAAAATTATTTGGAGGAAAGCAAAGAAAATGTTTTATCAGATGTAATATTAATGAGTGTTGGACTTAATAGAGCATCGAATTTTTACTATTCAAATCCTTCTCGATTTAAAAATATTATCAAATCAGAAAAAATTTTAAGAAGAGTAGATGATGTTTATTTAATTGATAGTTTAGGAAATATCTTAATTTCTGACGTAAGAGAAATTACTGATGAATTTATTGTTCCTTCTGAAGATGATTTTGATCAAGTATTAGAGGGAAAGCCAGTATTTATTTCAGATAATTTAGAGAATAAGACCTCTGTGATGATAAAATTAAATTCACTTGTAGATACATATTTATATATATCGAGAAATATTGATCCTGAAATTTTACGATATCTTAATGAGACAGAGGAAGCTGTAAGTTTTTATTATTCAGTTGAAAATAGTCAAACAGGAATAAAAGTAACTTTTGCAATAATTTATATAATTGTTGTAACTTTATTATTATTTTTATCAACTTCAATTGCTATTACTTTTGCATCAAGATTAACTAGACCAATAATAAATTTAATAGGCGCATCCGACTCCATAAGCAAAGGGGCGCTTGATGTAAAAGTTCCGGATTTGGAAACTGATGAAGAATTTAGGCAATTAAATAAAAATTTTAATTCAATGATACAAAGACTTAAAGAGCAACAGGATAAATTACTTATTACTGAAAGATATGAGGCATGGGAAACTGTAGCCAGAAAACTAGCTCATGAGATAAAAAATCCATTAACCCCAATTCAGTTATCTATAGATAGTTTGAGAGAAAAATATAAAAATAAACTTAGTAACGAAAGTAAAGAATTTGAGAAATATTTAGAAACAATTAATAGACAAATAAAGGATATAGAAAAATTAGTAAATGAATTTTCAAATTTTGCGAGAATGCCTAGACCGATATTAAAAAAAATTAATATTGTAGCATTAATTAAAAAGTCTTTAGAATTTATAAATATTACATCAAAAAATCATATTAATTTTTTAGATAGAAATAAGGAAATTTTTATTAACGGAGATGAAGATCAACTTAATAGAGTATTTATCAACCTTGTAAAGAACTCAGAAGAATCGTTTGACGAAATGATAAAAAAAGACCCTAATTTTAAAGGGAATATAGATATAGAAATAATCAGTAATAACGATTATATAATTTGTAGGTTGACAGACAATGGTGCAGGTATTACAGACGCTAAAAAAGCAATGACACCCTATTTTACAACTAAAAAAACAGGTACAGGTTTAGGCTTACCTATTGTGACCAAAATCATTAATGAACATTCAGGAAAATTTTCAATTAAAAACAATAAAAAAGATAGAGGAACGATAATTAATATATCTTTCCCAAAATTAAATGCATAAAGAAATATTAGTCATAGATGATAACCCAGATATTCGCTCATTAGTGAGTAACATTTTAATAGACCAAAACTTTAGAGTGAGAACAGCCGCTAACTACGATCAGGCAGTTTTTGAAATTAACAAAAAACTCCCTGATCTTGCAATCATAGACATAAAATTAGATAAAGTTGACAGAGATGGAATAGATTTACTTAAACTTGTTATAAAAAAGAATAAACTTATTCCAGTAATAATGATTTCTGGCCACGCAACTGTTCAAATAGCAGTAGAAGCTACTAGGCTTGGTGCCTATGAATTCATTGAAAAGCCTTTCTCTAAAGAAAAAATTTTAAATTATGTAAATAGAGCTTTAGAGTCATCCGCTCTTAAAAAAGAAAGAGATCTTATAGAAAATAAACTTTTTCACTCATTTGATTTGATAGGAAAAAGTCCGTCAATAATGCGTGTAAAAAAAATTATTGAAAAATTATCCACTTCGGAGAGTAGAGTGTTAATTTCTGGCCAAACAGGAACAGGAAAAGAACTTGTGGCTAGGAAAATTCATAAAAATTCTCTTAGATCTAAAGAGCCTTTTGTAATAATTAACGCAGCATTATTAAAAGAAAATACTTATGAAAAGGAATTATTCGGCGAAGAGTTTGATGATGGAAATATATCATTTGGCGCCTTAGAAAGAGCTAATAAAGGCACTTTACTTATTGATGAAGTATCTGAAATCCCTTACCAGACACAAGCAAATGTTTTAAGAGTTTTAATTGATCAAAAATTTAAAAGATTAAATGGTTCAAAAGATATTCATGTAAATATAAGACTTATTTCTTCTACATCAAAAGATTTACAAGATTTGGTAAAAATGAATAAATTTAGAGAGGATTTATTTCACAGATTAAATGTAATACCCATCGAGTTAAACTCACTAACCTCAAGAACAGAAGATATACCTTTATTGATTGAATACTTTAAAGAAAAGCTTTCTGAAATTAATGGTGTGCAAATACCTAATATTGATATGGATAATGATAATCTATATTCATATAATTGGCCAGGAAATGTAAGAGAGCTTAGAAATTTAGTTGAAAGAATTACAATTTTATCATCGAATGAGACAAAGTCTAATATCAATAAATTAATAGGTGATATCCTAAATCCATCTCAATCTGATCATATAAGTAATGATATTTTAGAAAAATCTTTTTCTTCTCCATTAAAGGAGGCAAGAAAAAACTTTGAGAAAGAGTACCTTACGACTCAATTAAAAAGAAATCATGGTAACATTTCAAAAACGGCTGATTTTATTGGAATGGAAAGATCCGCACTTCACAGAAAATTAAAAGAGCTCGGCATTAAAGGTATAAATTAAAATGAATATAATCATATGTGGAGCTGGCAAAGTCGGCTTTTCTATAAGTAAACAATTATCAACACAAGGTCATTCAGTAACTGTTATAGATCAATCATCTGAGGACATAAAAAAAATAAATGATACACAAGATGTTAAAGGGATAGTAGGAAGAGCATCTTCGCCAACAGTTCTAGAAAATGCTGGAGCTGAGAATGCCGATATGATAATTGCAGTTACAAGAAATGACGAGACAAATATGATTGTTTGTCAATTAGCAAGCTCTTTATTTAATGTTTCGAAAAAAATTGCGAGAATAAGAACTAAAGATTTTTTAGAAGGTAAATGGGGCAAGCTCTTTAATAAATCAAATATTCCTATCGATGTAATAATTTCTCCAGAAATTGAAGTAGCAAAATCTTTGTTTAGGAGGCTAGAAGCTCCTGGGGCTCTTGACAACGTTCCTTTCGGTAATAATAAAGTAAAAATGCTTGAAATTTCTATAGAAAAAAATTGTCCGATTAAAAATATACCTTTAAGAAAATTAACTGAAAAATTTCCTGATTTTAAAGCAAATATTGTTGGCGCGCTCAGAAAAGATAAATTTATTTACTTAAAAAAAAATGATCAAATTTTAGAAGATGATAATCTTTATGTTGTAGTCAGCAGCGATCAACTTAACCAAATACTTAAAGCATTCGGTCATGAGGAAAAGGTATCCAAAAATATTCTCATTATTGGTGGGGGCAATATAGGTTTAAATTTAGCAAAGATGTTGGAGGAAAATTTTGAAGAATTAAGAGTAAAAATTATTGAAAAAGATAAAAAGAGAGCAGAGGAGATCGCAAATGAATTATCTTCTTCGATAGTAATCAACGGTGATGCTTTAGATGAAGAAATTTTAAAAGAGGCAAATTTAGAGGGATCTGAGACGGTTTTAGCATTAACTAATGACGATGAAAATAATATGATGGCTTGTGTTTTAGCAGAAAAAACTGGTTTAAGAAAAAGGACTATAGCTATAGTAAATAAATCTAACTATAATTTACTTCAGGATTCTTTAAATATTGATGACTTAGTTGATCCAAGAATGACTACAGTTTCAAGAATAATGGAGCATGTTCATAGAGGAACTATAGGAACAGTTTACTCTGTATTAGATGGAGAATACGAATTTATCGAAGCTAAGATTTTAGAAAAATCAGAACTATTAAGTAAAAAGATAAGAGACTCAAATTTACCACAAGATATAAGAATAGGTGCTATTGTAAGGAAAGATAAAGTAATCATACCTAGATCAAATTTTATTTTTGAAAAAGATGATTTAGTTGTCTTTTTAGCTAAACGAGAGCAACTTAAAGCAGTAGAAAGTATTTTTAGCGTTGGCTCAATATAACATCAAATGAATTACAGAAGCATTTGTTTTTTTGCAAGTTTATTTTGTTTTCCGGTAAGTATATTAGCTTTTGTAAACATTCTTTATGCTTCGTATTTTGATTATTTTTTAAGTATCGAGTCTTATTTTATTACTTTAGCAATATCTTTAATTTTTGGAATATCTTTTTATTTATTTGGGAGAAAATCAAACAAAAAAATAAACTTTATTGAACAACTAATTTTGATAATTTTTATTTATTTTCTAATTGGTTTATTTATTTCAATTCCATTTTACCTAAGTAATTTGAATATTAATTTAATTAGTGCATATTTTGAGTCAATATCAGGGTTGACTGGAACAGGATTCTCAAATTTTGAGAATTTAAAATATTTAGATCCAACTTTAATTTTATGGAGATCATCTTCTCAATGGATAGGAGGGCTATTTTTTTTAATTTTCTTAATTTTGATATTTTCAGATAAAAAATTTAACTATAAAATGACAAACTTAACGTTTGCCAGTGATAGTAATTTAAAATCAGAAGAAGTTTTTAAAATAAATATCACAAAAATATTTATTTTCTATTGCATATTAAGTCTTTTAATTTTTTTTGCCTTCAACTTCTCAGGTGTAAGATTATTTAACTCCTTAAATTTGACAATGACACTTGTTTCAAATGGTGGTTTTTTACCGTCTGACACATTAAGCGAAATAATTTCTACAAATTTTCAAAAAACTATTTTAATTATTGTATTATTATTTTCTGTTTTAAACTTCTTTTTTTTGTTTAATATTTTTAAAAGACAAACTTTAATTAAAAAACATGTTGAAGATTTTTATTTAATTTTTTTGGCCTTAGCTCTTATATTACTTATCTATTTTAATAATTTTAATGGAATGGAAATAATAATAAGTGTTTTAAGTAGTTTATCAAATTCAGGAATTTCACTTTTAAAAGCAGAAAATAATTTAAGTTTATTTTTTTTGTTAATTACGATTATTGGAGGGTCATTAATTTCTAATTCATCAGGAATAAAACTTAGTAGATTTTACATTCTTCTAAAAATTACCTCTTATGAAATTATTAGGTTAATAAGCCCTAACAGTGTAATAAATAAAACAATTTTTAATAAAGAGAATAAAATTTCAGATGAAAATATAAAAATTTCATTTTTAATTTTTATATCCTTTTTCTTGAGCTTATTTATTTTATCAAGTTTTTTAATAATAGATAATTTAGGCTTTGAAAGTTCGTTTAAATTATCAATTTTAACTTTGACAAATACTGTAAATTCAGAAATGTATACTCTTCAAAATTTAAATTTTGCTAATTTGTTAACATCATCAAAAATTAGTTTAATTATTTTTATGATTATTGGAAAAATTGAGCTAATATCAGTTTTTTTAATTTTCAAAAAAATATTTTTTAAGGATTAAATGTCAAAAATTGTAATTATTGGAGCAGGAGCAATGGGATCAGCTTTTGCTGTGCCTTGTTTTGACAATAACCACAATATTAATATTGTGGGCACTCATCTAGAAAATGACTTTATTGAAAGCCTTAAAAAAAATGCAAATTTGCACCCTGGTTTAAAAATTCAAATTCCTAAACAAATAAAGATTTTTAAATTTGAAAAATTTACCGAACTTTTAAACTCAAATGTCGATCTTATTGTATTAGGCATTAGTTCTAAAGGAATAGAATGGGTTGCTGAACAGTTAAGCAATCTCTTTAAGGGAAAACAAATGCCTAATTTATTAATGCTAACAAAAGGATTAAGCATCTACAAAAATAATTATGAATTACTAGTTGATAAATTAGAAAGATTATTAGTAAACAAAGGAATTAAAAATACTAATATTTCAGCAGTAGGCGGACCTTGTTTGGCAACTGGTTTGGCCAATAGGGTACATAGTAGTGTTGTTATAGCTAACAAAGATATTAATACCGCGAAAAAAATTGCTGATATGTTGAATACTAATTATTATCATACTTCATATTCAAATGATTTAAATGGTGTAGAAGTATCAGCTGCAATAAAGAATATTTTTTCAATGGCCGTAGGTGCAGCTAAAGGTTTATGTAGCAAAAATATTTCTGATGAGGTCAGAGAAAAAAATTATTTAAATACAGCATCAGCTTTAATAAAACAATCAATTTTTGAAATGGAGATTTTTGTTGAACACCTTAATGGAAAAAAAGAAACCGTTAGAGGATTAGCGGGGTTAGGTGATTTGTACGTCAGCTCGGGTGGAGGAAGGAATGCAAAAATGGGAACTTATATCGGAGAGGGACTAACGTTTTCTGAAGCAAAAAAAACAAAAATGGAAAAAGTTACTGTTGAGGGTGCTGACTTAGCTAAAGAGATTGCAAAGAAAGTAAATGAGGATTTTAATGAAAAACAATTACCTTTAATGCTGGGTATGATTAATGCTATTGTTGAAGACAAAAAACTTGAATTAAATTGGCAGGCTTTCAGATGAAGAAGTTTATAATTTCAATTGACGCAGGAACAACATCTAACAGATCAATATTATTTGATTTAAAAGGTAAGCCAGTTTATTCTTCACAAAAAGAATTTACACAATATTTCCCAAAAAGTGGGTGGGTTGAACATAATCCAGATGAAATTTGGAAAACAACAATAAAAACTTTAAAAGATGTAATACAAAAAGCTAGACGTTTAAAAGGTGAAATTTTAAGCATTGGAATCACTAACCAAAGAGAGACTACTGTTTTATGGGATAAAAAAACAGGTAAACCAGTTTATAAAGCTATTGTTTGGCAAGACAGAAGAACTGAAGATTTTTGTAAAAAGTTGAGAAAGCAAAATAAGGATACAATGGTTTTTAATAAAACCGGCCTCTTAATTGACTCATATTTTTCAGGAACAAAAATTAAATGGATTTTAGATAATGTCCCTAAAGCGCGACAGTTGATGAATAATAAACAGTTGTTATTTGGTACAATTGACAGCTTTTTAATTTGGAGACTTACAAAAGGAAAAGTTCATGCGACAGATGCAACAAATGCAAGTAGAACAATGATATATAATATATCCTCAAATAAATGGGATGATACAATATTAAATCTCCTTAAAATTAAAAAACATATTTTACCAGAAGTGAAAGATTGTGCAGATGATTATGGAAAAACTCACTCCTCACTAACTGGTAAACCAATTCCCATTAATGGAGTAGTAGGTGATCAACAATCAGCAACCATTGGCCAGTGTTGTTTTGAACCTGGCTCATTAAAAAGCACTTATGGAACTGGAGCTTTTGTATTATTAAATACAGGTTCTAAAAAAATTTACTCAAAAAATAGATTATTAACAACTATTGCTTACAGAATTAATGGAAAGACAACATACGCAATGGAAGGATCTATTTTTATAGCTGGTGCTGGCGTGCAATGGTTAAGAGATCGAATGAAATTTTTTAAGAAAGCACCTGAAACTGAAAAAATAGTCAAATCACTTCAAAACAATAATGATATTTATTTGGTACCAGCATTCACTGGATTAGGAGCTCCGTATTGGGACGCTAACGCTAGAGGAGTTTTAAGCGGCATTACTAGAGATACAAGTCCTAAAGAAATAGTCAGAGCTACCATCGAAGCGGTTGCTTATCAAACTCACGATCTTTTTGAAGCTATGAAACATGACGGTTTGAGACCTAAAATTGTAAAAGTTGATGGCGGGATGGTAATGAATAATTGGTTTTCACAATTTTTATCTGACATCGTGAATGTGAAAGTATTAAGACCTAAAGTTCAAGAAACTACCGCCTTAGGAGCAGCTTTTATGGCTGGTTTGCACATAGGGTTGTACAAATCATTAAAAGATATTTCTAAAAACTGGAACTTAGATAAAAAATTTTCACCAAAAATGAAAAATAAATCTAGAACAATTCTAATTAACGGCTGGGAAAAAGCAGTCAAGAGAGCCTTAATAAATTAGCACACACCTCTAAGTTGTAATTTTAAAAAGTTTCTGCACTGTACTTTTCACATTAATTTTGGTTGAATATCAAAACTTATAACAACAACAACGAGGGAAATAATCTATGTTTAAAACATTGAAGAGTATTTTAGCTGTTGCTGTTTCAATTTCTCTATTAACTATTTCAAACGCTGTAGCTGACGGACACGGAGCTGCAATTAAGAAATGGTCAAATGGTGAGTTTAGTCTTTCGACAATTTCTGCAAAAGAAAGAGAGAAAGAACTTAATTGGTTTCACGATGCCGCAAAGCCATTCAAAGGAATGGAAATAAACGTATTGTCAGAAACTATTCCAACTCACGAATATGAGTCAAAAGTTTTAACAAAAGCTTTTGGAGAGATAACTGGAATCAAAGTAAATCACCAGTTACTTGGAGAAGGAGAAGTAGTACAAGCTGTACAAACTCAAATGCAAACTGGAAGAAACTTATATGATGCATACATCAATGACTCTGATTTGATCGGTACGCACTCTAGACTTCAGTTAGCAGTAAACTTAACAAAGTGGATGAAAGGTGAAGGTAAAGATGTAACTTTACCAACATTAGATATCGATGATTTCATCGGTAAATCATTTACTACAGGTCCAGATGGTGATTTATATCAATTACCTGACCAACAATTTGCTAACCTTTACTGGTTTAGAAAAGATTGGTTTGACAGACCTGAAATCAAAAAAGGTTTCAAAGCTAAATACGGATACGATCTAGGTGTACCAGTAAACTGGTCTGCTTACGAAGATATCGCTGAATACTTTACAAAAGACGTAAAGAATATCGACGGTGTTAGAGTATACGGTCACATGGACTACGGTAAGAGAGCTCCAGACTTAGGATGGAGAATGACTGACGCGTGGTTATCAATGGCTGGTGCAGGTTCAGTTGGTAAACCAAATGGTGTACCAGTTGACGAGTGGGGAATAAGAATGGAAAAAGGTTCTTGTAACCCAGTTGGTGCTGACGTAGCAAGAGGTGGGGCTGCTAATGGTCCTGCTGCCGTATATGCAATCAGAAAATGGGACGAGTGGTTAAGAGCTTATGCACCTCCAGGTGCTGCAGCGATGGACTTCTATCAGTCTCTGCCAGCTTTATCATCAGGAAACGTTGCACAGCAAATTTTCTGGTATACAGCATTCACGGCATCAATGGTTGCTCCAAAGAGTACAGGAAACAAAACAGTTGATGATAACGGTAATCCTTTATGGAGAATGGGACCATCACCAAAAGGTCCTTACTGGGATGAAGGTATGAAGCTTGGTTATCAAGATGCTGGATCATGGACTTTATTCAAGTCTACTCCAGTTGACAGAAGAAAAGCTGCATGGTTATACGCTCAGTTCGTAGTATCAAAAACTGTTGATCTTAAGAAAAGTGATGTTGGTTTAACTATCATAAGAGATAGTACAATTAACCACAAACACTTTACTAAAAGAGCTCCAAAACTTGGTGGACTTGTAGAATTCTACAGATCTAAAAATAGAGTATTGTGGTCACCAACAGGTATCAATGTTCCGGACTATCCGAAACTTGCACAAATCTGGTGGCAACAAATTGGAGATGTAAACTCAGGTGCGTTTACTCCACAACAAGCTATGGATCGTCTTGCAGAAGAGATGAACTTAGTTATGTCTCGTATGGAAGCTGCTGATAAAGCAAACAATACATACGGTGGATGTGGTCCAAGATTAGCTAAACCGAAAGGTGCTGATTATTGGTTGAAACAACCAGGATCACCAAAAGCTAAACGAAATGAGAAACCTAAAGGTAAAACAGTTCCATTCGAAAGAGCTTGGAAGTAATTTAGGTTTAATCTAAATTTAAAGGGGGCTTAACGGCCCCCTTTTTTTAAAACAGATTTCAAAAAAATATGAGCTTAGAATTAAAAAACGTAGAAAAAAAAATAGGGCTAGATACTCATATTTATCCAACAAATTTAAAATTAGAAAAAAATACAATTAATATTCTTTTAGGGTCTACTTTAGCTGGAAAGACGACTTTAATGCAGATAATGGCTGGCTTAGATAAACCAACATCAGGCGAGATTTGGTTTAACAACGAGAATGTGACAGGTATGAAAGTTCAAAAAAGAAATGTCTCAATGGTTTACCAGCAATTTATTAATTACCCCAATTTAACAGTTTATGACAACATTGCATCTCCATTAAAAATTACTGGAGTAAGTTCAGATGAAACAAAAAAAAGAGTTGGAAAAGTTGCAGAATTACTAAAACTCTCTGGAATGTTGAATAAAAAACCAAACGAACTTTCCGGAGGACAACAACAAAGAACTGCTTTAGCAAGAGCACTTGTAAAAGACTCAGACCTAATTCTTTTAGATGAACCACTTGCTAACTTAGATTTTAAATTAAGAGAAGAATTGAGAGAAGAATTACCAAAATTATTTGAAAATAGAGATTGTATTGTAGTTTACGCAACTACAGAACCCTCAGAGGCTTTACTCTTAGGTGGTAATACTGCAACATTACAGGAAGGTAAGATTATTCAATATGGAAAAACTTTAGATACTTATAATAAACCTAACTCTTTAGTTTCAGCCCAGGTCTTTAGTGATCCACCAATGAATATTGCTAAAATAAAAAAATCAGGAGACCAGTGTTCATTTTTACAAAATGACATTCAATGGAAGACTAATTTAAATATCAAAGATGGTGAATATAAAATAGGTATTAGACCCCACAATATTACAACGTATAAAGAGGGCAACAATACACTTGAGATAAAAGGTAAAGTTTTAATCTCTGAAATTAGTGGTTCTGAGAGCTTAATCCACTTTACAAACGGAAATTTGAATTGGGTTTCTTTGTCTAACGGAGTTTTTCAAAAAAACGTTGGCGATGAGATGAATCTATACATGAATACAGATGAGTTTGTTTATTTTGATCAAAATGAAAGGTTAGTATCTAATGGCTAAAGTTACATTAAAAGGTTTAAGCCATAGTTATTTAAAAACTCAATCCTCAGACGCTGACTGGGCAATAAGAGGCGTAGACATTGATTGGAATGATGGGGGCGCTTATGCTTTATTAGGCCCTTCAGGTTGTGGAAAGACAACATTGTTAAATATTATTTCTGGACTAATTAAACCAACTAAAGGCGATATATTGTTTGATGATAAAGTTATTTCTGGATTGAATCCTGTAGAAAGAAATATCGCACAGATTTTTCAATTCCCGGTTATTTATGACACGATGACAGTGTATGATAATTTAGCTTTTCCTTTAAGAAATAGAAAAATTCCAGAGGAAGAAATCAAAGTAAAAGTTCATGAGATAGCTGAAATGTTGGAATTATCTTCAACATTAAACAATAGAGCTTCTGGTCTAACTGCAGATGGTAAACAAAAAATTTCACTAGGGCGTGGACTGGTAAGGTCAGATGTAAATGCTATTATGTTTGATGAACCATTAACAGTAATCGATCCACATTTGAAATGGATTTTAAGATCTAAACTTAAAGAACTTCATCAAAAAATTAATAGAACAATGATTTACGTAACACACGATCAAACAGAGGCCTTAACATTTGCTGATCAAGTAGTTGTAATGCATGAAGGTCAAATTGTTCAAACAGGAACACCAGTAGATTTGTTTGAAAAGCCAAAGCATACATTTGTAGGATATTTTATTGGTTCACCAGGTATGAATGTTTTACCTTGTCAAATTAAAGGAAACGATGTGATCGTTAATGGAAAAAAAATAGAAACTCACAAACAAATTAAAAAAAGCAATTTTAATAAGACAGAAGTTGGTGTGAGACCTGAATTTATATCTTTTAGCAATGAAGGAATTCCAGTTAAAGTTTTATCGGTAAGCAATACAGGAAGGCATAAAATTGTAGATACTGAAAGTGAAACCGGAAAAATTAAAATTATTGCAAAATCTAATGAAAATGTTCCGTCAGGATCTGCATTTTTAAAATTTAAAAAAGAATATACTTATACATATGGAGATAGTTGGATAATTGAATGAATAAAACAGTAAATCAAAAAGCATGGTTTTTTGTAATACCAGTATTTGTGCTGGTAGCCTTTAATGCCATAATCCCATTAATGACAGTAGTAAACTATGCTTTCCAGGAAACTTTCGGAAATAATGTTTTTATGTGGGAAGGCACAAGATGGTTTAAACAAATCATGTTATCCGAGAGATTTCACGCATCACTTGGTAGACAATTTTTATTTACATTTATAATTTTATTTATTCAAATTCCATTAGGCATAGCTATTGCACTTACTATGCCTAAAGAGGGAATAGGAGTGCCTATTTGTTTAGTTTTAATGTCCATGCCTCTTTTGATTCCATGGAACGTCGTAGGAGCAATGTGGAATATTTTTGCTTTACCAGATATTGGTTTCTTAGGTCATTCACTTAATGCTTTAGGATTTGATTATAACTTTACTCAACAAATTGGTGATGCTTGGTTCACAACAATACTAATGGATGTGTGGCATTGGACATCACTAGTAGTTTTATTGTCTTATGCAGGATTAAGATCTATTCAACCTGCTTACTATCAAGCAGCAGAAATAGATGGGGCTAGTCGTTGGGCAATTTTTACGAAAATTGAATTACCTAAAATGAAAAAAGTATTAACGATTGCAATACTTTTAAGATTCATGGACAGTTTCATGATTTATACAGAGCCATTTGTTTTAACTGGAGGCGGTCCAGGTAATGCTACTGCATTTTTATCTATAGATTTAGTTAAAATGGCATTAGGACAGTTTGATTTAGGACCAGCTGCAGCAATGTCGTTGATATACTTCTTTATAGTACTTTTAGTTTGTTGGGTATTCTATACATTAATGATGAGAAATGAGGAGAAATCATGAAGAAAGCTAAGTGGGTAGTTCCTACAATTTATATTATTTTCTTGATGCTTCCAATTTATTGGTTGCTTAACATGTCATTTAAAACAACAACTGAGATTATAAACACTTACACATTATGGCCTCAAGAATTTACATTAGATAATTATAAGAAAATTTTTACCGACAGTACTTGGTATACTGGATATCTTAATTCTATTTATTACGTAGTTATGAATACCGTAATTTCAGTGGCAGCTGCACTACCTGCAGCTTACGCTTTTTCAAGATATAAATTTTTAGGGGATAAACATTTATTTTTCTGGCTATTAACTAACAGAATGGCCCCACCAGCAGTATTTGCTTTGCCATTTTTTCAATTTTATTCATCAGTTAACTTGTTTGATACTCATGTGGCTGTAGCTTTATCACATTGTTTGTTTAATATCCCTTTAGCAGTTTGGATTTTAGAAGGATTTATGTCTTCTGTGCCAAAAGAATTAGATGAAACAGCTTATGTGGATGGTTATTCTTTTTGGAGATTTTTCTTTAAAATATTCATACCCACTATTACTGCAGGCATAGGTATTACTATGTTTTTCTGTTTTATGTTTTCTTGGGTAGAATTATTATTAGCTAAAACACTTACAGCTGTAGCAGCCAAACCTATAGCTGCGACCATGACTCGAACAGCCAGTACATCTGGTTATGAATTAGGTTTATTAGCAGCAGCAGGCAGTTTAACAATAATACCTGGCGCAATAGTAATTTACTTTGTAAGAAACTATATAGCAAAAGGATTTGCGTTAGGACGAGTATGATGATGTTTAATGTTTTAAATGCCGCCACGTGGGGTGATATGGCCAAAAAGAAAGAAAAGGGATTCTTTGATTTTGAATTTATCACTTGGATGGCATGGACTTGGCAAACTGCAGCATTTTTTATTTTTATAGCTTTATGTTTAACAGCAATGGTTATTTGGGAAAAAAAATCACCAGGAGGCGGTCCAAGAAAAGGAATATTAGGTTTAGATACTACTAGAGGAGATAGATTATTTATCTCATTGTTAGGAAGTGCATTCATTCACCTATTTTGGCTGGCCTTTGTTGGCAGCATTCTATGGATAGCGACAATAATCTGTGTTGGTTATGCAATTATTGTTTTTAAATATGTTTAATTTAAAATTTTTTGTAATGTATTTGCTATATAATTGATTTGATAATTTTTTAAACCAAGACCTGATGGAATATAAAAACCATTTTTAGATAAGTATTCAGAATTTGGCATTTTGGATTTTTTAAATAACTTCAATTTCCTAAATATTTTTTGTTTGTTCATAGATAAAAAAAAGGGTCTTGTCTCGATTTTATATTTGTAAAGTTTTTTCATTATTTTTTCTCTATTAAATGAAGAGTTTTTTTTTAGCAAAATTCCAAAAACCCAGTAAATATTTTTTGCATAAGAAGTTTTGTTTTTTTGCAATAGGATTTTTTTGTTATCTTTAAGTTTTTTATAGTAAAGATTTCCTATCTCTCTTTTTCTTTTTAATATCCAATTAATGTTTTCTAATTGGCCGTATCCCAAGGCTGCTTGAAGATTTGATAATCTGTAATTCCATCCAATATCATCGTGATTAAATCTATTATAGTAAGACTTGGAGAAAGATAAGTTTCTTAAAGATTTACACTTCTCATAATATTTTTTTATATTCGTACAAATCATACCTCCTTCACCAGTAGTAATATGTTTGTTCGCATAAAAACTAAAGGTACTTATATCCCCAAAACTTCCACAAATTTTATTATTATATTTTAAACCGATTACCTCAGCCGCATCTTCGATAATTATTATTTTCTTATTTTTTGCAACTTTAATGATTTTTTTTAAATTTACGGGAAGGCCATAAATATGAGTAATAATTATAGCTTTTGTTTTTGATGTAATTTTATTAATCGTTTTCTCCACATTCATATTCCACGTGTCTAGATCAGCATCTACTAGAACTGGTTTTAAATTATTTTTTAAAACGGCATTAGTAGTTGATATTATTGAAAATGACGGGATTAAGACTTCAGAGTTTTTCTTTAAACCTAAAGATTTTATAGCAATTTCAAGAGCAGCGGTACCATTAGAAACAGCAACACCAAATTTTTTTTTGTTAAATTTTGAAAATTTATATTCAAACTTTTTTACATAAGGCCCTTCAGATGAAATCCAATTAGTCTTTAAAGCTTGATTAATATATTTTTTATCTTCTTGAAAAATTTTAGGAATATTTACCGGTATTAGTTTTTTCATTAAAACTTATGTTTATCTTTTTTTGGAAAAAAAGGCCCTTGTTTTACCTCTATAAACTTACAATTTTTTAACATTTTAAATCCATGCCCACCACTGATTAGCACGATAATATCATTTTTGTTAGCTACCCTACTAAAAAGGAAGACCTTTCTTCTATTAAAGAAATCAATTCTCATTTTTCCGTTAAGAATAATTAAAACCTCTGAGGTACCAGATATTTTTCTAGTTATATTTTTGTGTAAGTGCGGTTGTATCAAATAATTTTTTGGATGATTCATATAAGCCACTTGTTGAATAAATTTCTTATTAGTAAAAAAATTTACTCCCTTTTTTTTAAGAAAATCTGCTTTAATTATTATTGCAAGAGTCTTGTTTTTATATGTTATATTTTGAATCATTAAAAATAAACAAATTATTAATAACAATTGTTATAAATTTAGTAAATATGAGTTTTAGTATTATCCTACCCACTTTGAATGAAAAAGGTCATATTTTAAAATTAATCGACGAAATATCTTATATATTTATTAAAAGAAATTTAAATTTTGAGATCATCGTTGTAGACGATAATTCTACAGACGGAACAATAGAAACTGTTAAAAAATACCAAGAAAAGAAAGATTTTTTAAAAACTATTATCAGAACAGATAAAAAGAATAATTTAGCTGCATCGATAAATGAGGGTATAAATTTATCTATTTATGAATATGTGATTTGGATGGATGCAGATTTTCAACACCCTCCTAAATATATTGACGAATTCATCAATAAATCTAAAAATTTTGATGCAGTAATTGCCTCTAGATTTTTAAAAGATAGCGAGCGATATTTTAATAAAAAACACTTAAAAAAAGAAATAAACGAAAACCAAAGTTATCTATATAACAAAATTTGTAAACTTTTGTTTTTTAATGATATTACAGATTATACAAGTGGTTTTATATGTGTAAAAAAAATTTTTTTTAAAAAATATTCTTTAAGTGGTTTTTACGGCGATTACTTCGTAGACTTAATAATTGAATTAAAAAAGAATAAAATGAAAATTGACGAAATACCATTTGAAGACTCTGAAAGAGCATCAGGTTTCTCAAAAACTGTTGTCACTATTAATTTAAATTATATTTATATGTGCGTAAGATATTTTTTTACTTTATTAAGAACTTTTGCAAGATTTAAATTTAGTTTTGATTAGACATTTTGATTTTATGAATATCTTTAGAAACCATTGTTTTTACTAATTGTTTAAATGAAGTACTAGGTTTCCACCCAAGTTCTTTTCTTGCTTTAGAAGAATCGCCCCTTAATTCGTGCACCTCGGTCGGTCTAAAATAATACTTATCAATTTTAATAATAGTTTTCTTAGTTTTTTTATCTATTCCGAACTCATTCAAACCTTTGCCCTTCCAATTAATTTTTACTCCAATACAGCTATATGCTTCTTCAGCAAATTGTCTAACAGATTTACTTACCCCAGTTGAGATCACATAATCAGATGGTTTTTTTTGTTGAAGCATCTTCCACATAGTTTTTACATAATCCTCTGCATAACCCCAATCTCGTTTTGCATTCAAATTGCCTAAATACAGAATTTCTTTGTTACCAAGATAATAATTAGCTACAGCCCTTGTAATTTTTCTCGTAACAAAAGTCGCACCTCTTCTTTCACCCTCATGATTAAATAATATACCGTTCACAGCAAACATATCATAAGCTTTTCTGTAATTTACTACTGTCCAATATGAAAATAATTTTGAAACAGCGTAAGGACTGGCAGGAGAAAAATGAGTTTTTTCGTTTTGTGGTATCTTTGTGTTTCCAAATATCTCTGATGTTGAGGCTTGATAAAATTTTACTTTTTTTTCCATTTTTAGTATTCTTATAGCTTCTAACAATCTAAGTGTCCCAAGTGCATCTGCGTTAGCAGTATATTCAGGTGTTTCAAAACTTGTTCTAACATGTGACTGTGCGGCTAAATTATAAATTTCATTTGGCTTTGTTTGCTGAATAATCCTTATAAGATTTGTAGAATCTGTTAAATCTCCGTAAAAAGGGAAATAAGATTTATTTAAAATCTTATTATTATATAGATGGTCTATTCTTTCAGTATTAAAGGATGAGGATCTTCTTTTAATTCCAATAATTTTGTACCCTTTTTTAAGAAGATAATCAGCTAAAATTGATCCATCTTGACCAGTAATTCCA